>JBGPBY010000238.1:0-10909 GCA_041481485.1 Terriglobia bacterium
CACGTCTTTTGCGTTACCAACACACTGACGAACCAAATCTACGAAAGCGTTAACCAGGGGCGACGAGTTCCCTGCTTTCCATGCCACAACAACGGAAACAGTCGGCACCGGACTGCATTTGAGCGGCTTCTGGACGACACCGGAAGGGAGCAGTGCTCCCATGGAATCCGGCAGAAGCGCAAATCCCAATCCCTCCTGTACAAGACGAAGGTGTCCCAGGACGTTATCCGCGCTCGACACCGCATGCATCCGAATACGGGCCTGCCGGTAAAGCGCCGCAATCGCGTCGTACAAACCTGGCGAGAGTGAACGGTCCATCGTGATGCAGGGCAGGTCGTCGAGCAATTCCACGGGAATGCTCTTGCGGCCGGCGAGCGGATGATGCGCCGGAAGCAAAACAACGATATCTTCTCGCAACACCTCGCGAGCTTCGAGTTCATCCGATTGGATCGGACCACGCATAAACGCAACATCCAGAGCACCGGCGAGGAGGCCGGCGGTGGGTTCCACCGCGTACTTGCTGTGCAAAACCAGTCGTAGATTCGGCAAGCGCTCTGCGATGAACGGGCGCAAGGCCGGAAGAATACGAACGTCGGCAGCGGGAAATGTTCCTATGGAAAGATCTCCCGCGCGGCCGCCGGCCGCCTGCTTCGCCAGTCTGCCCGCATGTTCGATCCGCGCGAGAATGTCTTTCGATTCCCGGAGAAAAATACGGCCGGCGCTGGTAAGCGCCACATATTGGCGGCTGCGTTCGAGCAGGGCCACGCCCAACTCCGCTTCGATTTGCCGAATCTGCTGGCTGAGTGATGGTTGTGATGTGTGCAGGCGCGCCGCAGCACGCGTGAAGTTCAATTCCTCAGCTACTGCCACGAAATACCTCAGGTGTCGCAACTCCATGGAGAAACAGGCTAGACGGCGTCGAGGCTGGCCGCAACCAATTCGTGTGGTTTGTGTCGTGTGGTGTGTATCCGGAAGATTGCCAGACGCGGTTTCGTGCGGCGCACAACGCCGATTGCACTTTAGTAAGAGGTACCTCAGCCGACCGTCGGCGAATGATCCGGCTGTCGAACACCGAAACTATCCTCTCCGGAAGGAATAACCCCTGAATTCGACCATCACAACCCTTTTGACTCGCCCGGCGCGAGTTCGACGATGGGGTTGCCGCAACGGGATTCGGGCGTCCAACGGAGAATCGCATCGTCTGCCACTCTCGTCGTAACGCAGTATTGCCCGGGTGGGACGGCATCAAAATGGAATTCGCTGGAGTTTGTGAACTCCGCGCGCACGGGCGATTGACGCCCGGGAGTAACGTCGCGCAGAACAATCACACTCGCACCTGGAGCGGCGCCGTAAATGACGCCAGGCGGCTCAAATCCCGTGATCATGCGCGCGGGCGGAACTTTGTCCGTCATATCGAGCAAGCGATCAGTAACACCCGTGCAGTTCCCGGTCGTGCTTTGCACACTCACCACAAATGGTGTCGGCCCGACATTCTCGATCCTCGTTGGTCCCGGCTGCGGACCGATGTGCGCAGTGATTTTCTGATCCCGCACGAGGGGCCAAAATCCGAGAGACTGCAGCGTGATGCTTCCATCCGGCGAACAGGCGGGAAGGGGCGGCTTCCCGTTCGGCGGCAAAACAAATTCAACCGCGCGCCCGGGCTGCAGACGAATGTCCAGATTCTCGACGTCTTGTGAATTCAGTTCCAGATGAATATGCGCAAAAAATGATGGCGGCTGTACAGGCCCCGAGGCATACAACTCATACGTGCCAGGGTAGAAATTATCCAGCTTGAACGTGCCGTCGCTTGCGGTAAGGGTAAGCTGGACTCGAATCGAAGGATAGTCGGAGTGCACGATCGTCAGGGTATAAATCTGCGGCCCAGCAGGAGACGAGATTTTGCCGCTGATCGTCGATCGCCCTACAGGTTGCACGACAAAATCCGCGACCTCGTATTGCTCGCCGCCGGCGATCTCGAACTCGCGTGGTTTTGCGCTCGACGGGTATAGCGCCATTCCGCGAGCGACCCCCGGAATTGTATTTGCGCTGAGAAAAGGCGCGGCCAGGACGTAATGGCCGGGAGGAATTCCGAAAATCCGAAACTCGCCTGCCGCGTTGATCATTCCCGAAAAGCTGCGCGGTAGCTGGTATTCCGCTACCTTCTCAATCGCGACAACAGTGCCTCTTGCTTGAGGCAATGTGATGCGGCCTGAAATAACGCCATACTTGATGAGGCGAAGTACGCGGGTTACCGCACTCCCTGCCGTCATCCGCGCATTCAGAGTGCTGTAATTCGCCTTTGTGATACTGATCTCGTAGACACCTGCGGGCAGATCTGCAACCGCGAAATTGCCGCTCCGATCTGTTTCCATTTCCTTCAGCGTTTCTCCGGCGATCGTCTTCACGGTGACCGACGCCGCCGGCACGGGCGCGCCCGAGTGATCTTCAAGAACAGTACCCTGTATCGATTCAGCCCGCGCGGTGCCGGCCCAGAGCGTCAGTAGAAGGATGGCGAGCTGTGCGTTCTTAATAGAGGTCATTGAGGCGAAGACTCTCATTAATCCATCAGGATCGGCGAAAGCGAAACAGAAGTCATTCCACTCGAAGTCACTTCCACGTTCTTACCGTGTGCTCGTGTTCGCCGGATTCTGGCCATCGCCTCGGGTGTGGGATCAATGAGCATCATTTGAGCCCGCCCGATCCGGTTTGGGCCCGGATCGATTGCAGCGAACACATCATATTTTCCTGGCGGCAGTCCACTTTGGGTGAAGCTGCCGTTTTCATCCGTAACACCTGCACGAAATGTCGCAGCAACTTCCGAGTCAGTCTGGGACGCTGCGGGCACAACAATAACGGCGGTAGCTGCGGAGGGCTGGCCGTTGTTGGTCAGGACGGTGGCGGTGAGGGAACCTGCGTCGGTTCCTATAGTGATCCTTAGCTTTGCATCACCAGCGCGCGGCACGAAAGGCTGATGCAGGATTTTCGAACCTCCATAGGAAACGTCTTTCACGTAGAATCGAGCATCCAGACCGGGAAACGCCAGGACGTATGAGAAGCCTGGCACGACATCCAACGTGATTGTGCCAGGAATACCCATTCCGCGAGCTGAGGACTGCGTCACCGTTGCCGGATACGTCCGAACTTGAAGCGGCTGGCTGGAGGGCTCGATCGACTGCTTATCCCAAACGAGTTCACTGGAAACCGTCGAGCGTGGAATAGCGGCTACCCGTATATCGCGGACATCCTTATTGGTTATTGTGAAATCGATTGAACCCAGCGAATCCAGAGACCCCGTGGAAAGTCTGGCGGCGACAAGTTGAAATTCGCCTGGGTAAAGGTCACACAGGCGAATCCTTCCGTCCGGGCCGGTCATCTGACTCCCCGGCAAGTTGGCAGGAACGTTCGTGTTCGATATCGATTTCTCAACAAGAAGGAAGCTCATGGTTGCAGGCGCCCCACTATCCGTCAGTGTCGCTTCGAGACAGTACGCATTAGTCTTCAGCATGCGAATGTCTACGTCGTTAAGCAGCTCCTGCGAATGAGGAACGACAGCCGTCGCTGTATCTATGGAATTCGCATTCGGATAAAACGTCGGTGTCAGAATCCGCTTTCGTGCGTCAGGGCCGACGGGCGCGTCGGATACAGGCTTGGTGTAAGTTCGGGGAATGCGTGCGGCGATCCAATATTGACGGCCAGCGGCGAGGTTTCGGAGTAGATAGCGTCCTTGATCGTCGGTTGTTGCAGCGGTGCCGGACGCGGTGATCTGCGCGTCGCCTGCGGTCCACCGCCGAAGGTCGGTTCCTGCATAACCCAGGTATTCCTTCTTTATGGCGGAAACCTGGATCCCTGACATCGGATTTCCATCTTCGTCGAGCACGCGTCCGGAGACCTGGGAAAGGTGGCGAGTATGAAAATCCACCTGCGTCGCTCGACCGGCAATCACGGTCGCGACCTGTGTTGCCGTCATCGAGATCCCCGCGAGACTGCCGTCATAGACGTCGATCGAGTGCTTCCCGGGAAGGAGGGTTGGGAAGACGTATCGGCCTTCCCGATCAGTCGTGACCGAAACACTATTATCCCGATTCTGCGACGAGATCACTCGAATTCCGGATATGGGACGCCTGGTATCGCTATCGAGAACCCGCCCACTCACCGAACCCATAGTCGTCAGAGTATTCGTCTGTCCGAAGAGCGTCGATGCAAATACCAGGACGGCGAGCAATCGTGTCATAGGAATCCCAGGTTGATTTCACCAAACTAACACAATCGGCAGCTATTTGTTAGTTTTATAACATTGATCCTGAAATTTCAAGCAGCGGCATTATTCGGGTGAATAGGCCACATTTTGCCGAAAGACGTGGCACGTCTAACAAATCGATCGAGAAAGTCTTAGCTCCCGTTGCTGACGGTTGTTAGACTCCCGGCCAGAAACAGAATCGGCGAACAACAACTCATCACAAAGGAAGCTTCTTATGGTGAATGCGAGAATGATTGCATTGGGAATTACGGCCGGCGTGCTGGGGATTTTTGTGGCAGGCACGGCGGCACTGGGCGGCCCTCAGGCCAGCAGTCCTGCAGCGGCAGGGACGGAGTCCGGTGAGCGAACGATCGAGGACGGCGGCACCGGGCCATACAAGGCCGTCGCCGTGAGCAACAGCGGCATTACGACACATACGATTTACCGCCCGAAGGACCTGAGCGCATTTGGCGATAAGGAAAAGCTCCCGATACTGGCGTGGGGCAATGGCGGATGCGCGAATTCAAATTCGAGTCACCAGAACTACCTTTCGGAAATCGCATCGCATGGCTATCTCATCGTGGCGATTGGGCCGATGCAGGCAGGTGGCGGACGCGGCGGACCAGGTGCGGGCGGGCCCGCTCGTGGTGGCCCTGGCGCTGGGGCTCCTGCTGCTGGTGGCCCTGCTCCTGCTGGCCCTGCTGCTGGTCCTGCTCCTGGCGGAACTGTTCCGAGCGGTGGGACCCTTCTCGACGCTATCAACTGGGCTACCGCACAGAATGCAAATCCCCAGAGCCCCTACTACCGCAAAATCGACACCTCGAAAGTTGCGGTGTTTGGCCATTCGTGCGGCGGACTGCAGGCACTGGAAATTGCACCCGACCCGCGCGTTAAGACCGTACTCGTCGTGGACAGCGGGATTTTGAATTCCCCTGACGCGGCGCCAGGCGCGGCGCCTGCTGCAGCGGCAGCTCCACGTGGTGGTGCAGCCGGACCCGGTGGCGCGGCGCCCGCTGCGGCGGCTGGCCCCCGAGGCGCGGCCGCACCCGGTGGCGCACCTGCTGCCGCGGGACGTGGCGGTGCAGGTGGCGGCGCTCTAGCCGGCATGCCACCGCTCACGAAGGATCACCTTGCGAAGCTTCACTCCTCGGTTTTTTTCCTCCTGGGCGGAGAGACTGACATTGCGTACGCCAACGGCATGGATGATTTTAAGCGCATCGAAAAACTTCCTGTCTTCGTTGCCAACAAGGGCGTCGGCCACGGCGGAACATTCACGCAGCCCCACGGCGGCGACTGGGCGATGGCGTCCGCGGCATGGCTCGATTGGCAATTCAAGGGCAATGCGGAAGCGGCAAAGCTTTTCACTGGCAATCCTCCGGGGCTGGCCAAGAAAGATGGCTGGACGGTAGACAAGAAAAACATCCCGTAGAGGGGTGTCTTGACCCGGAGTGAACCGATGAGAGTAGTATGGGTTGGCGCAGTAGCCGTGCTGGCGGCTACTGCGGCTCTGGCGCTGGCCCAGCAAACCCCAGGTATCGGTTGGATTTCTGCAGGCGCGACGGGCGTTCTGCCGGCACAAGCGGAATACCCGACACCCACTGGCCGTGTTGGTCTCCTCCTTTCCGGAGGGCCGGTCGAAATGAAGGGGCATCCGTTTTTTACGCCTTTGGGCAAGAACGGACGCGCCTGCGTAACCTGCCATCAGCCGGCCTACGGCATGAGTTTTTCTGCCGAGGCCGCGCGTGATCTCTGGAAGCGGACTGGCGGCAAAGACCCGCTGTTCGCGGCTGTCGACGGGGCCAACTGCCCGAATCTTCCGCAGGAACAGGAAAAATCCCACTCCTTGCTGCTGGAACGCGGTCTCATTCGGGTTTTTCTTCCCGTTCCAAGGAATGCCGAGTTCACGATCAATGTCGTGAGCGATCCCACGGGATGCAACACCAGTCCGATTTACGGACTGAATAGTCCGACCCCGACCGTCTCCGTTTATCGACGGCCACGCATGGCGGCAAACCTCAAGTACGTGACAAACCCGGCGCCACGAATTGTCCTGAAGTTGGGCGCGCTGTCGGATACAGATCCGGCGACAGGCAGGCCAGTAGGCATGAATTTTATGGCCGACGCCCGGGAAGCCACGCTGCTCACGCAGGCACGAAGTGCAATGATGGGACACGGAGAAGCGCAATCCGTTAGCGACGAGCAGCTACAGAAGATCGTCGAATTCGAAAACCAGGTGTATGTGGCCCAGATTTTCGATCGGTCTGCCGGTAGTCTTGCCGAGCCTGGCGGGCCGCCGACGCTGGGACCGGCGGCCATGGCCGCGCATCGACCCGGCGTCCTCGGGGATAACGATTACGATTCCGTGTTTCTAAGCTTCGAGTCCTGGAAAAAAGGAGGCGCCAGCACTCAGGAACAATTTCGCGCCTCAGTGGCGCGTGGGGCAGACATCTTCATGTTCCGGCAATTCTGGCTGCGCGATGTGACCCACATCAATTCCATCGGCCTCGGTAATCCGCTCAAACGGACCTGCGCGACCTGCCACAATCACCAGATGACGGGACAGGACCTGTCTGCCGGCTTCGTGGATCTGGGAACCACGAACTACCCCCGCTGGACGGAGCCCCCGCTGTACAGCGACACCCGTGACCTGCCCGTTTTCAAGATCACCTGCAAGCCTGAAGCGCAGCCTCATCCCTACCTCGGCCGCGTGATTTACACGAGCGATCCCGGCCGCGCTCTGATTTCGGGGCGGTGCGCCGATGTGGGCTCCATCGTCATGCAGCAGTTCCGAGGCCTGTCCGCGCGGGCGCCGTATTATTCAAACGGCTCGGCGAAGAACCTTCGGGAACTCGTGGACTACTACGACCGCCGATTCGACATGAAACTCTCGGAGGCCGAGAAACAGGACCTGATCAATTTTCTGGGGGTGTTATGAAGCTCAGGGGTCTGGCCGTGCTGATCGCCATGCTGCTCGTCATGCAAACCGCGGCAGCGCAGCAACTGAATTTTGTGGCGTGCCCGATCGTGAGAGACACGCGAACAGTTCCATGCTTTATTGCCGAATACGAAGGCGAGACCTACTATCTTGCCGTCCAGCAGGACATCTCGGCAGACCAGTACCCGCCGCAGTTGTTGCACGATGTGTTGGTCGAAGGCACGCTCGAGAAGGGCCCGCGTGTGTGCGGTGGAATTCCCCTCAAACCCGTGAAGCTGTCTGTATTGCCCGAGGTCAACGCCGCCTGCAATACGATCCTGCCGGCGGAGCCTGGAATCGAAGCTCCACCCACACGGCGACCGGCAGGACCATCGACTCGCCAGCCGGCCGCGACTGCAGCGCCTGCGGCTCCAGTGCGACTGACGCCTCCGTTCGGCGAGCGCGAATGGAAGGTCCTGTACGACTTCGACAGTGCCTTTCTGTTTTCGCGGGATACGCGAACCGTGAATCAGGCCGCGGATTACGCAATCGCGGCCAAAGCGAAACGCATCGAGGTTGTGGCGCGCCGCGGTGCGACGTTGCTTTCCAACGGTAAGGTCCTCGTTGAAGGCGAGGCCATCGCGGCCCAACGCGCCGAGCGTGTCGTGACATTGCTTAAGGGGTTGGGCGCGGATCCGGCTTCGGTGAATGTTCGGGTCGTCTCCGCTCCGCCACAACCCGACGGAAGGACCGATCCCGAAAGTCGTATAGTGTCGATCCGCGTATCACCTTAGTACTTTCCGGCTGATGAAAGTACGGTTCCACTGTAGGCGCGGTCTATGACCGCGCACAATTCCTGGTATTTGAAATCGCGCGCGGTCATAGACCGCGCCTACAGTCGCACACTTTGCGTTCGGCAACAGCCCCTGACGCCGGTCAAGGCAGCAACGGAGGAAACTGATGAGTTGGCCGCGTGCGCTGGTGATGCTGGCGCTCTTTCTTGGTCAGACGGCGGAACTGCCACCGCCGTTTCCACGACCCGGGACAACCCAGCTTCTCGATAACGACTTCGTCACCGTCTGGAACGTCTCCTGGCTCAAGCAGCAGTACCCACTTCACACTCACCGCTACGACCTGATCGGTATTTCGTACGAGGAAGGAGATCGCATCATCACGCAGGGCAACGCGCCTGGCAGAATCGTCCACACCAAAGCCTGGGAATTCCAGACGAACCGGGCGAACGTGACCCACGTGGAGGAAGGCGCGAGCGAGCCGCCGATGCGCGCGATTTTGATCGAGCTCAAAAGGTCCGCGCCCACCGGCGAAGCTGGCAGCGGTCCAGAGGGGCTGCGACGGGCGCTCGGCGCACCCTCATGGGAGAACAACAGAGCTGCCGGCTGGATAATCATGCCCGGCGCCCCCGCGCCCACACACCGCCACGCCGACGATGCGGTCGAGCTCGTGTTTGACGGTAAGGTTCCGAAGGCAACCTTCTTGCCCGCCGGAACTGTTCATGACGGTCCCGCAGCGCCCACCGGCGGACGTGCCGTCATCTTCGAAATAAAATAGCCGGCTCCAAAGGAACAACCAATTTGCTCCCAGCGCCGTCTGGTTGATCATGATCGCATTATCGTTCCGTGGACAAGCTCGTGCCGCGGATGATGGGTTTCTTCGCGATGCACGCCACTTCTACTCAGACAAGACTTACTGCAACGAAGCGGCAAAGCTTTGTTCGCATTCTCACTTTCAAGCGGCAATGCTCCTCCAAAGGCGATGTGTCAGGATTTGAAATCAGATCGGTCGACCAGGAGTCTCAACATTCAGCTCAGTGATCTGAGCGTCCCGCAGAGCTTCCCAAACCTTGTCATTGGGAAGATTCGAGTCAGGAAAGCGGTTGATAGACATCCGTCTTGCGTCGAAATCCGCGATTACGGCGACAATTTTGCCCGCAATTCGGCGGAATTACGATCGTCAAGGTGCATGAGGGCTATGAAATCCTTGAGCTGGAGCTGGCGCGGTTCGTGCGTTTTCGTGTGGCTGTGGTGTCAGCGCAAACACCTTGCGTTTCTACCGGAATACCCCGAAGAGATGGTTACCGTCCGCGGGAACCGGAGAAGTCTGTCTTGTACCAGGTCATGGCCGGGAATCTGGAAACTTTCCTGGCCACTCAGCAACAACAGGGACGAGATCTCCCACGCTTTGTCGAGCGCGAGATGAGGGCGTTTTTGACATGTGGCGTGTTGGCCTGTGGCTTCCTGCGCCTCAAGTGCGCAAATTGCGGGCAGCAAAAATTGTTGCCATATTCATGCAAGGGCAGATCCGTTTGCTCCTCCTGCTGCGGACGCCGGATGGCGGATACGGCCGCAGATCTCGTGGACCGCGTGATCCCGCGCGTCCCGGTGCGCCAGTGGGTGCTGTCGTTGCCGCATGGGCTGCGCTATCGTCTGGCTTATGACTCGGGGATGATCACCAGAGTCCTGAATGTATTTGTGAGTACGGTCTTCGCCTTCCTCCGCTGCCGCGCCAGAGAATGCGGGATATCTCCGGCGCAATGCGGAGCCGTCACCTTCATTCAGCGTTGCGGAGACAGCCTTGCGGTCAATCCTCATTTCCATAGTCGTTTTTGATGGAGTCTATGCTTCCGGACGCTCAGACACCGGCGGACCGGAATTCTTTCCGTTACGCGCTCCGGAAGACAGCGAGATTGCAGCGCTCGCGCAAATTCTGTCCGAGCGGATTTCGAGACTGCCTGAGCTGAATGGCGTGAAAGGGAATCCGAACATCGAAGACTCCGATCCCCTCGCGCGGGAAGAACCGGGGCTTGCCGGACTATATGCCGCTTCGGTCTCCAATCGTATTGCCGGCGGGCCCAATGCCGGCCGCCGCGCTGTAGCAAAAAGCGAACTGGCGGATCCGGAAGCTCTGGACGCACGGACCAGCCGGCGCTGCGCCAACGTGAATGGGTACAGCCTGCATGCCAATGTCGCCATCCGCGAAAATGACCGATTGCAGCTGGAACGCTTGATCCGTTATGCCGCGCGCCCGCCAATTGCGGCCGAGCGGCTGGAGCAATTGGACGATGGCCGCCTGCTATACCGTTTTAAAAGGCCATGGCGGAATGGAGCCACTCACGTGATCTACTCGCCGCTGGAATTACTGGAACGGCTCACCACGCTGGTTCCCGCGCCGCGAGCTCACCTCACCCGCTACCATGGCATCATTGCGCCGTCGGCAAAATGGAGATGCTGGATTGTGCCGTGCGTTGCGGCATCCGCCGGCGCTGCCCCGGCTCCGCACTGCGATGAGCCTGCGGCGCTGGCGAATGCGGATGTCCAGTCACAGACTTTGGCGGGGAAGACTCCATCTCCCGCTTCCCGTCGACGGAACTATCCATGGGCAGAATTGTTGAAGCGGATCTTCTCCGCGGATCTGTCCAGGTGTGAGCAGTGTGGCGGTATGCTTCGCATCATTTCAGCAATCCATCCACCCATTGTCACGCGCAAAATCCTGGAGCATCTCGGGCTTCCGTCCCGGCCACCACCCATTGCGCCAGCCCGTATCCCCAGTCAATACGCTTTCGATCCCGCTTAACGGGTATCATGCTCCATTGCCGAAGGCAGAAGTGTGTCCGGATCGGCAGACGCCCCGGCCCTGCCTCTTGTTTTCTAGTCGTCCCCAGAGGAACAAATCGCCGTCCACCCGGTTTGTTTTCCACTCTCTCTGCGGGCAGCCTCAATTCCCCACAGATAAGGCTCTTA
>JBGPBY010000239.1:0-10880 GCA_041481485.1 Terriglobia bacterium
ACCGCCCACAATTGCGAGAGTGCAATCCTTCCAAATTGTGGGCGGTCATAGACCGCCCCTTCATTGGGGAATCGCGCTTACAGTTCCGAACATACGTTGCTGTAATTAAGAAATGGAGCACTAAATTTGGTTCAGCCAGGAGGGGCAATCGCCCGATTAGTGGTTGCCGCGAATACGAGAGCGTAAGGCTATTTCCCCGAAACGAATCGAATTCCCTTCAGGTAGGCTTCCAGCTCGGCGCGTTCTACATTCTTGCGAATAACGATGGACAGTTCTGTTTCCGGGGCATCGATGATTGCGGAAATACTCTGAATGGATTCCTCGACGCGGCGGACTTCAGTTTTTAGCGTGTCAGAAGACACGGAACTGTGCGAGGCTGCTTCTTTTCTGGCCGTCACCATTGCCTGTTCGGATTCTGCCAGAACACGCTTCAATTCGGCTTTCAGGCTGGCGCGTTCGGCATCCCACTGAGCGGCGGAATGCAGCAATTCGTCCAGTTGACGGACCACGCGGTCGCGTTCCTCCGTCAGCTCCGACCGCACGCGTTCTACGGATTCCTCAAGCTCGCGCTGATGCGCAGTGGCGACAGTTTCCGCGTTCTGGTGCGCTTCCAGGACAACACGGGAATTTGCCAGTTCGGCTTCCGCCAGAAGATGCTTGGTGCGATCGTGATTTGAAATCGATTGCTCCAGCTCTTTGCGAAGTTTATCGGCTGCATCTTTGAGCAGACTTTCCTTTTCGGTCGCTGCGCGATGAAATTCCGACTTGCTCTCGGCAATGGTTTGATTGGCGCGTTCGATTTCGGATTTCAACGACCCGATTTCCGACTCCAGGTCGCTCCGTACGCGATCGACAGCCCGGGCTACCTGCCGCTCCAGTGCAAGTGCCGCTGCCTCTTCGGTCCCCGCCATTTCCTTTGCGTGCTCATCGCGGAGTTTATTGAGAACCTCATTGGCGCGCGTGGTCTCGTCGACCTGCCGCTGCAGTTCCCTGCGGTGCTCCTCGGTAAGCGAAGTGCGGGTTTTAAGCACCGCCTCTTCGACGGCGAGCTGCATTCGCTCTGTAGCCTGTTTCTGCAGCGTTTCCTGAGTCTCACTGACGGCTTTGCGAATGGCCTCCTGAATTTCAGTATCGAGCACGCTCACTTCATTGAGCGTTCGATCCATCAATGCGGCCAGCGTCGACAATGCCTGTCGGAGAGTATCGGTGGTTTTAAGTTGTCCGTGTTTTGTCGCAGTCTCCATAAACTTGGTGGAATTATATCCCGGGGCCTAAAAACACAAGCGGTGTTTGAAAATAAGTCAATTGAACTTAAGTGGAACGCCCGGACTGAGGTCCATTGCCTCGAATATGTTCGACGGGAACAGAATGTCCCCATGCAATATCCTCGGCGGAAACTCCCAGCGCCGCCGCCAAACGGAGCCGATCTGCCGGACCTGCAGTGTAATTCCCGGCCACGATGGAACGAACCAGTTTCTTGTCCATGGCGGAAGAGACGGCAAGCTGGTCAGCAGTCATTCCGCTGTCTTCCAGGTATCGCGCGATCGGTTTCATTGTTGCATCCTATCACTGATTGGTTTTGCACTTGGAGGCTTGATGTGGAACCCCGATACTGTTGGAATGCAAAGTTTGATTGAAGTGCTCGCAGCAGAACTGGAGCGCCCCCGGGAAATCACACCCCAGGTCGTCAGGCATCTGGATGGAACTTACGGTATAGAACGTGACGAAGTCGGTTCATTTCTCAATGAGCGCCTTCCTGGTCTTGAAGATGTTGAACATGATTTGATTCTCTCACCGCTCTTTACTCCAAAGCTTCAGGATCAAGCCTTAGTCGCGGAGCTTTTAGGTTCGAAGTCGATTTCGAAGGCCGACTGGCCGAATCTGGTTGAATCACTCACAAACCGTCCAACGACAGCGAGGCTGGTCGCCGATGACCAAAAGACCTATCTGGTGCCTCTGCGCAGCGTTTCAATTGAACGCTTCGTTCAACGTCTTCGGCTCGATGGAACAATTTCTCCAGCGGTGGCGGACATTGTCCAGCGAACTCCCGCGCCGGACCGCTCGCTGCTGAAAGCCATTGCCCGGCGTGCCATCTGGGAATCCGGAAACCGCGGCGAAATTCTTCTGAGGTACCTGTCGAGCTCGTTGGCACATGGCAGCTACACCATCTCCGATGCCGTGCGCCTGCTTAATCTGATCGAGGACTATCAACCGGCGGACATTGAGGCCGTGGCAGCGCGAATTCCCCGCTGGCATAAAGCTCTGGAAGAGGATCTGGCGGCCGCCCAGAATCCGAAGCCGTTCTTCAGCAACTCGGTCAAGGAAATGCACGGGGGAGATGATCAGCGGCAAAGGGATGACGCTCGAATACTCATGAAACTGGAACAGCTGGAGTTTCTGCAACGGTTACAGAAGGAATTGTGACGTCGACCCAATGTTCCCTGTAATCGTTGGTCAGGGAAATAACAGGCTCGGACTGGATATTCCCATCCAATCGAACGGTCTGCCCTGAAGCTTCAGGCACTTTCGATATCCGGATGTAATACATCGTTTCGAAATATCGAAAATTCATGGTGTAGGAATCCCAGTTCTCCGGTATGCAGGGAGCGAACTGGAGCTCATTGACATGGATGCGGAATCCCAGCAGCGATTCCATCGTAAGGCGGTACATCCATCCCGCAGAACCCGTATACCAGGTCCACCCGCCTCTGCCATTGTGGGGCGAGACGCCATAAACGTCGGCCGCCATAACGTATGGCTCGACTTTATATCGTGCAATCGAATCGGGTGTTTCTCCGTGATGGACCGGATTGATCATGGACCATAACTCCCAGGCCCTTCCGCTCTCTCCAATTTCAGCGAAGGCCATCGCCGCCCAGATCGCGGCATGCGTGTATTGGCCGCCGTTCTCCCGCACCCCGGGGACATAGCCTTTGATATATCCCGGATCCAGCCTGGACTTGTCAAACGGCGGGTCCAGCAGTTGAACGATCGCGGAATCCCGGCGCACCAGCCGCCTGTCGAGGGACTGCATTGCAATGAGCGCGCGTTCAGGCGGTGCAGCCTTGGAAAGCACGGACCAGCTCTGGGCGATCGAATCGATCTGACACTCATCGTTCGAACCGGAACCGAGCGGGCTTCCGTCATCAAAATAGGCGCGCCGGTACCATTTCCCGTCCCATGCATTCTTTTCGATGTGTTTCTGCACTTCAGCCGCGTTGTCGCGGCAAAGATCCGCGAACGAGCCGTCGCCGCGCAGCGCCGCGATTTTGGCAAATCGCATCAACACATCGTAGAGAAAGAACGCCAGCCACACACTTTCGCCTTTTCCCTGAATACCGACAAGGTTCATGCCATCATTCCAGTCACCGGAACCCATCAGCGGCAAGCCGTGTTCACCGAAACGCAGTCCTCTGAGAATCGCCTGGGTACAGTGCTGATACAGTGAAACCTCAATATCCGAATGTTCCGGCAGATCGTAATAGGAGTCTTCTTCAGGCCTGACCGGACGGCCTTCAATGAAGTGAACGTTCTCATCGAGAACTCCTGTGTCTCCCGTAATCTCGACATATCGCGCAACGGCAAGCGGCAACCACAAATAGTCGTCGGAGCACTGTGTGCGGACACCGCGATTGGAAGGCGGGTGCCACCAATGTTGAACATCGCCATCGCGGAACTGATGGGCGGCCGAACGAAGGAGATGCTCGCGCACGATGCGCGGCTCGCAATAGAGGAGCGCCATTCCATCCTGAAGCTGATCTCGAAATCCAAATGCCCCGCCTGGCTGGTAATAGCCGCTGCGCGCCAGCATGCGTGAAGACAGCGTCCGATACACCAGCCATCCGTTGGCAAGGACATTCACCGAAGGGTCGGGCGTTTCTACATGCAATATGGAAAGTATGCGGTTCCAATAGTTCCAGACGCGTTCCAGGGCGTCATGAGCGGCATTGGAGTTTCTGAAATGAATCACCAGGTATCTGGCGGCGTCGGCATCACGATGCGCGCCGAGAGTAAAGATGATCTCCGTTTCCTGTTCGTCTTCGATATCAAACACGGTATGGATGGCGCCACATGGATCCAGGCCGGAACCCAGCCTGCCGGACAGTCGTGCTCGCGTCAGACCGGCGGGTCTGGCCAGAGATCCGTTGCGTCCGATGAATTCGGTGCGATCCCCCGACACGGTCCTTGGAGATAAATTGACGTCAAAAAATGCCGTGCAGCCGGCGAAGTCCGAACAGTAAGGATTCCGCGCAAAGATGGCGCCGCTCGAATCCAGATGCGTGGTGACATGCGGACCGGAGCGGGTGTGGAGATCTCCAAGAACCCATTCCACGTATCCGGTCAGTGACAGCTTCCGTGGCCGGCCGGAATAATTCCGGATCCTGAATACCGAGAATTTGATCGGCGCGTCCACGGCCACATAGGTCCAGTATTCGGAACGGATGCCGTCTTCGGTGTGTTCGAAGACGGTGTAACCAAAACCGTGACGCGTCACATATGCGGTTGCACCTGTTCGCGGCAGCGGCGATGGAGACCAGAAGTATCCGGTCTCTTCATCACGCAAATAAAAAGCCTCTCCGCTGGAATCGCTTACGGGATCGTTCTTCCATGGCGTCAGGCGAAATTCATGAGCATTCTCACTCCACGTATTCGCCGATCCGCTTTCGGAAACAATGGTTCCAAACGACGCATTCGCGATCACATTGACCCACGGAGCCGGAGTCATTTGATCCTGAGCCGTCGTGATGATGTATTCCTTGCCGTCCTGAGTGAATCCGCCGCTTCCATTGAAGTACAGCAGATCGCGCCGGGACCCGATCTTGGCGGGTGCGTTTTCACGCGAACGGCCGCGTATTGGCTTCAGCGCCGGAGCGACGGCTTCGAAAAGTTTTCGGCGGTCCAACTGGTCGGCGAGGGTGCCGTCGATATCGGATACAACAACTCTGGCTACAGTCTGAATCAGGATGCGGTCTTCGGCGGCGATCTGATCCAGCAGCCGTACGAATATCCCTCCAGGACGGTCCATGGCGTTCGCGCCGATTCCGGTGGTGATCATCCCGATGATTTCGTCATGAAGCGGGTGCCGGTAGCCGGACTGGTCCTCATTCCAGATCACCAGATCCACCGCGAGTCCCTTCATTCTCCAGTAGGCATGTGCCTGAATGAACTGCCGCACCATGTCCATGCGAGATGTATCGGAGATTCTCAGCAGAACGATCGGCAGGTCGCCGGAAATGGAATACGCCCAAAGGCCCGACTGCGTCTTTTGGTTCCTTGCCAGAATGGACGCATCGGCGCGAAGCGATGCATTGGCAAAGATCACCGAACCGGCCAGCCTTCCATACACCTGCGCGTCGGTCTGTGTGGCATTGATCTGACGCAACACCACCTGGGCATGAGTCCAGGCAAGGTCGAAAACACGATCGCCGAACCGGGCGTCTTCATACTTTTGGGTCAGTGTGACGCACGTTTCCCTCTGATCGGTCACACCCGTAACGATATTCAGTTTCACCGACTCTTCCGGATGAAGAGTGATGCGATGACGGATTGCGACGATGGGATCCAGAACGGACCCTGAGGTTCCTGAAAGCGCACCATAATTTCCAATCGGGTTGGCGGTGGTTCTCCCGCGTCCGATGAATTGCGCACGGTCCGTCTCGAATGAAACTTCGGTCTGAATGCCGCCGTGAACCGCGGTTCGGTGAAACAACCATGGTGTAAGATCGCCTGCAGACCGCGGCCGGCGTGTGCAAAGTATGGCATTTCTCTCCGGCAGGATTTCAGTCTGTATGAAGAGATTGCTGAATCCGGGATGGAGGGCATCGGCGGCAGGTGACGCCAACACGACTTCTGCATAACTGGTAACTTCAATCACGCGAGTTCGCCTTGATGAGTTCGTAATCTCGACACAGCGCAACTCGATGTCGTCTTCCGGAGAAACCGCGATTTCGGTTCTCGTTTCAATGCCGTAATCGCGCCGCCGGTATTCGGCACGGCTTTCGGTGAATATGACCTCGTACATATCCGGCACTTTCACGGTGGGCTGGTAGGTCGAAGACCACGTGATGCCGCTGACGACATCGTGGATATAACAAAATATTCCAAAGTTGTCGCAGGTAGCGTCCTCTCGCCAGCGCGTAACGCCGAGTTCCCTCCATCGGCTGTATCCGCCGCCGGAGTTGGTCACCATCACATGGTAGTTTCCGTTCGACAAGAGCTGGACGGCAGGAACCGCGGTGTTTGCACCGCGAAAAGTGCGAACGGGCCGTTCATCCAGGTCGGAATCCGAAGTCAGCGTCCGGGAAGATTCACGAGTGTGGGTGTAGTCCAGTGCCGATCTGGGAACTCTCTCGTGAAGCAAAATCGCTGCGGCCTGAAATGCAAGATCGGATTCGAATCGCTTTTGCATGGGTCTGTTCAGCAACAGGTATGCCAGTGCGAGAAAACTCATCCCCTGATGGTGCGCCATGTACGATTGCACGATCGCAAAGGATTCTCCCGGGGGCACCCGGGATGGCGTGTAATCGATCGCCTCATACATGCCGAAATCGCCCTCAACGCCGATGTCTGCAATGCGCTTCAGATTCACGCACGCCTGTTCCGGAGAAATCATCAGCGCAAGGGCTGAGGCATACGGAGCAATGACAAGATCTCCGGCAAGTCCGCGCTTGAATCCCAGACCGGGGACGCCGAACGCGCGATATTGATAGTTCAACTGGGCATCTACGTTGTTGTAGCCGCATTCGGAAATTCCCCAGGGGGTCCGCCGCTTTCGGCCATACGCGATTTGCCTCCTGACTGCGGCCCGATAAGTGTCGTCGAGCAGGGTCTTCGGATACGTTGGCATCACCAGCAGCGGCATCAAATATTCAAACATCGATCCGCTCCACGACAGCAGGACCGGCTCACCCCCGGTTCCGGTGATGCGCCGGCCGAGGGCAAACCAGCTCTCATCCGGTGCACGTCCCTGTGCGATGGCCACAAATGTTGCCAGCCTGGCTTCCGATGCGAGGAGGTCGTAGGAACCGGAGTCGATTCTCCGTTCGCTGACGTTGTAACCGATCGCCATCAGGTGACTGGTCTTGTCGAGCAGGAAGTCATAATCCATCTCCGCGAGGGCACCAAGGCGCCGAGCAAGCGAAGGAATGGTGTCGGAACGCGAGCTATCCGGCAGTGCCAGCAGGCCCTGGCGAAGCGTCAGCAAATGGGCGGCAAGATTCCCGCTATCCACGGTCGAAATATAAAGAGGATGCAGTGGAGTTAACGTCTGGGTGTCATACCAGTTGTAGAAATGGCCCAGATGCCGCTCCAGCTGTTCCAGCGTATCCAGAGTATTCGAAATACGCAGGATCAGCTCGTCCATCGATATATAGCCAAAATCATAGGCCGCCAGATTGGCCAGCAACGCAAGACCGATGTTTGTCGGGGATGTGCGATGAGAGATCACAGCCACCGGCTTTTCCTGAAAGTTATCCGGCGGCAGCCAATGATCCTCGGGACCGACAAATTGTTCGAAGAACTTCCAGGTTTTCCGGGAAAGATGATGAAGAAATTGTATCTGTTCGTTCGTCAGCTCCGGAGACTTCTCGTCCAGCGGGCGGCTCATCCACCAGGCGATAACCGGAGACAGGAACCACGTCACCAGCACAATAATCACAATTGGAGGCCGGTGGAGACCGCGAAGGCTGAGATCGGTGACCGCTGCAATTGCGAGTGCCGGGCCAATCCACATGGATCGAATGAATGGACGGAAGCTGTTATCGAAGTTTTGACTGGAAGCGGCCATTGTGTTCCATTCCAGCAGCTTCTTCCGTGTCACAAAAACACGTAAAAGCGAACGCAATATCGCATCCAGACTGTATAGCGCTTCATGTGGAATGCATGCGAAGTGAAACGCCGCTTGTTCCAGCCGCGTAAGCGATGAGCGCAGGGCTTCCTTCAGGTGAGGTTCCCAGACCGCACCTTCCGGTTTTTTCAACAAATCCATGATTGAAGCCAGCAACGGAGGAATGAAGATCAGGAGCAAGACAAGAAATGTCCACATCGACGGAGATGCCGTGACGTTCCAGGCCAGAATCAGGAAGAGAATCAAGGCCGCCGGAGTAATACTGCGGCGGAGATTATCCAGAATCTTCCAGCGCGAAAGCATCGAGATCGTATTCTTCTCGTATCTCTTTTTCGCCCCCGGGACTCTCGGAAAAAGCCACTCCATGATCTGCCAGTCGCCGCGGATCCAGCGGTGCCGGCGGCTGGCATCGGCCAGATAGTGCGATGGGATTTCCTCGGCAAGCGAAACGTCGCTGAGCAGGCCGGAACGGACGTAGCATCCCTCGATCAGATCATGGCTGAGAATCAGGTTTGTGGGAAACCTGTCGTTGAGACATCGTCCAAAAGCTTCAGCATCGTAAATGCCCTTGCCGATGTACGAACCCTCTTCAAAAACATCCTGGTAAAAATCCGAAACAGTGTGGGTATACGGATCGATGCCGGTGTCTCTTCCATACATTACCGCGTAGAGCGATCGGCTGGAGCCCGGCAAACTTACATCGACGCGGGGCTGAAGAATTCCGTATCCCGCGGTGACGCGCCCGGTGAACTCATCGATCTCCGCCCGATTGAGGGGGTGCGCCATGGCTCCCACCATTTGCCGGGCAGAACCTCGCGGCAATTCCGTGTCGGCATCCAGCGTGATGACATATTTAGCCGACTGCAACATTGCGGTCTGTCCCACAATCAGCGAGAAGGCATTCTTCGACGGGTCACGCAAAAATGCATTCAGTTCGGCGAGCTTTCCACGCTTGCGCTCGAATCCCATCCAGACGCCTTCGCGGGCATTCCACTTTCGCGCCCGATGGAAGAGAAAGAAGTGCCCTTTCTGATGCCCGCCATAATGATTGTTGAGGTTGTTGACTTTCGCCTGTACCAGACGGAGCAATTCCTCATCTTCGGGCGTTTCGTCTACGGCCGCGTCTCGAAAGTCCGTGAGCAGTGCGAAATGGAGGTTATCATCGCGATTTGCCAGAAATCGTACTTCGAGTTGTTCAACCATCTGGTCGATCTGCTGGGAGTCAATCAGCAGAGAGGGAATCACGACAATCGTTCGCGAGTCCGGCGGAATGCCCTTGGAAAAATCCATTTTCGGCAGATGGTCCGGCACAACCAGCAAAGGCGCCATCCAGTTCAACACCTGCCATGTGAGGTGAATGACAAAGAACTCGGCAAGCAGCGCAAGCGCCACCGCTGCACCACCGTTGGCCCCTGGCGGCAACGTTCTCCACAACAGCGATTGCACAAATACACTTGCCAGAACAAGAAAGGAAACAGCGGAAATTTTCAGGGGAAGCCGTCCGCGTCTGCTTTTGACAAGATAGTTTCCGACATGAGCAGCGCGCCGATTGCGGATTGCAAACGCAGCTCCTGCTCTGGCCTGATCAATTGCTTCTGTGGCGACATCTTCCTCACGGGTTCCCGTCTTTTTCGCGGAATATTCCACGATATGGCGATAGTGATCGCGCGTGGCAAAGTCCATTTTCGAATAGGCTCTCGCCGGATCCTTTCGCAGGATTCGTTCGACGATGCTCGTCGCCTCGACGAACTCGCGCCAGTCCACCTTCCCGAGAAGTCGAAGACTCGTGATGCTGTTGCTGATGGAAACCTGATCCGCCGCCTGATGCTGGATCTCCGATTGAACAACATCGGCCATCATCAATCCGGACTCCGAAAGTTGCTGTTCCACCCATCGCACCGGTAAACCGAAGGCCGATCCCTTTCCCTGAAGCTGTCGCGCAAACTCCGCGACAAAGGAATTCGACATCGCGGGTATCGATCGCACCATGTCGCCGATCACTGTGAT
Organism: Terriglobia bacterium; assembly: GCA_041481485.1. Lineage (GTDB taxonomy): Bacteria > Acidobacteriota > Terriglobia > 20CM-2-55-15 > 20CM-2-55-15 > JBGPBY01. The sequence continues at coordinate 9,854 of JBGPBY010000239.1, forward strand.
CAGCCGTGTTGGCCGGTCTTCTGCCACTTCGGTCATTTTGTCGGCCCAGTAGTCCGCGCTGATCCGATCGATGGTTCCCATCACCATGGTTGCGCCGACTCGCCTCAGATTCTCGATCAGTGCAAGGCGAAGCATGGTGGGAATGGCCCACAATTCCCCGAGCTTTAATGTGGTGACCGACTGGTAGGCTTCGACGAATCCCTCGAGAGCTTCCAGGTGCACTCTGCCATCGCTGTGCGACACCGTCTCAAGCGCGATGTCGTAGACTCTCGGCAAACCAGCGGACGGGCCATCGGCCAGACGGGGCAGTTCCAGACTGTATGCCTTCGGCATGTGCAGCTGGGCCGTCGCAATCTGCTCTTCAATAAGGTAAAAGTTGTCGAGAAGCCATTCCCCCGCAGGAGCGATCTTGCGCCGCGTTTGGACGGCAGTGACCAGCAGTTCATAGACTTCGGTGAGAACTACCGCGTTTTCTTCGAGACGCTTTAACAGCTGCCCGGGACGTCCACCCTTTCCGACCCGATGCAAACTGGCCAGCGCCCGCCCGTGTTGCTTCATCTGCTCCGTGGTGAACAAGGCCCCACGTAGAGGCAACTCGGCGCGAAGCAGATGATGATCTGAATCGCGTTTGATCCACTTCCTGAAATAACCCATTTAATGTCCGAAGTGAAGAATCAAATATCCAATAACCGCTTGCAGTATGAAGACGATAGCCAGAAGACGCCGCATACCGGACTTTGCCGGTTACTCCAAAGCACGTTTATTGCCTCTGAAAACAAAGCTCCAGTACTTTGCCAGGCGGCATTTGATCGATGGGAATTCCGAATGGTGGTAAGTGTGTACTCAAAAATGACCGGGCGAACTGCAACTGGAATGGCATTTTGCTACCGTGTGAAGGGATGCGAATCGAGTGGCTGTAAGGACAGGCAATCAGGAAATCCCTCTCCCAACGGGAGAGGGGGCCGCGCAGCGGCCGGTGAGGGGTACCGCAAGTAACGATATTTACTAGCGGTACCCCTCACCCGGC
>JBGPBY010000240.1:0-10813 GCA_041481485.1 Terriglobia bacterium
ATGACGCCGTTTTTGTTCGCCGCGCGGGCCGGAGATGTGACGGTGATGAAACTTTTGCTTGCTCATGGCGCTGATCCCAAGATCCCAACATTCGGTGGCACGACAGCTCTGATGGCTGCCGCCGGAATCAACTGGGTCGTGGATCAGACTTACGACGAAGGTCAACCCGCGCTGCTGGAAGCAGTAAAGTTGTGTTACGACCTCGGTATGAACGTGAATGACACGAACACCATGGGACTGACTGCCATTCATGGTGCCGCCAATCGAGGATCCGACGACATTATTAAGTTTCTTGTCGAGAAAGGTGCAAAGCTCGACGCAAAAGATAAGGAAGAACGTACGCCGCTGAATTGGGCCGAAGGCGTCTTTCTGGCGACTCATCCGGCAGAGCCAAAGCCGTCATCCACTGCCCTCATCAAAAAGCTTTTAGACACTCAGAAATAGTTCAGTAATGAAAAACAGGGACAAGCTCATTGTATCTCTTGCCGCAGTAATCGCGCTGTTGGTCTTGTCCACTCAGACGGGAGCGGTACGCCTTTCACAATCCGCGCCGGGAAAGCCCGCCGCTTCGTCGGCTTCTTCGAGTCAGGCGAGTCAGGCGAGTCAGGCGTTGATGAATCAATATTGCTCGAATTGTCATAATGCCGACGACCTCGCGGGCGGCATGGACATTTTGACACTCGATATCGAAAAAGTCGGGAAAGATGCTTCTGTGTGGGAACGCATCGTTCGCAAAGTGCGTACCGGAATGATGCCTCCAAGCGGTCAGCCGAGGCCCACTCGCACCGTGCTCGATGCTTTTGCGTCCGAGCTGGAATCGCGCCTCGACAAGGCTGCCTTGGCGAACCCGAATCCGGGGACGCTTTCCATACATCGGCTGAATCGAACGGAATATGCAAGCGCAGTTCGCGATCTTTTGGACATCGAAGTCGACGTGACGAACATTCTTCCCGCCGACGATTCCAATGAAGGATTCGATAACATCGCCGATGCCCTGAGTGTTTCACCGGCTCTGATTCAAGGTTACGTTTCCGCGGCTATGAAAGTCAGCCGGCGCGCCGTTGGCGATCGCACGTTGACGCCTTCGCAGATTACCTATACTGCGCCCAGCGGACTGGTCCAGGACACACGATTTGATGGCCTGCCGATTGGTACTCGCGGCGGTATGCTGATCCGCTACACGTTCCCGTTGGACGCCGAGTATCAGTTTTCAACAGGCGGTGGAGGGCCTGGCGGCGCCAGGGGAGGCGGTGGCGGAACCGACATCACTCTCGATGGCCAGCCACTGACGATTCGCGGCAATCAGCGCGTGAGTGTCACGGCGGGACCGCACGTGATCGCCATGGCCGTGATTGAAGGCAGAAAGGCAGGTGGTATCGATGACGCCTATTCCGATTTCCGAGTGAATTCTAAATTTGCTGTCGGTGGAGGTGTCTCGACGCTTGTGATTACCGGTCCCTTCAACGCTACTGGAGTTGGTGACACGCCAAGCCGCCGGCGAATTTTTGTCTGCCGTCCCACGAACGCTGCCGAAGAAGCACCGTGCGCCCGAAAAATTCTGACAAGCATCGCGCGCCGAGCGTTTCGCCGTCCCTTGATGGATGATACCGAAGTGAATGGCCTGATGACGTTCTATGAACTGGGACGCAAGGAAGGAGACTTCGAAACCGGCATTCAGCAGGCGCTGGCGCGCATTCTGGTTGCTCCTCGGTTCATTTTCCGGACAGAAGATGAACCAGCCACAGCAAAGCCAGGCACGATCTATCGCGTGAGTGACCTTGCGCTGGCATCGAGACTGTCCTTCTTTCTGTGGAGCAGCATTCCCGACGATGAGCTTCTGGAACTGGCAAGCGCAGGCAAACTGAAAGACCCTATGGTGCTGGAGCAGCAGGTTCAGCGCATGCTGAAGGATTCAAAGTCCGACTCACTGGTGAAGAATTTCGCCGGACAGTGGCTGTATTTGCGCGATGTCGCTGGTGCCGCTCCCGACACCAAGGAATTCGATGAGAATCTTCGCAAGGCGATGATTAAGGAGACCGAGATGCTGTTTGACAGCATCGTTCGCGAAGACAAGAGCCTGTTGACGCTGCTGGATTCGGATTACACCTTTGTGAATGAGCGGCTGGCTCGTCATTATGGCATTCCGAATATCCGCGGCGACTACTTCCGAAAGATTTCTCTCACAGCGGACAGCCCCCGGCGCGGCTTGCTTGGTCAGGGAAGCATTCTTACGGTTACGTCCATTGCCACGCGCACCTCTCCAGTGCAACGCGGGAAATGGGTGCTGCAGAACATTCTCGGTACGCCACGCCCGGTACCGCCGCTAAATGTAGAAATAAATCTGGATCCCGATCCAAAGGCAGCCAAGCCGAACTCCCTGCGTGAACGTCTGGAGTTGCACCGCCAGCAGCCGGTCTGCGCATCGTGTCACAAGATCATGGATCCGATCGGATTTTCACTGGAAAACTTCGACATGATTGGAAAGTGGCGAACCACCGATGGCGGAGTTCCGATTAACTCATCGGGAGTGCTGGTGGACGGCACGCCGTTGAATGGCCCTGCGGATCTGCGCAAGGCATTGTTGAGCCGTTCGGATAGTTTTGTCACGGCATCGACTGAAAAGCTTTTGACCTACGCTCTGGGAAGAGGCATTGATTATCACGATATGCCGGCCGTGCGTACGATTGTCCGGGATGCATCGAAGAATGGTAACCGTTTCTCTTCTCTCGTCATGGGAGTCATCAGGAGCGCTCCATTCCAGACACGGATGAAAAACTAGGAGGCCTCATGTCCTTTATCTCGAAAAAGCACCTGTCTCGCCGCACATTCCTTCGGGGAGCCGGAGTTGCAGTGGCCCTGCCGTTGCTCGACTCCATGGTTCCGGCCGGCACAGCTCTCGCGCAAACGGCGGCGAATCCGCGGACGCGCTTCGGGGCCATTTACGTTCCGCACGGCGCAACGATGTATGCATGGACTCCTGAGAAAGACGGTACCGGATTTGAGTTTTCCGAAATTTTGAAACCGCTGGAACCATTTCGTGATCAGATCAACATCATCAGCGACCTGAGCCACCCTGCGGCCTATGGAAGCGGTTCGGCGACCGCCAATCACAACCGCTCTGCCGCCGCGTTTCTCAGTGGCGCCAACGGCAAGGCCGGCCCTCAGGCTTATCTGGGAATCACCATGGATCAGGCAGCCGCCAAAAAAATTGGACAGGACACGCCGCTGCCTTCCATCGAAATGGCGATCGAAGGCGTCAGTCTCACATGCGACGGCTTGAGCTGCGCGTATCGCAATACGATTTCATGGCAGGGGCCGACGTCGCCGCTTCCGATGGCCAACAGTCCACAGGTCGTATTTGAACGATTGTTCGGCGACGGCGCCAACGACGCGGAACGTCGGTCGCGCCGGGCTCAATCCGTGAGCCTTTTGGATTCGGTGGTTGGGGAAGTCGCCTCCATCAAGAAAGAACTGCCGAATAGCGATCGCGTGAGACTTGATGCCTATCTGACCGATGTGCGAGAAATTGAGCGGCGCATTCAAAAAGCCGGTGAAAATCTTTCACCCGATCTGAAGCTGCCGACGGCGCCGGTCGGTATCCCATCTGATTTTGAAGAACACATCAAGCTGATGTTCGACCTGCAGGTTCTCGCCTGGCAGGCCGATATCACGCGCGTGTGCACGCTGCTGATGGCGAAAGAACTCAGCGGCGCGGTTTATGCAAAGAGCACGATCCGCGACGCGTTCCATACGCTTTCTCATCACTCCAATCTCAAGGAGAACATGGAAAAGTTTGCTGTGCTCAACCGGTATCACGTAACGATTTTCACTTATCTGTTGAATAAGCTGAAGTCCACACCCGATGGCGATGGCAACCTGCTCGACCATTCCATGGTGCTCTACGGCAGCGCCATGAGCGACGGCAATCAGCACAACCACGGTCCGCTGCCGATCGTGCTGGCGGGAAACGCATCGGGCAAACTAAAGGGCGGACGTCATATCCGCAACCCGAAAGACACCACCATGTCGAATCTTCTGGTGGCGATGCTGAACAAGCTGAACGCGCCGACGGAGAAGTTCGGAGACAGCACCGGAAGTGTCGACATTTAGGTGAAAAGCGATGCTGGCGGTAAGCTTCATGATCCAGACATAAAGGAGGGAAGATGAAACGCCACATTAACCGCTCAGCACTGCTGTGCATGCTATTTATGGCCTTGCCGGCATTGGCTCAGGCGCCCTTGAGTGAAATCGATGCTCACATCGCCACCGGCAAATCGGCTGCAGGACTCGATTACCGGGGCACCTTTGTTAACCTCTGTCTTCCTGGCGGCGGTCCAGGCGCAGCCCCGGCTGCACGAGGCGCGGCAGCCCCCGCTGCACGAGGCGCGGCAGCCCCCGGCGCAAGAGGCGCCGCGAACAATGGCGGCCGAGGTGGCGGCGCAACACCGGCGGCTCCAGACCGTTCCGGCTGGTACGCTTCCCCTTATAAGGTATTCGACAATCTTTATTGGTTGGGCACACGTCAACATTCCTCCTGGGCGTTGATTACCAGTGCAGGAATTATCCTCATCGACACCAATTTCGCCTGGGCCATTGAGCCGGAGATCATCGATGGCATGACTAAACTGGGACTCAATCCACGAGACATCAAGTACGTCATTATCAGTCATGCTCATGGGGACCATGACCAGGGCGCGGCGCTGTTGCAGAGCCGCTACGGCACGAAGGTCGTGATGGGCGCTCCAGATTGGGAATCCACATTGCAGCGGCCTGCAACTGCGGCGGGAGGCGTGCCAAAGCGAGATATCGTTGTTGGGCCTGAAGGTTCGAAGATCACCCTGGGAGACATGACCATCACTATCATCTCCACACCAGGTCACACACCTGGGACGCTTTCCTACGTGTTTCCGGTGAAGGATCAGGGCAAAACGGTGATGGTGGCCTACTCGGGTGGAACATTGACCGGTGCCTTCGGAACCGATGGTTCCCGATGGGACGAATATATTACCTCCCAGAAGAAAATCGCCAAAGCGGCGGCGGATGCCGGCGCCTCTGTCATCCTCTCCAATCACAGCGAATATGACAACGCCTATACGAAGGCGCGCCTCGCAGGAGTAAAGCGTGAAGTGGGCGAAGATAATCCATTCGTGGTAGGCATGGATGGAGTGCAGCGGTACTTCACGGTCATGACCGAATGTGCACAGGCGTCAAAGTTGCGCGTGGGAGCAAAATAATCCGGGAATCAATGTAGACGGTTGAGGACTGGCCAGAATTCGAGCGGCTCAACTACCAGGCGAAAGCATTCTGTCCCGCGGTTTCGATGATTGGTTAGGTTGGGGTCACCATAAGTTCCATGAACAATCGAATTCTTATAGCGACAACGCTTCTGTTCGTTACTTCAATGCTCGGTCTGGATGGACAACCGGGCATCCACGATCCATCGACTGTGATCCTGCAAGATGGAAAGTATTACGTCTACGGAACGGGTACGGGTTTACCGGTATCCATGTCGGATGACGGATGGACATGGCGTCGAGCCGGTACACTGATGCAGGCACTCCCAGGCGGGAGACTTGGTCAGGATGTCATAGCGAGAGGAGGCAACAACACCTGGGCTCCAGACGTGATTCGAGTCGGTGATAAGTATTACGTCTACTATGCGGCTCCTGGCACGCAACCGAAGGCGGCGATCGGTTTGCTTGTCGGCAAGACACTCGATCCGAATTCGTCCGATTACAAATGGGAAGATGGCGGTCCCATTGTCTGGTCGGATGGCATTGAAGACAGCAATGCGATCGATCCTGGCGTGTTTCACGATCCAACGAACGGATCCCTCTGGCTCACGTATGGTTCCTACTTCGGCTACATTCGTCTGGTTGAACTCGATCCGAAAACTGGGAAACGTCTTCATCCGGAAGCAAAGCCAATCAACATCGCGATCAACTCCGAAGCCTCCGACATGATCTTTCACGACGGTTGGTATTACCTGCTCGTCACACATGGATCATGCTGCGCGGGCGCCAACTCCAGCTACAACATCCGCATGGGCCGATCGCGCAAAGTAATGGGACCATTTGTGGACAACATCGGCATCGACATGCTGGAAGGAGGAGGAAAACTGTTCCTCGGCTCTGGCGGACGCTACGTCGGGCCAGGCCACTTTGGACTGCTCGACCTCAGCGACGGTGTCCAGAAGTTTTCTTGCCATTTCGAAGCAGACCTCGATCGTGGTGGCGCCAGCGTGCTCGACATACGTCCGCTGCTTTGGCGCGATGGCTGGCCCGTGGCGGGAGAGAACTTCAAAGAAGGTACGTATGAGATCGAATCCGTACGAACGGGAACGGCGATAGAGCTCGCTGTGCAAGCCGTACCGGTGGGCGGAGCAGGAGGCCGTGGCGGCCGTGGCGGCCGAGGCGATGCGGTTGGCCCGCCGATTCCCTCGCAAGAGGCTGCTCAAGTTGCTGCGAACTGGCCTGCAGGTCCGATCGATGTGCGCATGTCTCCGTACTTGTTGCAGGCTCAGCAGAAATGGACGATCACTCCTGTGGCGAACGCTGGCGGTTATCCGGGCTCGCCGTATTTCAAAATCACGCTCGCTGGTACTGACCGCTCTCTGACGGCGACCGAAGACGGAGAAGTCATCGCGAAGCCAACATTCACAGGCGGCTTGGAACAACTATGGCGCATCGAGCAACTCTCTGACGGCTCCTATCGTGTGATGCCCAAAGCGGTTCCCAACTCGCAAAAACTGTTCGCGCTTTCCGCCATCGGCAGCAGCAAGCCCACTCTAGCGATGTTCAACTCCAGCAGCGATAGACAGCGGTGGCTCTTCAAAGCGCCTTGAGCGCGGGGATAAGCATGAACATGATTCATCAAAGTTCTCTGGGATTGCTTATTGTAGTCCTTCTCACCGGTCCAATGCTTGCGCAGAACGACCCCCCTCGAGCTCCGGCGGCTACGCTCGCGCGGCCGGCCTCGGCTAGTAAAATGCCAAATGCGGAGGGTTTCATCCAGCGCTGGTTGTTGCTGGAGCCGATCAAGACAAACGGACAGCTCACAGACTCGGCGGTCCAGGCGGCCGTCAAAACCGACTATTTTCCCAACCAGCTGTCGGTGTTGCCGCATGACGGCGATGCAGTGACGGCCGGCGGCACCGAACTGAGGTGGCACGCCATCGATACGATCAACTACAACGTGAATTTGTACCATTTCGCTTACGCTCTGAATAAGCCAACGAGCAACGTCTTGTTCTGGGCTGTGACCGTGGTGAATGCCCCGCGCGACATTTCCAACGTCCGTCTTGCGATCGGTTCAAACGCGGCTTCCGTTTGGTGGGTGAACGGCGAAGAGGTAATCGGCATCTACAACGACCGTCAGGCGGTCATCGATGACGGCGTATCGAAACGGCTGACGCTGAAGAAGGGCCCAAATTTTGTTCGCGCTGCCATTATTAACGCCGGCGGCGCCACAGATTTCTGCGCACGGTTTCTCGACGAGGATGGTAGTCCCATAAAGGGAATCACCATCAGTCTGGACAACAGCTCGAAGTGACACAGCTCCCCATTTGTGATGCTCTTGTCGAAAAAGTCGAAAAGAGGGTGCAACGCGAATCTACGACAAGGGGGTGTCCTGTAGAAGTGAACTCTCATTCCCGCGTTCGGCGTCCAATCTCTTGTTTTGCGGTTACGCGTCCACTTGTGACTTTGTGCGGCAGCATTCATGCGCGATCGTTAAGCAATCGTGAAATGCGAGCAGCGAAATCCGGCAACTCCATTTGCCAATATGAATGGCGGATCGCTGCTCGCCAGATCTCAATGTTCTTCTGGTCTCGTTCGACGTGGCTCATGAATTCATCGCTAAGCAAGTCTTCAATCGGACCAGCCCCAAGATTGCCGAGATGCTCATCAGCGGATGAAGACCGATCAATTACACACTGGACCAGCCTAAGCCTCTGTTCGAAAGAAAAGCCCTGGTGGTTGAAGGTACTGGCCCAATCTTCAATGCCGAGGATTTTGCGCTGGAGTGCCAGGCGCTCCTGCGAGTTCGACGGGACATGGGTTTGCATAATGTGAAGGTCATGATTCCATTTTGCCCGACGGTCGCTTAAGGGAAACGTGTGATTCAGGAAATGGCGAGGAATGGCCTGGCTCAGGGTGCCAACGGTCTCGAAGTCTATGCCATGTGCGAATTACCCTCGAACGTCATTCTGGCGAACGAATTTCTGCAGGTCTTCGATGGATTTTCAATCGGATCGAATGACCTCACCCAACTCGTACTCGGCATCGACCGGGATTCCGGAACCGTCGCACACCTGTTTGATGAAAGGAATGATGCGGTCCTTCATATCATTTCCCAGGCAATTCAGGCTGCTCATCATTCGGGAAAGCCCATCGGTATTTGTGGACAGGCGCCATCGGACTATCCGGATTTTGCAGCCTGGCTCGTAAAGGAAGGCATTACTTCCATTTCAGTGAATCCGGACGTTGCCATCAAGACAGCGATCACTGTCGCCGAATCAGAACGCTCGCTTGCAGCCCCGCCGCCTCTGCAACAGCCGCAACTCTGAAATCGAACCGGACCCGAAATAGGAAACTCCGCGGAAGAGGGACTGATCCCGGTTCTTATGCGGATTTTCCCTCATTTGATTTCGATCTTAACTTTTCGTGGTGCGGCTTCTCCAGAAATGGCCGCAGTCAGAGTCAACATGCCGTTCGATAATTCCGCTTTCACTTTGTTCGGATCGATCGGTTTCGGGAAATGGATCGACTGGTAAAGACTGCCGCTGCGGAATTCGGACGTGTGAACCTGATCTTTGTCGTCCTTGTGTTCATGTTGAGTCTCGCCTTTGATCACAAGATCGTTAACAGTCACTTCCACCTTCAAATCTTTGGCGTCCATTCCGACAACGGCAACTTTGAGTTTGTACTCATTATTTTCTTCTGAGAGTTCAATCTCCGGCTTCCAGACCAGCTCACGTTCGGCCTCCAGCCAGTGCTCGAGATCGTTCCCATGTTGCATCCCGTTTTCTGCAAAAATGTCATAGGCGCGTTTCATGATTCGATCGTGAATGTTTTCTAAATCAGAAAAAATAGACTCGGTCTTCTTTACCGGAACTGTAGCTGTCATTTCATCTCTCCAGGCTCGTCATTGAGTGTATTTGGGCCTCCAGCCAGTTGCCTTCGATCCTGCACTCCTGTTGCCAAATGAAGTGCGTAGTGTGCTGCGGGATGCCGCTTCATGATTCGACCTCAACTATGGATGTTTTCGTTATGTTTTGACCCGGTGAAATCGAAGGAATGGATTATTCGATCACCTGGAATTTCCGGGCAATATCGACAATTCCCGCAGCGGAGTGTAGAACTTTCAGGGGGAAGCACTCCTCCGTTCGCAACTCGGCACGACTCTTGATTCCAAGCAACATTCCTCGTTCCATAATGAAATGCGCGGGTTCCCAAAAGGCAAAGTTTGCTGCCTTTCCGGCAGTTGTGAACCCGGAGCCGCCGAGACTTCTCGCGATCAGCCGGCAGGATTTCGGGCTTTGAGGTTCTACAATAAGGGACCACATCGAGTGGTCCGCGGACTTACCGGAACGAATTCGTTCCCAGTCCACAGCGGCGACCATCACGATGGCTCGTCCCGGAATCCAGCGGGCCACAATCATATGTGCCTTGCCGTCGAATTTCGCAGGTGCTCCCAGCCATACTTTTTCCCCGACAACGCGTTGTTGCCACTCCGGATGAATCTCGTCGGCGTTCTTCATTTCGGCTCCGGCAAGGTTTTCAAGCGGCGTATAGCTGTAAAAACCCCCGCGGTCCTGACCGATCTGGGCGATCCAGGACCAGACCTGATCGGCCGGGGCATGAATCGTGATGGCATGTGTGGATTGGGTGACGGGATCCGGCATGAACTCATCTCCTGCCCATACCCGCGATCGCTCGCGCCACGTGCTACCCCAGTTCATATGCCGTGGACGAAGAAATGCCGCGTACCCGATGATTCCGCCGACGGTACAGGCCAGAAGTGCAGTGGATCGCTTCATGTTCGTTCTCCAGTGGGATCAGAATCTGAGAAATGCGCCGATTCCGCCAGACGGCAGCAGATCTACAGCTGCCGGTCCGCGGACCCTTTCGACGTTCGCTCCCGAATCCAGAGCGGTGGCAATAATCAGGTCTAGTCCATCCTCAATCGGAAAAAGGTTCTCCTTGCAGGTGGGACAAGCCGTCTGATTGATTACAATTTTTCGACACGTCTTGCAGCGCGCACCTTTCCAGGACATACCCTCGGCATACAGTAATTCGTGGATGCGCCCTTCTGTCAATGCCTCCAGCGTGGGCTGCAGTCCTGCTACGGCCTTCGCATTCGCTCGAAAGCGGTCCAGCAGAGAAGTCACTCTTGCGGATTCGCTCTCTCTTTCGGCGCGGATCTGGAGATCGCTGACGATACCCGCAATATCCTGTAGCGCCGCTTGCGCCGGTAGAACGAAAACCGAAATAACGCGCTTCCGGACCACTTCGGGAAGAAAGTCTAAGAGTTCTTTGGTCGAGACGTTATTCCCTCCAATCAGGATCCCCTTAACGGATCGGGCGTCTGCGAGAAACCCTGCCATTTCCGCAACAGATTTCAAATATTGCCTTTCGCGTTCATCGCTCTTTCGATGAGAACTGGGTTGGGATTTTGTCTTGTCATTGCCCGGCGCCTGAGTGTGAGCGGTTGGAAAGGGGTTCTGGATTTCTGGATGTTCCGTCACGTTTCCCAGGAAACTCGTCAGAAAGCGCGCGTGCCTCCCGTCAAGCAGGACGATGAGCAGCTCTTC
>JBGPBY010000241.1:0-10796 GCA_041481485.1 Terriglobia bacterium
CAGCCGCAGAGCGGCGACAGATATAGAAATCCTTGATCTGTCGCGCCTACGGCGCTTTTCTGATTCCAGGGTATCGAAGACCACCGGCTCACGCCGGTGGCTAATAAGCTGCCGCCGCTAACGCGGCTCAAAATAGAATGCGATTCTTTCACACCTTCTAAGACCGCGCACAATTCGGAGGATTGCAGGCCTCTCAATTGTGCCCGGTCATAGACCGCGCCTACAGTCCCTACCCTTTCAGCTTTTTCCAGTTCGCCATGCAGCGTTCCGACATGGCGAACTGCTGCCCCGGCGGGCTCTGCTCCTGTTCGATGAGGTAGTACTCGACACCCCCCGATGCTTCCGCCGCTTCGAAGATTTTCAGCCACGGGCAATCGCCCTCGCCAAACGCGACGGCGTATCCGCGGCCCTGACCTGCGCCCCAGTCCTTGCAGTGGATGCTTTTGATGCGCCCCGGATTCGCGTTAATCCATGCGATCGGATCCTGTCCCGCCTGCACGCACGTTCCCACGTCGAACTGCAGCACCACATCCTTTGAGCTATTGGCGGCGAGCACATCCATGGGACGCTTGCCTTCGAGCAGCGGCCACTCCTGGGCGTGGTTGTGATATCCGGTTCCCATTCCGAGCGCTTTGAGTTTTTCGGAAACTGCAGTGAGCTGCTCGCCAAGGGCTTTCCATCCATCCAGAGTCGTAATGCGCGGCCCCTGCGCCATCATGATGTACCGGCTGCCGATGATCTGGTTCAACTCGATCGCTTTCTTCAGTCCGTCTTCAGTGAACGATGGCGTGTTGTTGTGGGTGGAGTTGCATCGAATACCGGATTCGTCCATGACCTTTCGCGCCAGCTTCGCCGTTTCAAGAGTCCAGTCGGTAAAGTAAGGATTGTAGAACTCGACGATCTCGTATCCCTGCTTTGCGACGGTGCGCAGCGTTCCGGGCATATCCTTGGCTAGTTCTTCCCGAACGGAATAGAGTTCGATCCCAACTGGAATTTTCTTCTTACCGGATTGAACTGCGAGAGCGAGCGGAATCGCTCCTGTCATCGCCATGAATGTGCGCCGCGACATGGTTTCGAGTTTCATGGGCAGACGATAGCACAAACCCGACTTGTGCGTTTATGATGGTGCGCGGAAAAAGTAGACAACCAAATTGATTTCCATCTCTGAACCCACAACCCTGATCACCGACTATGTACTCGCGGTGTTCTCCTCGATATTCGGCATCCTGCTTCTTCGCGCGCGAACCCACCGGGGGACGCTGGTATGGGGCATTGGCTTCCTGGCGCTTGCCGCGGCAGGCCTGACCGGCGGCAGCTTTCACGGCTTTCGCTTTGTGATGAGCGAGTCCGCGCATCGCAGCCTCTGGAACATCACCTGTATTTTGATTGGCGCCAGTGCGGGATTCATGATTTCGGCGGCGTTGACGGGATCTCTTTCCCGATACGATTTGAATACCCGATGGCTGGGTGCGGGATTACTGGTGAGTATCGGTGGCCTTGTCATTCAACAAGGCCACCTGTCGATTGCGGCGAACTTCAATCACAACGACCTCTTTCATTGCGTACAGATCGTTGCGCTCTACTGTTTCTTTCGCGGCGCGCGGATGACGGCTTAACCCAGGCTTAACTACTCAATGGTTCCCTCGGCTTTGGTGAACCCGGTTTTCGCGTGCTTGATGATCCATTTGATCACGCGTCCGTTGTTATACACATAGCTGACGATGTGATTCAAAGTGGAGAAGCAATGCAGCTCGCATTCCTTCTTCATGTTGGTCAACTGGTTCTCGTCGAATTTCGGATTGCCGACGGTTCCCCAGTCATATGTTGCCGAATACATCGGGAAGCAGGGTGCCAGTGTGCCGTCGGTTCGAATAATCATCGTATTCTTGCCGGCTCGGCAGCCCCACGGCTCGATGTGTCCCTTCATGAAATCCTTCATTTGAAGCAGTCGTTCGCGCTGATTGATGACCTTGTATCCTTCTTTCTGCTTTTGAACGATCCAGTCAATGAGATCATCAATCTTTGAATAGTCCGCCGGGGTGAGGAATGTGCTGTTCTCGCCAAGGTGTTTGAAGTGAGGCGAGTCGATCAGCGGCGATTCGACGATGTGGAAGTCGATACCGATGTCGTAGTCATGCGCCAGTTCTGTCAGCGCGCGCACGTCATCCATATTCGTCCGTGTGATGCAGACGTTGAAAAACACCTGGCAGCAGTACTTCCGCATATTCTTCATCAGGTGTTCGAAATACGGCCGAATCGGGGTCAGCGCCTTGGCCAGTCCGGGCTTCTCGTCGATGACGTCGACGGCCAGATTCACGCAGCACAGGCCGGCATCGCCGAGACGGTCCATGATATCGGGTTTCATGAGGCGGCCGTTCGTGGGCAGATACACGAGGAAGTCTTTCTTTGCCGCGTAATCCACAACCTTATGGAGGAACTTCGGTCGCAGCATGGGTTCGCCGCCCATCAGAGCAAGAAAGCGATTGCCCAGCGAATGCAGCCAGTCGATGGACTGGCGGGCTACGGGTTCGGTCATTCCTTTAATACTGTTGTCGTAAGACCAGCAGTAATGGCAATCGAGATTGCATTTCCATTCGGTAAACAGATAGGCAATCAACGGCCGCAAATCCATCGGGAGCATCCGGGATTTGAAATACGGCGCGCCCAGGCCTTTCCAAGTTCGCCATGCCTTGTAGTTGTTAAACGCGCGATCCGTCTCCCACATTACTTCGGGACGTTGTGGATAAATCGGTTCCGGCAACCCTCCTTCGACGACCCCTTCCGAGTCGTGAATGTCCAATTCCTTCGGCGTTGCAGGCTGTTTCAAAAACTGATGAAGACTTGCATCGACTCGAAACGCAGGTGCCGATTCCGGCTTGATTTCAGTAGTGCTCATGTTCCTCCTTTGCAGACGTGCGCGTATCGTCTCAGTAACCGCTATTTGAGACTGCTCCTTAATTTAACGAAAATCAAACGTGTGTTCCACTAAATCAAATGGAAACGGCATAACTTTTCATCGCGCTGATCACGGATCCCAGCGATCCGGTCTCGATAAGACGGTAGTGTGTCACTTTGCCGGTGCGCAGACTCCGCCTGGCGATGGAGTCGCAGAATGTCACGTCAGCGGACCGTGCCAGTTTCAGATTCTCATGCGGCAGCAGCACCTCCAGAAGCTGATGACGCGTGCCAATAGCCGGAGCCAGAATGCTGCGGGCCACCTGAAGAAAGCGCGCACTGGCCGACACCACCGCCACCGTCGATGGCTGTTTCAGCTCGCGAATTCGCCGGATATGTTCTTCCGCTCCAGCATACGCAATCGCAATTACCGGGCGGTCCTTGGGAAAGAGTTCGTCGGTTTTGCCGATGGAATACAGCGGAGCAACGGCCATTGCTCCGATCGCCAGGCCGGGATTGGCGGCCAGATCGTCCTGCGTGCATCCCTTGACCGGGCATGAAACGGCCTCGCGCAGCTCATCGCACAGGATTTCGCGCAATCCGTCGTCCTGCTCGATTACCAGTATGTGATCTGGAGCCTCCAGCATCAGGCGTTCGCGTACACGCTGGCGGAGGGTCTGCAGCGAATAGCCCATCGCGTGAGCCAGTTGAATGGTGAGATTGATGACGTCGTCGAGAGAGTTCGCGTTTTTGGGTACCGGCAACGCGTGCCGCGAAACGACAGTCAAACGGCTGCCGCGTTTTCCTTCAACCCACTTACGCTGGGTCAGGTCCTTATACGCATCGCTGACGGTGTTGTGATGGATCTTGAGGCGGCGCGCGAACTCACGCACGCTGGGCAGCTGATGGTTTTCCGTGAGCTCGCCCGTTGCAATCAGGAAGATGATCTGCTCGGTCAACTGCCTCCGGATCGGCACATCGCTGGAACTGTCAATTCGAATGTTGGATGTGGACATTGGTGTCGTTTTGGGGAAATTGTCTTTGTTCAATGTTCAATTGTCGTTTGTCATCGGCGGTGGCGCTTCGCGCAATTGTTTTTTTATTTATGTCGCGCCGAAGGCGCATCCGCAGATGACAAACGACAATTGAACATTGAACAAGGACAATTTCCCCAGCTCTGTCCCCCCAGACTTGGCAGATTGTATTCAAGAGGGGCGTGACAGTCTATAAACTGTCACGGATAAATCGCCGCCGGGAAGCACGGCCGCGTATCGTGCGGGTACTGGAGGCATGACCATGATCGAGCAAACCATTCAGAACTGGCGGAAAGGATTCTGGAGCCTGTTCGCCACCCAGTTCCAGGAATCGTTCAGCGACAACGCGTATCGATGGCTGATGGTCACGCTGATCACGACGACCATGGCCTCCGAACGGCACAACGTACTGGTGTTCGCCGTGACGACTCTGTTTTCGCTGCCGTTTATCCTGTTCTCCATGGTTGGCGGCTACCTCGCAGACCGTTACAGCAAGCGTGCAGTGCTTATGGGAACCAAGGTCGCGGAAATGGGAATCATGGGACTGGCCTTGCTCGGACTTGCCATACAGAGTCTTCCGATCCTGCTTTGCGCGCTCTTCATGCGAAGCACGCAAAGTGCAATCTTCAGTCCATCAAAATACGGACTGTTGCCGGAACTGCTGCCGGAGGATCGCCTGTCGTGGGGAAATGGGGTGATTGAACTCGGCACATTTGCGGCCATTATCTGCGGCACCGTGGCCGGTCTGATGTACACCTCTCTGGGCCGTCCGATATGGAGCGGAGTCGCCCTGCTCGCTCTCACACTTGTGGGCTTGCTGGCTGCCAGCGGAATCCGCCGCGTACCGGCGGCCGCACCCGGCAAGCCGTTTCGAATAAATGCATTCAGCGATCTGATGGAGCAGATCCGCATCATCCGTCTCGATCGGTCGCTAGTTCTCGCGATTCTCGGAAACACCTATTTCTGGTTCCTGGCGGTACTGCTGCAGTCCAACATCGTCTTCTACAGCGAGAAGGTGCTCGGCGCGACCAAACTACAGGAAGGCGGGCTGCAGACCGCGCTGGCGCTGGGCATCGGGTTCGGAAGTTTTGCGGCCGGCTATCTCTCGCGCGGAAAGATTGCCGTGAATCTCATTCCCGCCGGGGCGCTGGGGATGTCGATCTTCGGCTTTGCTCTGGCCGTTCCATCGCTGGGCTATATGGGCGTTCTGATTTTGCTCGCGGCAATCGGCGGAGCTTCTGGATTTTTCGTCGTGCCCATCAACGCCATCATTCAACATAGCCCGCGCTCCGATCAGAAGGGCGGCGTCATTGCCGCGGCGAGTCTGCTGTCGTGGGCCGGAATTCTCACCGGAGGCGCCGTCTACTACCTGCTTGGGTTGATTCACGTCAGCGCGCCATCCATCTTTCTTGTGGGCGGAATCCTGACGCTCGCCGCCACGTTCTACACGCTATATCTGATGCCGGATGCCTTGTTTCGAATGCTGCTGTGGCTGGTGGTTCATACCATGTACCGCATGCGTGTCGAAGGTCTCGAAAACATTCCGGAAAAAAGCGGCGCACTTCTGGTCTCCAACCATCTCTCGTTTATCGATGCTCTGGTGTTGATGGCGTCGACAGATCGCCCCATCCGCTTCCTCGTGTTCAAGACGTTTTACGACCATCCCCTGATTCATCCCTTCGTGAAAATGGGCCGCGCGATCCCCATTTCCTCCGAATTGCGCCCACGGGAAATGATTCGATCGCTGCGCGCCGCAGGTGACGCCGTCGCCTCCGGCGAAATTGTCTGCATATTCGCGGAAGGACAGATCACGCGCATCGGGGCGCTGTTGCCGTTCCGCCGCGGTCTGGAATTCATCATCAAGGGAGTGGATGCACCAATCATTCCGGTGCATCTGGGCGGCGTGTGGGGCAGCATTTTCAGTTACGAGAGTGGAAAGTTTTTCTGGAAGTTACCCAAACGGCTGTTGCAGCCCGTGACGGTGAGTTACGGCAAGCCGATGCCATCCACATCCACCGCGTTTGAAGTGCGCCAGGCTGTGGAAGAACTGCAGACCGAATCCTATCGTCTTCAGAAAGGCTACATGCGGCCTCTCCATCGGTCGTTCATACGAACGGCGCGTTCGCATCGCTTCCGCATGGCAATGGCGGATGCGGACAAACGCGTGCGATTTGGATCGGCTCTCACGCGCATGAACTTTCTCGCACGCCGGTTGAAGCCGATCTGGAAGGATCAGGAAATGGTGGGCATACTTCTGCCGCCATCGATTGCCGGCGCGCTGGTGAATTTTGCAGCGTTATCGCTCGGAAAGATTCCCGTCAATCTGAACTACACGCTCACGAGCGAGGGGATTGCCTCGTGCGCACAGCAATGCAAGATCCAGACGGTGATCAGTTCGAAAGCTTTCTGCGAACGCGTGCGAGTTGAAATTCCCGGCAAGCCGGTCATGCTCGAAGAACTCACCCGGAATCCACGGGCCGGCGAAAGGATCGGAGCACTCTTATTGTCGTGGTTCATGCCGGCGGCGCTGATCGAGAGATTCCTGCGGGGCAATGCACGAAAAACCCGGCTCGACGATGTGGCCACGGTCATTTTTTCCAGCGGAAGCACGGGCGAACCCAAAGGCGTGATGCTGACGCACTACAATATTGGCTCGAACGTCGAACAACTCTCGCAGTGCTTCGGGTTTGGCAGAACGGATCGGATCCTTGGAGTGCTTCCTTTCTTCCACTCTTTCGGATTTACCGGAACAATGGCATTGCCGCTGATTGCGGGCGCTGGAGTGGCGTATCACCCGAATCCTCTGGATTCGCGCGCCATCGGCGCATTGGTCAGCCAGCACGCCGTAACATTTCTACTCAGCACTCCCACGTTTCTGCAGGCGTACACACGGCGCTGCTCTCCCGAACAGTTTGGCAGCATCCGTCTTGTCATGGTCGGCGCAGAAAAATTGCAGGAGCGCACCGCAGTTGCATTTCAGGACAAGTTTGGCATTCGCCCGCTCGAAGCTTATGGCTGCACCGAATGCTCTCCGGCAGTGACGGTCAACACCAATGATTTTCGCGCCGCGGGATTCCGGCAAACCGGAAGCAAGAGGGGCAAAATTGGCCACGCCTTGCCGGGAGTGAGTGTACGCATCGTCGATCCGGACACATTTCATCCCAAGCCCGTAGGTGAACCGGGACTGCTGCTGGTCCGCGGTCCGAACGTGATGAAGGGCTACCTGGGCCGTCCGGCGGAAACCGCGAAAGTACTGCGCGACGGCTGGTACGTGACTGGCGATATCGCCGCAATCGATGCGGACGGATTTGTCGAAATCACCGATCGACTCAGCCGGTTCAGCAAGATTGGCGGTGAAATGGTGCCGCACATCAAAGTCGAAGAGAAACTGCACGAGCTGGCCGAATCCGCCGAACAGGTTTTTGCGGTAACCAGCGGGCCGGATGAAAAAAAGGGTGAACGCCTGCTGGTGCTGCACACGCTGCCCGATGATCTTCTGTCACCATGCCTCGCCCGGCTCGGAGACATCGACTTGCCCAATCTCTGGATCCCTCGCCCGTCCGCGTTCTTTAAAGTAGACGCGCTGCCGGTACTCGGCACCGGCAAACTGGATCTGCGAAAGATCCGTGAGCTTGCTCTCGAGAGAAGTACTTTGTAAGGACAGGGCGCATGCGGCTATACTTCCGACGCTTCATTCATTAACCCATGCAATTCAACTAAATCAATTAAGGAGCCTCTATGAAAAGGATCGTTCTGTTGAGTTTTGTTTTGATTCTGGCATTTGCCGTGGTGATCGCGGCACAGGGCCAGGGCGGCGGCGCAGCGGGCGCGGGTGGCGGTCGTGGCGGCGGACAAGGTGGTGCTGGTGGTCGCGGCGGTGGACAGGGCGGTGGACGCGGAGCCGGAGTACCTGCCGCACCTGCGCCATTGCAGGCAGTAGCCGATGCGATTGCAGCCGCAATCAACAAGCAGGACGCGGCAGCGCTGACCAAAATGCTGGCAATGGATGCACCGTATCTCGACGAAGACGGCCACGCGATTCCAGCCACTGTGTGGGTCATGCGGCTGACCACGGGAACCCCAGCGAAAACGTTTGCGATTGCGATGAATTCTTCGCATGGGGCAATGCTCGACGACAACAGCGCGTGGCTTTCCTTCAACTACACGCTGACTGAGGGTACGCCCTCAAAGAACTTGACGGGCACCGCCAGTTTTGCGCTGAAGAAATCCGGCGCCGACTGGACGATTGCGATGATTCATGGCGCGCTGACTCAGCACGTCGCCGGACTCACGCAGTAGACCGGACTGTGGGCGCGGTCTATGAAGGTGTGAAGAAATACTCAATATTCAATTCTCAATTCTCATCGGCGGTGGCGCTTCGCGCAATAATTTCTTTAATATGCCGCGCGAAAGCGCATCCACAAATGACAATTGAGAATTGAATATTGAATATTGAGTATTTCTTCACGCCTTCATAGTCCGCGACCACAGCCGCTGAACCCGCCGACATGTAAAATATCTGTTAAAATTCCCACGTTCTCTCTCCATTCGTAACCTTTCGAGGTCGCCCGTCGTCTATAGGTTTTTAATGGTCTGAAAGTTCTTCATGAAGACCCTGATTGTCGACAACTACGATTCCTTCACATTTAATCTTTTCCAACTCGTGGCGGAAATCAGCGGCGACGCCCCCATTGTCGTTCGCAACGATCAGCTGACCTGGAACGAGCTTCAGGCACTCGAGATCGACAGCATCATTCTCTCCCCTGGCCCCGGCCGTCCCGACAACGAGCGGGATTTTGGAATTTGCCGCCAGATTATCCTTCGTTCGACTCTCCCGGTACTTGGGGTCTGCCTTGGCTTTCAAGGTATCGCGCACTATTTCGGCGGCGAAGTTGGCCGCGCATCGGAACCGGTGCATGGCCGCACCAGCCGCATTTTTCATAACGAAAGCGGGCTATTCGCGGGAATTCCCCAGGGCTTCTCGGCGGTCCGCTACCATTCGCTGGCGGTGCGTCAGCCGATACCGTCGGTTCTTCGCCCCACGGCATGGACAAGCGACGAAGTGCCCATGGCGCTCGAACACGTCGAACGGCCGCTATGGGGCGTGCAGTTTCATCCGGAATCGATAGCGACGGAATATGGCGCGAAACTCATTGAGAATTTCCGGCGTCTTGCCCGGCGGCGGCTTTCGTATGTGGATTCTTCACCGGATATTCACCGTCCTGAAACGAATATTAAAGCGCGGCAGACACCAGAGGTTCATTCCGAATCTCCATGGAAAGTGTTTTCGCGAAAACTGCAGGATTGCCTTCCGAGTGAAGCGGCATTCTGCTCGCTATACAGCAACGCCAATCCCACATTCTGGCTGGACTCTCCGGAAAACAGTTCCGGACGATTCTCGTTTATGGGATGCGCCGATGGGCCCAACAGTTATTGGCTGGCGTATTCGACCGCGGAGCACCAACTGGAAGTACACACAGCCGGCAAAACCGAAATCCGGAATGTTTCGTTGTTTGAATTCCTGAAGGCCGAACTGAAGCGCCGGCGATGCGACTCCCCGGAACTGCCATTCGATTTCAAGGGCGGTTTCGCCGGCTACCTCGGTTACGAACTGAAGGCGGAGTGCGGCGGTCAGGCCGCGCATCAGTCACCGCATCCGGATGCGTGTTTGATTTTTGTCGATCGACTGGTGGCGTTTGATCACCGGGAAGATACGGCCTATCTCGTATATGCAGGCCCGCGGGACTGTGAGGACCTTGCCAACCAATGGTTCGATGAAATGGAACGGCGCATCGAATCCGGAATCTCTCCGCCGTCCCCGCCAGTCCAATGGCCGGACGAAGTGAGATTCCGCAACGAGCAGAATCATGGGGAATACCTGGACAGCATCCGGCAGTGTATCGACTGGATTCGCGAGGGAGAGAGTTACGAAATCTGTTTGACCAATCGCATGAGAGCGGACGTCAATCTCTGCCCTCTGGTCTATTACCGTTCGCTTCGGCGTTCGAATCCGGCGCCGAATGCGGCGTTCCTGCGATTTCCGCAGGTGACCGTGGCCTGTTCGTCGCCGGAGCGATTTCTGAAAATCGATCCTGAAGGAAATGTCGAATCGCGACCGATCAAGGGAACGATGCGGCGCACGGCCAATCGGATAGATGACCGCAGACTTCGCGAATCGCTGCGCACGGATGTGAAGACGCGGTCGGAGAATCTGATGATTGTGGATTTGCTGCGCAATGATCTCGGACGCGTCTGCGAAGTGGGAAGCGTGCATGTTCCGCAAATGATGGAAGTGGAGACATACACCAATCTGCACCAGCTGGTGAGCACGGTAAGGGGGCAACTGCGTCCGGATATGACCGCAATCGACTGCGTTCAAAGTGCATTTCCCGGCGGCTCGATGACGGGAGCGCCGAAAATCCGCACGATGGAGTTGATCGATCGGGTGGAAAGGTCCGCGCGCGGCGTCTATTCAGGGGCCATCGGCTTCCTGGGTTTGAACGGATCGGCGGATCTCAACATCGTGATTCGGACAGCGGTATTTTCCGATCAGAGTGTGTCGATCGGAGTAGGCGGCGCAGTGGTCGCGTTGTCGGATCCACAGTCGGAGTTCGACGAGTCCATATTAAAAGGCAGAGCGCTCGTCGATGCGTTCCGTCCATTGATGACGGGAAAAGTTTCGAGCTATTGATTTCCTGATCTGCCGCCGCTCCGCGGCTCAAAGCGCTTGGGGAGTTGCATCCCACCGGCTCACGCCGGTGGCTAAAGGACTGCCGCCGCGCCGCGGCGGAAAAATTCAATGCCACCCGCGGGGCGGCGGCAGGTTGCTAGCCCCCCGCGGGTGCCGGGGGGAAAAAATAACCCAGA
>JBGPBY010000242.1:0-10784 GCA_041481485.1 Terriglobia bacterium
AATTTGATTGAACTTGATCAACACCACCCCGTCTGCGCGAATTTCGGCGGCTTCGCTCCATTTTTTTGATCGCGCATCCACCCCTCCTCTGTTGAGGAGGGGACTTTCCGCTTCACCTGCAATTCATTCACACGGTCATCGACCTCGCCTACGGGGGAATCAACGCTCTCCGGACCGCGCTCGCTTCAACAGATCCTTCATGGCGCTGGCGATCCAGGTACTGAAAGGTTGATCTGTCGTGATGTATGTCCATGTCGAACTGCGTTGAGTGGGATCGATACCCGTCGTTTTTGCCGTTTCCAGACGTTTCGGAATCTCGTCACGAATTGCAGTGAGCAACTCTTCAAAGAGGGCATCGACCTTCTTGATGTACTCACGGAACGCATCGAATCCGCCGAAGCGATAGAAACTTTGAATCGGGTCGCGGGCTCCGCCGGACAGCGAAACCCAGTGGACTCCGCTGCGAATCTCTGAGAGCGCCGACAGATACTCGGCCCAAAGGTCATCCATGGTCGTGAGTGTGACAAGCCTTTCCAGTTCCGAAGCGAATTTCGTGGTTCCCATGAGAATGCGTTGCCGTTCCTCCTGGATTGCGAGCCGTCGACCTTCGGTGGCTCCTTCGTATTTGTGCAGAAATTGTCGAATATCCAGCTGCTGGCCTTCGATGCGCCGTTGCACATCTTCGGGAGTGAGTTCGAGATCCGGATCCCGAATTCCGTATTTCGTGAGGAGATCGTCCTCATACGAGACAAAAAACCTTGAACGTCCAGGATCTCCCTGACGTCCCGCACGTCCTCTAAGCTGATTGTCGATGCGCTGATTCTCGTGGCGGTTGGTGCCGATGACATACAACCCTCCGAGTTCGGCTACTCCATTCCCGAGACGGATATCCGTTCCGCGTCCCGCCATATTTGTCGATATGGTAACTGCCCCAGGATTTCCGGCGCAGGCAATGATTCCGGCTTCGAGTTCATCGTTCCGCGCATTCAGAACTTCATGAGGAATTCCATCGAGCTTCCGGCTCAAACGTTCGGATTCTTCCACACTGGCCGTTCCGACAAGAATCGGCTGGCCCGTTTGATGAACGTTCCGGATTTCCTCAACGAGCGCGGCCTCCTTTTCCTGTCTGGTGCGAAAAACGATGTCGGGGAAATCTTCGCGGATCATCGGGCGATTCGTTGGAATGATCACGACATGCAAGTCGTAGATCTCGAGAAACTCGTGGGATTGAGTGGCGGCAGTACCGGTCATGCCGCACACCGCCGGATAAAGGCCCACCAGATTCTGCATCGTGATGGAACCCAGAACTCTTCCCTGATTCTTTTGCGCCACACCTTCCCGGGCTTCAACGAACGCCGAAGGAGGGTGGAGGGCGATTGAAGAGGGATTCAATGCACAGCCGGCTCGCGCTTGAAATTACATCCGGCGAACCTTCATAACCAGCGTCGGCTTTCGAGCGGTGCGGTGTTATTTGATCACTACAGAATTTCGAAGTTTCAAATCTCTGATAGACGGACTCGACAACCCGTCCGGCTGCCGGAGGCGTTGCGACGGAATCAGACCAGGGGACACCCGGAGAACAAAACGCGAGCGTCGCGAAAATCCAAAATGCAGTGCGTTGAATCACTGAGCGCGGTATAGCAGAGACCTTTCAGGCGCGTCGAAAGTCGATTACCATGTGCGGGCGGGCTGGAAGTTCGAAATGACTCTCGCAACCGGAACTCGAATCGGACATTTTGAAATCATCGGTGTGCTCGGTGTCGGCGGTATGGGCGAAGTGTATCGCGCGAGCGATTCACGGCTCGGCCGTGAAGCGGCGCTGAAGCTGCTTCCGGATTCGCTCGCATCCGATCCCGATCGAGTGGCTCGCTTTACCCGCGAAGCACAGGTTCTCGCATCGCTCAGCCATCCCAATATTGGGGGCATCTATGGCCTTGAAGAAACGCAGACGGACAATCGTCTGTTGCGGGCGCTGGTCCTCGAGTTGGTTGAAGGCGAAACCCTCGCGGATCGAATAGCGCGCGGTCCGATACCGGTGAATGAGGCGTTGCCGATCATTCGTCAAATCGCGGAAGCCCTGCAGGCGGCGCACGATCAGACCATCGTGCATCGCGATTTAAAGCCGGCCAACATCAAGGTCACGCCGGACGGCGTGGTGAAGGTTCTCGATTTCGGGCTTGCCAAGCTAACGGTTCCAGCCGATGCCGGCGGCCGCCAGCGATCGTCGAGTGAACTTGTCACTCTCGCGGTGACCGGCGTGGACGACAGTCCAACCTTGACGAACCCCTCGACAACTGTCGGCACCATTCTCGGCACGGCATCTTACATGGCGCCGGAGCAGGCGAAGGGCAGAAGCGCCGACAAACGGAGCGATGTCTGGGCGCTCGGCTGCGTGATGTATGAAATGTTGACCGGTGCTCGCGCGTTTCAGGGCGACGGCGTCGCCGATATACTGGCAGCGGTGCTGCGCAGCGACCCGGACTGGACGCGGCTCCCGAAAGACCTGCCGCCTCCGGTTGCGAATGTATTGCGGCACTCTCTGGAGAAGGATCGCCGGACGCGTGTGGGCGACGTTGCGGCCGTTCTGTTTGCGATCGAGCAATCGCGTGCGCCGGTGCAGGTTGCGGCTGTTACGCCAAAAGGCTGGCGGCATCGCCTGGTGACCATCGTCGTCTGGAGCGCGATCGCCGCCGCAGTGGCCGGGGCTGCAGTGTGGACGCTGGTTCGCCCCGTGCCAGCGCCTGTGACGAAGCTGGCCATCGCTCCGGACGAGGCGAATGCATTCAGGACGACGAACGGCGCACGCGACGTCGCGATCTCACGAGACGGCAAACGGGTTGTGTATTTCGGCGGTGAAGGGCGTTTGATCGTCCGTTCACTGGACTCCCTGGAATCCACTGTCATCGATGGACTGGAAGGACCTGCCGCTCCAATCTTTTCTTCCGACGGACAGTCCATTGCGTACATCCGGCGTAACGCCGACGTGCGCATCGTTCCCGCCGCGGGTGGGCCCAGCATGGCGCGGGCCAGTCTCGACTCCGCGCAGCCCGGCGGCGTTGCCTGGAGCGATGGTGGACGGATCGTTTATGCGACCACCGACCGGGTTACCGGCTTACTGGATCTGCCTGCCGGCGCGAAGGACCCCAAAGTCCTGACCACGCCGAATCGTAAACTTGGAGAAGCGGATCATCTGTGGCCCAGATTCCTGCCCGGAGGCCGCGCAATTCTTTTCACAATTACGCCGCTCAACGGTCAGCCTGGAGCGGGACAGGTTGCCGTTTACGATTTTGCAACCCAAAAGACAACGATCGTTGTGCCCTCCGGGACCGATGCGTTGTACGTCCCAACAGGTCACCTCGTTTATGCCGCAGGCGGTTCCTTGCGCGCAATTCGCTTTGACCTCGCAGCGCTGAAGACAGTTGGCGAGTCCAAAGTGGTCGTGCCGTCGGTGCTCACCAAGGCCCTCGGTGCGGCGAACTTTGATGTTTCTGAAAACGGCACGCTCGTTTATGCGGCCGGCGGCATAACGGAGTCTGCTCAGCGGGATCTGGTCTGGGCTAACCGGGATGGAACGGTTGAATCGTTGGGAGCTCCGCTTCGCAGTTATCAGTACCCGCGTCTCTCTCCGGACGGGAAGCGTGTCGTACTCGACATTCGCGATGAGGACAACGATTTGTGGATATGGGATATCCGCACGCGCACTCTGGCCAGATTCACCAATACCCCGGCGCTCGATCGTTATCCACTGTGGACACCCGACGGCAAATTCATCATCTTCGTGAGCGACCGCGATGGTATGTCGGCCATCTATCGCCAGCCCGCCGATGGAGGAGGAACTGCCGAGATGCTCACCGATAGAACACCGGAACAGCAAACTCCGGACGTGGTCACGCCCGATGGCAAACGATTGTTGTTCGATTTTCGTGGCGACATTACGGTGCTGCCGCTGGATGGCAGCCGGCGCACAGCGCCGCTGTTCGTGTCAGCCGCTCAGGACTTGCGGTCGGCGCTTTCTTCGGACCAGAGGTGGATTGCCTACCACAGCAACGAGTCGGGCCGAATGGAAGTGTATGTTCGTTCATTTGCGTCCCCCGCATCCGGCAAGTGGCAAGTGTCGGCGAATGGCGGTGTCGAACCCTGGTGGAACCGCAAGGGCGATGAACTCTTCTACGTCTCCACAGAAACACGGCAGCTGATGAGCGTTCATGTTCCGCCGGGTACAACATGGGCGCCGGGTCCGGCGAAGGTTGTTTTGAAAGCTCCCTACTTCTGGGGAACCACTGCCGGCGCGGCAGCAGCAACGTTCGATATCTCGCCCGACGGCCTGCGGCTGCTGATGATTCGCCCGATAAAGGAACCCGAAACGCCAGGGTCCTCCAACCTCATTGTGGTGCAAAACTGGTTTGAGGAACTGAAACGGCTGGTCCCTTAAGCGACACGAAAACAGATAACGCCGCATTTAGATTTTTCTAAAGAGGAGGCACTCCTGAAAACTCCAATCCTGATTGCAACCCTGCTTTTGGTTTCGGCGTTTACGTACGCGCAGGAGCGAGCGGGGACGGTTTCGGGCCAGATCCTTGACCTCGATGGAATGCCTGCCAGAGGAATCCGCGTTGCATTGGCGGTCATCAACGATGCGGGACAGATTACTTCCGATACTTTGTTTTCAATCGTAACGACAGACGAAAGCGGACGGTATCGTTTTGAGCAGATCGTTCCCGGCCGATACGGTGTCATTGCCGGGGCGGTCGACTCTCCAACCTACTTTCCGGGTACTTCATCCAATACGAGTGCCGCTCCCATTGATGTGGTCGGAGGAAGAACTGTAGATAACATAAATTTCAACCTCGTCACATCTGTGGCTTCGGTAGCGAGGGAACAATTTCAATTTGTTGGACCCCTCATTCAGATTTCCGGACAGATTATCGCGGAATCCGGGAACCTGCCGCCCGCTGTAGCGCGAGAATTCATACCGTCATTTTCAGGATTTGCGCCAGCTGTTTCGTCCGTCTCGGCCGCCCTCGGCCTGGTCTCAAGCGGCGGTTCATCCAGCGTGAATGCCGATGGAACTTTTACTTTTTCCGGATATGCCGGCGGAGAATACACTGTCCGTGTCGACCGATTCGCTATGTCGCGGCCTGACAATGATTATTATGTGAAAGCGATTTCTTTTGGGGCCATCGATCTGCTGAAAATACCTCTGAAAACCAATGGAGCGGTTCAGGACGAAATTAGGGTGACGCTTGGAATTATTGGCTCCATTCGCGGAAGTGTTCACACAGAGGACGGCAAGCCCGCCGCCAACATTCAGGTATATCTCCTACCGGGTACTGCCACTCGAACACAATACGCACAAATGGGTTTTTCTGGGGCTACCGGATTCGGCTCCTCAAGCGGCGGTGGAGGTGGTGTCATTCCGAAACTGATGGTTGTCGCAACTGCTGTAACCGATGATCAGGGAAACTTCACGGTCCGCGGTACAGCTCCAGGAGACTACAGTATTCATTCCGAGCCCACCGGACAGGATGGTCTGGCTCCTTCTGTTCGAATAACCACCGACTTGATTCCCTTTCAAAACCTGACGCTAGTTGCAGGACCGCCCGAGCGCCGGCTGGTTCCCTCTCCGCCGCGATGAATCCACGCGGGATCATTCTCGCCGACACCAGGGCCATCGCATTTGCGGAACTGAAACGGCTGATCCCTTAAGCGGGCTCACTACGATCGTTCTCGCCGGGACGACATCCGAAAATCCGCATTGTCATTGCGGAATTTCGCGAAATATGGCAATGATGCTGCCGGATGTATAAACGTGTTCTGGATCTAAAACAACTGGTGAAAGGGCGTTCGCTCTTTCTCCTGGGACCGCGTCAAACCGGAAAAAGCACGCTCCTGCGTCAAACGTTTCCCGATGCCCGGTATGTCGATCTTCTGGAGGCGAATACGTTCCGCGAATTGAGCGCATATCCGGAGACCCTTCGGCAATCGGCCAAACCTGAAGACAGGCTGATCATCATCGACGAAATACAGAAGCTGCCGTCCTTGCTCGACGAAGCGCAGGCCATGATCGATCGCAACAAAGCACTCCGCTTCATTTTTACCGGAAGTAGCGCACGTAAACTGAAACGCGGTCGCGCCAATCTCCTTGCGGGGAGGGCATGGATGACGCGACTTCATCCCCTGGTATCCAGCGAAGTGCCTGATGGAACTTTGGATAAAAGGCTCAACCGGGGCAGCCTGCCTGCGGTGCTTGATTCGTCCGAATGGAAAGAAGATTTAAAAGCTTACGTTGGGGTGTACCTGAGGGAGGAGATTCGAGCCGAGGGATTGGTGAGATCTCTGGAAAGCTTTTCCCGATTTCTCGAAGTCGCGGCATTGACGAACACCCATATTCTCAACTATGCATCCGTTGCGAACGATGCCGGGATTCCTTCCCGCACGATTCGTGAACACTACCAGATGCTGGAGGATACTCTCGTCGGTCATCAACTTCCCGCATTCCAACGGACGCGCAAACGCAAGCCGGTCTCCACCTCAAAGTTTTACTTTTTTGATGTCGGCGTTGCCAACATGTTGATGAAGCGCGGTGAGATTGTGCGCGGATCGGAACTGTACGGTGCGGCTCTGGAGCATCAGGTGTTTCTGGAATTGAGAGCGTATCTGGATTACCGGCGCATCGATGAGGATCTGACTTTCTGGAGAACGCACGCGGGACATGAAGTGGATTTTGTGGTCGGCAACGACACCGCGATCGAGGTCAAGGCATCCAAACGGATTTCCCAAAACGATCTCAAAGGACTATTGGCGCTTTCGGAAGAAACGAAACTTGCAAAACGGATCGTCGTTTCAAACGAACCTCGGGGGCGCACAACGGACGAAGGAGTCGTCATTCTTCCGGTAGAACAATTCCTCGACCAACTTTGGTCCGACCGACTGATCTCACGCCCAGGGTGAGCGTCAGGCCACCTTGGGACTATCGACGCATCGATCTTAACCATGGAATGCGCGCCGATCGTCGCGTATTTTTACTGTGCCGCCCGGCGGCCGCGATCGGCCGCCGGACTTCCCGGTGTATCTAAGCGATCAATCGCTCTGTGATCTTGCCCTCCATGATGTGACGGACAATACGCCGATCTCGTTCGAGAAGCGCCATCTTGCCCGCGAGAGTGGTTTCCAGAAGTACACCCACGCCGTAGTGACCGGTAACGTCAGACGCAATCAACAGCATCGCGTATTCTGCCATTCGCAAATGAGCGAGATGCGTCGCCTTGGCAAGAATATAAAGATGCCGCGCTGCGGGGGATTGGATTTCTGACAGTTCCTTCTTGAAGTCTTCCATGAAAATTTCCTGAAGGCGTCCAGTCAGCTTCACTGGCTCCTCGTCGATCATTTCGAAACACTGGTCCAGGGCATCCAGATTCTGCTCTGCAATAAAGGCGCGGGCGCTAAGTGCCTCCTGCACATCGGGGTTCTCCGCGACTTTCGCCATCTCCTGATACATTTTTACGCTCCGCTCAGTGTTACTGCGGGCGTCACTGAGGAGCATTATGAAAATTTCCTTCGGGTTCCGTGCTGGCATCAGTTCACTCCTTATTAATTGTTGGTAGCCGTTGGGTGTTCGATCGTATTAAAGACAACTCTGAGTTTGAATATTCTGGGAAGATTTCCCTTGCTGGGCTTCACCTCCTTCGGCGTCATGAGAATGAGGCCTATTGCGTATGCCGGAGAAGTCGCGGCTTTGTGCCAATTCGAAGCAAAATTCTTCCTGTAAAGGGTTACAGGTGCCTGCACTTCCAGTGGCCTCTAGAATCAACGGATGGCTGGAATGGCGCGTCCATCCCTGTGCGTACGGCCCACGTACTCTGAGATCGTGAGTATGTCCGACGATCAATTGATCGACTCACTGAAGTCAGGATGTCACGACGCTCTGGCCGTCTTGTTCGAACGATACCAGCGTCTGGTCTTCGCGGTGGCGCTTCGAATTGTTCGCGATCGCGGTGAAGCAGAGGACGCCACGCAGAGGATCTTCCTGGATATCTTTCGTTCGATAGCGCGATTCGACCCTGTAAAAGGAACGGCGAAAGCGTGGATTCTGCAGTATGCCTATCACCGCTCGATCAATTGCCGGATTCAACTGAAGGCGCACCGGTTCTACGATCAGGAAGAACTCGAAAGCGCCGCAGCGTCAACTCCCGATTTGCGCTATACGTTCGATCGCTTCACTCAGAACGAAATCCGGCAGCTCATTCAGCAAAGCCTGGCCGCATTGAGCAATCCGGAAAGGGATGTGATTGAGCTGGCAATCGCCGGTGAACTGACGATGAAAGAGATTGCGGACAAGACCGGAAATACTCTGGTAAACGTGCGACACCGCTATTACCGGGGCCTTCGAAAACTGAGATCCTTTATCGAGCAATCCGGCCAGCCGAAAAATACCGGCAACAACTTACTTTACTCCCGCTAAAGGCATCGCCTATGCGGTTGGCAGCACGACTGTCACGACTTACCGTCGTGCACCGACCCCGTCGGCGGCATCCATTTTGGGTTTGAGGGTGGAGTAGTTTGCCTTTGCGAATGCCAGATTGGCCGGCGACACGATGATGGTCGGGCCCTGCGGTGTTCCGCCGGCTGCGAGCAGCGCCATCCGCAGTGCCGGGACTCCGACGATATAGTCCTTAGCGGTCAGTTGATTCTTCTTCAAGATTTCCGAAGCCTTAGGATCCTTTTCAATCTGGGCAATTCGTTCTTCGGTGGTCATCTGCGACGACTTTCGCACGCGTTCAGCATAGTCCGGCAAGCTTACGACGTACTTTGTCATGGCATCGAGTGCCGTAATCAACTGATTGGCTCGAGCCAATGTCAGGAACACCGCGAACGACAGGTTCTATTCGATGGATAATATCGTTCATGTCTGTAACGCATTCGCCGATCACCCACGTCATTTACGACATGGACGGGCTCTTGCTCGACACCGAACCTTTCTATACTCAGGTCACTCTGAAAATCGTGAGCCGCTACGGACATACCTTCGACTGGGGTTTGAAATCCCAGATGATCGGGAAGAAAGCCATCGACTCCGCCCGCATTCTCGTGGATGCACTGAAGTTGCCAATTCGTCCGGAGGAATATCTCCGTGAACGGGAGTCGATGCTCGCGGAGCTATTTCCGACGGCGGAACCTATGCCAGGTGCAGTGCGGCTGACATTGCATCTTGCCAGACACGGAATATCTCAGGCGGTAGCCAGCAGCTCGGATCGCCGGCAGTTCGAATTGAAGACGACGCGGCATCGGAATTGGTTTGAGTGTTTCCAGTGCATTGTGCTCGGAGACGATCCGGAGGTCCGGCGCGGCAAGCCTGCTCCAGACATCTTCCTTACTGCCGCAGCACGGATGGGTGCGCAAAATGAGGACTGTCTCGTTCTTGAGGACGCACCTTCCGGAGTCGAAGCGGCACGCGAGGCCGGGATGTCCGTCGTTGCAGTTCCAAATCCGGGAATGAGTCCCGCTTCTTTTGGCAACGGACTGCTGATCCTGTCGTCACTGGAATCCTTCGATCCCACAGCCTGGGGACTCCCGGACTTTGATTAGCTTCAGTTATCGGTTCGCTTCCACCGGCTTACGCCGGTGGCTAAGGAAATGCGGCCACTCTGTGGCTCTATCTGGTTGCCGCTTCGCGGCATTTTATATTCGCCTACAGACTTGCACGACTTACGGGACTTCACATGACCCAATGACTCCGCCTCGAACTTTGCCTACAATTGCGCCATCACCTGGCAAAGGACGAGGCGATCTTATGACCCAACCCCGGTTTGTAAATGCGTTTCTACTTGCGGTCCTGACGATAGTTCTTCTCGTTCAGGGACAACTTGGTCAAAAACCGGCGCCGCCTCCTGCGCCGAAGTTGAAGTTTGAACGGCTTCTCAATGCGAATGCGGAACCACAGAACTGGCTGACGTACTCGGGGACCTATGCGAGCCAGCGATACAGCCTGTTGTCGCAGATCACACCGGCAAACGTGCAAGACCTGGAACTGAAGTGGAACCTGCCGTCACGAACCGGACTAAACGAAGCGACACCGCTGGTGGTTAACGGCGTCATGTACACGGTTCAGAGTCCAAACGATGTCATCGCGCTGGACGCAACGACCGGAAAGACGCTTTGGACGTACTCTCACAAGCCTGATCCTGTGTCAAAGAACTGCTGCGGCTGGCTGTCTCGTGGTCTTGCAATTCTCGACGACAGGATTTTTCTCGCGACGATGGACGCACGAATCATCGCTATCGACGCCGGAACGGGAAGAGAACTCTGGAATAGGAGAGCCGCAGATCCGAATCAGGCCTATGCATTCACGCTTGCCCCACTTGTGGTGAAAGACAAGGTCATTGCCGGCACGGCCGGTGGTGAATTTGGCGTTCGTGGGTTCATCGCTGCCTGGGACGTGAAGTCGGGCAAGGAGGTCTGGCGATTTCACACGATTCCCGGGCCCGGCGAGCCAGGGCACGAAACCTGGAGTGACGATTCCTGGATGCACGGCGGAGCACCAATATGGGTTACCGGATCGTATGATCCCGCAACGAATCTGACTTACTGGGGCACCGGAAATCCCGGGCCGGATCGGGACGGCAGGGCTCGCCTGGGTGACAATCTCTACAGCTGTTCCGTGATCGCGCTGGATGTCGATACCGGAAAACTAAAGTGGCACTACCAGTTTTCCCCACACAACGAATTCGATTGGGATGCGACACAAATCCCTGTACTGGCGGACATGGAGTGGCAAGGCCGCGCCC
>JBGPBY010000243.1:0-10593 GCA_041481485.1 Terriglobia bacterium
CCCGGCTTCACCCATTTGATCTGGTTCGTCTTGGGATCGCGCGCCTGCAGCCCCCCGCGGCCCACATTATCGGGGCCCCAGATCGGCATCGGGGTTACAGTTTGCGCGCCGCGGCCGCCCACGCCATGCGCGCCGCCGCCCGCCGTGGGATTTGGTGCCGCAGCAGCCGTGAAGCTGTAGCTTCCGGCGCTATAAGGCAGATAAACCAAACCCGCATTGGGGTTGTAGGACATCGGCGCCCAGTTGTGCGCACCGCCGCCGCCCGGGTAGATCACAACCGTCTTTTGC
The DNA here is from genome assembly GCA_041481485.1 of Terriglobia bacterium. Lineage (GTDB taxonomy): Bacteria > Acidobacteriota > Terriglobia > 20CM-2-55-15 > 20CM-2-55-15 > JBGPBY01. The sequence continues at coordinate 289 of JBGPBY010000243.1, forward strand.
TGATCGTAGTATGCGTCCGGATTGATGATCGGCTTGCCATTCTTGTTTTTATCGAAGCCTGTCACCCAGTTCACCGGGACGAACGGCGCGGCTGAGATAAACTGTCCATTCGTGCGGTCGACGATGTAGAACACACCGCTCTTGGGAGCCTGCATGATGACCTTGCGAGCCGCGCCTTCGATCTGGATATCGGCCATGATGAAGCCGCCCACAGAATCGAAGTCCCAACTATCGGTGGGTACCGTCTGGTAATACCACTTCAACTTGCCGGTGCTCGCATCCACGGCTACGATCGAGCAGGTATAGAGGCTGTCCCACTTGCCCCATTCCGATTTGGGAATACTGCGCAGTTCCTGCGGCCACGGCTCGGCGTTACCCGTGCCTGCAATCACCAGGTTCGTATCGGGGTCGTACACCAGGCCATCCCATACCGGGCCACCACCGCCGTACTTCGCCCAGTCACCCGTCCAGGTCTTGGCCGCATCCTCCTGAGCCTTGTCCTCAAAGGGCTCGCCCGGTTTCGGAGGAACCGTGTAGAACTTCCATGAGAGCGAACCGTCCTTGAGGTTGTATGCCGCAAAGAAGCCGCGGATGAAGTACTCGCCGCCGGCCACACCGATCACCACTTTGTCGCCCGCGATGCGTGGCGCGATGGTCAATGAATAGTATTGATTGATGTCTGCGACCTTGGTTTGCCACAGCTCCTTGCCGCTGATGGCATCGAGAGCAATGAGACGGGCGTCGTTGGCAGCCAGGATGATCTTGCCGTCCGAGATCGCGAGCCCCCGATTGTGTGTGCCGCAGCACATATGAGTCCGCGTGACCGGATCGATCTTGGCATCGTACGTCCATTTCTTTTCGCCGGTGCGCGCGTCAAGGGCGTACACGATGCTGTTGTCCATCGGTTGGTAGATCGTGTTGTTCCATACCAGAGCCGTGCCTTCCGTGCCACCGCGGCCTCCCGCCGCCGCGTCGACGAGCGGCGCCGACCAGGCCAGGCCCAACCTGCCGACGTTCGATGCATCGATCTGCTTCAACGGACTGTAGCGCTGTTCGGTTTGCGTAAGGCCGTAGGTGAGCCAGGTGCCAGGCAGAGCGTCCTTGTCGGTCCCGGCGGTTTTGAGAATGTTTGCGTCCACCGTGCGCGGCTGCTGCGCAGTGACGGTGAATATCAAGGTCAACGTGACGATAACGCAAGCGGCCAACAGGCATAGAGTTTTAGTTTTGGTCAAGACGCGTTTCCTCCGGCGATAGTATTACCGATTCTGCGTTTTGAGGAAAGCCGGACCGTCGTCAAAAACCGAAGGAGCGGCCTCATTGGCGTTCAGTCCGGGATGGATTCCGCACATCGCCATGCGGGGAGGGGGTACAATGCACAATCCTGCCATGCAAAATTTGAATCCGGTTGAGAACGAGATTCGCAGCAGAGTCGATGCTGAACGGCGGAGACTTGAAGCCGCGCTGGTCGAGCCGCGCAAGCATTTCAAGCGGCCGGTGGAGCGGCCGTTCACGAAAGACCAGCGAGCCACAACCACAATTCTCTTCGGTGGATTGACATGGAAGCATGAGACGTTGGTTCAGGCTGCTCTTGAAGGACTGGGATACAAGCTCGAAACGTTACCGGTGCCGGATGTGAAGGCGTTTCAGACCGGCAAGGAGTTCGGCAATAACGGTCAGTGCAATCCCACGTATTTCACGGTGGGCAATCTTGTTCGATTTCTGCAATCACTCGAAGCGCAGGGTTTGATGCGCGCCGAAATACTGGAACGTTACGTCTTTCTCACTGCCGGCGCTTGCGGGCCGTGCCGATTCGGAATGTACGAGGCCGAATACCGGCTTGCCTTGCGCAACTCCGGCTTCGACGGATTCCGCGTGCTGCTGTTCCAGCAGTCCGGCGGGTTGACGCAATCCAATCTCGAAGCCGGACTTGAAATGAATCTCGAATTCTTTCTCGGCATCCTCAACGCATTAAATTCCGGTGATGTGATCAACGAGGCGGCGCATGCCATCCGTCCTTACGAAGTGGAATCGGGAAGCACCGATCGGGCACTGAATTCCGCGATGGATTCGCTCGCTCGCGTCTTTCGGGACAGAGCTGCGGATATCCCTGCAATGGGATTTGCCGCAAGATTCATCCATCAACTTCGGGATCGGGCGTACAGCGATGAACTGCGCGCTTCCGCCGCGGTATTGGACAAGGTGGAAATCGACAGGCTGCGCGTGAAGCCCATTGTGAAAATCACCGGCGAATTCTGGGCGCAGACCACGGAGGGCGACGGTAATTTCAATATGTTTCGCTTCCTTCATGAAGAAGGCGCACAGGTGCTCGTCGAACCCATCGGGACCTGGATCATGTATTTGATTCACCAGGCGATTCAGAAGAATCGCGATACCAAAGGTCTGGAAGAAGGCGCATCGATTCCTCCGTTGTGGAAACTGCCGCGCCGGGCGCGCATCGAATTGCGATTTGGAAGCAAGCTCGCCAGGCTGAAACTCGCCGAAGCTATCTTTCGCCGTGAATATCACCGGCTCGCACGCTCGTTTAACAGCCTGGTTCATCCGCTCGCAAACCAGTATGAGTTGCAGCGTCTCGCGCATCCTTATTACAACTCACGCACCGGAGGCGGCGAAGGCCACCTGGAAGTGGCCAAGAATATCTACTACGCGAACCGGGACCTGGCACACATGGTGCTTTCATTAAAGCCCTTTGGTTGTATGCCGTCCACACAGTCGGATGCCGCTCAGTCTGCGGTGATCGCAAATCACCGGGACATGATTTACCTGCCGATTGAAACGTCAGGTGAAGGCGAAATCAACGCGCACAGCCGGGTGCAGATGGCGCTGGGCGAGGCCCGCAACAAGGCCCGTACGGAGTTCGCTTCGGCGTTGCGCGAGACCGGCCTGACGCTGGAGCAATGCCGCGGCTTTGTGGATCGTCATGCTGAAATGAAGCGGCCTCTTTATCACGTCCCGTCGCACAAGGGCGTTGTTGGCGTCGCGGCGAATTTCGTCTTTCACATTGCCGAACGGATGCGGGCCTGATCCTGTGGAGGCGAAATTCATCATTGGTCTCGATGTTGGTTCGACGACGGTCAAGGCCGTCGTCGAAGACAGCGCCGGACAACAGATCTGGTCCGACTATCGGCGTCACGACACTCGGCAGGCAGAAACCGTTCTGTCATTCCTGAAGCGAATCGATACAGAGATCTCGGGCTTCGATTCCAATTTCTCCCGCGCATTTGTAACCGGTTCCGGTGGCAACCCGCTCGCCCGCCATCTCGGCGCAAAGTTTGTGCAGGAAGTAAACGCCGTCTCACTGGCTGTGGAGAAACTCCATCCGGAATGTGGTTCGGTGATTGAACTCGGCGGGCAGGATGCCAAGATCATCCTGTTTCACGAAGATCCGGAATCCGGCCGCAAGCGGAAACTCCCGTCAATGAATGACAAATGCGCCGGCGGTACCGGAGCTGTGATCGACAAGATCGCCGCGAAACTCTCCATTCCTGCCGACAAGCTTTCGAATATGCGATTCCACGGAATGAAGCTGCATCCCGTGGCGGGAAAGTGCGGCGTGTTTGCAGAAACGGATATCAATGGCCTGCAGAAATCGGGAGTTCCCGCGGATGAGCTGATGGCGTCGCTATTCGAGGCCATCGTCATGCAGAATCTGTCCGTTCTCACGCGAGGTCACACCTTGCGTCCCCTGGTACTGCTGTTGGGCGGACCGAATGCATATCTCGCGGGACTACAGGAATGTTGGAAAGTCAACATTGCGAAAATCTGGGCAGAGCGAAGCACAGCTTTGCCAGCAGGAGTTGAGCCGCATTCACTAATCCGGGTTCCGCAACACGCACAATACTTCGCCGCTCTGGGCGCCATTCAGTTTGGCAAAGAAGAGGAGGCTCACGTCGGGCGATATCTCGGCTGGAAAAATCTGGAAACCTGGATGATGCAGGGGCAAGCGGTTCAACAGCCATCGCGTGCGGGCAATGGCTCGTTGAGCGGCGACCCGGAAGAGCTTCGCAGCTTCCGCGAACAATATAAGCGGACCGCTTTTATTCCTGCCTCGTTTCAGCGCGGCGATGTGGTGGAGGGCTTCGTCGGTATTGATGGCGGGTCCACGTCGACCAAGGCGGTGCTGCTTTCAAAATCCGGGCGAATGCCACTGGCGAAGGTGTACCAACTCTCGGCAGGCCACCCGATTGAGGACGTGATCGCGGTGTTGGGGAAACTGGAGCGTGCGATTCGCGAACAAGGAGCGGACCTCAAGATTCTTGGCGTTGGCACAACGGGTTATGCAAAGGACATGCTGAAGGAAGCGGTTTCGGCAGATGTCGCGCTCGTCGAGACAGTGGCGCACACCCAGGCGGGTCTCTACTTCTATGATGATGTGGATGTCATCTGCGACGTGGGCGGACAGGATATCAAGATCATCGTTTTGAGAAACGGCCGCGTAAAGGACTTTCGCCTGAACACGCAATGCTCTGCAGGAAACGGCTATTTTCTGCAGTCGACGGCGCAGTCCTTCCGTATTCCGGTGGAGCACTATGCCGATACGGCATTCGCCGCCACTCGCTTTCCGGAGTTCGGTTACGGATGTGCCGTTTTCATGCAGACCGACATCGTGGATTTTCAGCGGCAGGGATGGAAGCCCGAAGAAATCATGGCCGGGCTGTGCCAGGTGTTGCCGAAGAACATCTGGCTCTACGTCGCGCAGATTCCAAACCTTTCTGCACTGGGCCGCAAGTTCCTCTTGCAAGGTGGTACCCAATACAATCTGGCGGCAGTAAAAGCCCAGGTGGATTTCATCCGCTCGCGATTCAAGGGCAATGTGCAGCCATCGATCATTGTGCATGAACATTGCGGAGAAGCCGGAGCAATCGGCGCTGCTCTCGAAGCGGGACGTCTCTGGGACAACGGCAGGAAATCCACATTTATCGGTCTGCAGGCGGTGGCACAACTCCGTTACACCACCACACGGTCGGAAGCTACTCGCTGCCATTTTTGCAAGAACGACTGCCTGCGGACGTTTGTCGACGTGCAGACGGACAGTGCGCTGGTTCAAATCGATGAGCCTGTCCGCGCCAGTAAAGTTCCTCTGTTGCCCGGTGCGCAGCGCTTCATTCTGGCAACGTGTGAGAAGGGAACTGTCGAAGATGTTGATCAGATGCGCGACATCAAAGGCAATCTGGACCGCATCAAAACCCAGCATCCCAATCTCGTGGAGATCGCGGCGCACGAGGTCTTCAGAATTCCCAATGTGCCCCGGGTTGCGGACGCCGTCCCGCGCTGGCAGATCACCGGAGGCAGCAAACGGCGCGTTGCGCTGATGAAGTCTCGGGAGAATCTGCGCATTGGAATCCCACGAGTGCTGAACCTGTATTCCACCGCGCCGCTTTTCGCAGGTTACTTTGTTTCTTTGGGCATCCGTCCCGAGAACATCGTTTATTCGGAGTTCACCAACGAGCAACTTTACAGGGATGGAGGCAAGCGCGGATCGGTGGACCCTTGTTTCCCTTCGAAGTTGGGAATTCCGCATGTCCACAATTTGTTGATGACCGCACACAAGCGGCGGAAGCTTGATTTGATTTTTTTCCCGATGATCGATTGTCTACCCAGCGCTCTGCATGGGACGCAGGCAAGCCGGGCCTGTCCCACCGTCACTGCAACTCCGGCGGCGGTCAAGGCGGCGTTCACCAAGGAAGGCGACCTGTTTGCCGAGAAGCGCGTTCGCTTTCTGGACACCTTTATCAACATATCGCGGCCGGAATTGCTGGAGCGGCAGTTACTGGAACAGTTCAAGGATATTCTCGGCCTCTCAGAGGCGGAAAACCATCGTGCAATTGCCGTTGCATACGAATCGCTCGCGCGCTATGAAACAGGTATGCGAAAGCGCGCCAGGAACATATTGGATTCGCTCGAACGCGAAGACCGGATCGGAATTGTTATGCTGGGCCGGCCGTATCACAACGACCCCGGCGTCAATCACGGCATCCTGGAGGAACTGCAGAAGCTCGGGTATCCGATCCTTACACAGGACTCTCTTCCCACGGATGAAGACACTCTGGAGCGATTGTTTGGCGACGAGGTGCGGGCCGGGGAAGCGGAGCACGCGCTTGCAATCTCCGATGTGTGGAAAAACGCGTACAGCGAAAATACTTCCCGCAAGGTCTGGGCTGCGAAATTCGTCGCGCGCCATCCCAACCTTGTTGCGATGGAGTTGTCGAATTTCAAGTGCGGGCATGATGCGCCGATTTACACGGTGGTGGAAGAAATTGTGGAACAGTCCGGCACACCGTATTTTTGCTTCAAGGACCTGGATGAAAACAAGCCAGCGGGTTCCATCAAGCTGCGCATCGAAACAATCGATTACTTTCTCCAGCGCTATCGCGCAGAGTTTGTCGCCAAACGAGAAACGATCGAACAAGTTCAGAAACAGTTGAGGAGCTTTGAAGCAAGGCTAAAGCAAAAGTATTGGATCGAGCACTTCGAAGCCTCTTCGGATGAGTTCAGGCATGGTTACCTTGAGTCCCTTGAGGAGAGCAGCAATGTTAAAGCATGCTCTCGATAAAAGCATGCGCTTGCGCAGACGATTTGTTACATATTTGTTGGCAATCCTCTGCCGTGCAAGTGTAGGATCGTGACGATCATCCAGGAGTTCAATAGGGGTTTCGTCTCGACAGTGGTGGCGCGAGTGAATCCAGTGTTCCCATAGACCGCAGGAGTATTTCTCGAAGTCATTCTCCTGATGGCGTGTTCTTGTCCGTCTCTGCTACTCGCGGAATGTATTTTCTCGGTTCGGCCGTGGAAATGCTGTCTTCGGTGTACGACTTCCCGGCCGATCGATCATTTTCTATCGGAGGAAGTGTCTATGAAGCGCATCTTGCCTGCTCTCCTCACAATTGTTCTATGGACCGCCGACGGACCGACGCACGTGAACACTGCATTCGCTCAAGCGGTGATTACTGGCGCCCAATTGAACGGTACGGTGCGGGATGTTACCGGAAGTGTCGTGCCGAATGCGGGAGTGATTCTTCGGAACCTCGACACCAATCGTCCGTATTCGTCCACTGCAGATGCCTCGGGATACTACATCGTGCCTAACGTTCCTCCGGGAACTTATGAGCTGAAGGTGATTTCCACGGGCTTTGAGCCGCATGTGCAATCCGGGGTTCAACTGACAGTTGGACAAACGGCCACGCTGAATGTGGCGTTGAGCGTGCAGGGCCGGCGGGAAGTTGTCGACGTTACCGTTGAGACGCCGCCGATCGAGCCTACTCGCACTGAACTCAGCAGTGTGATTGAGACACAACAAATCGCGAGCTTGCCGATCAGCGGCCGCCTGTTTACGGATTTCGCTCTTTTAACGCCCGGTGTGACGACAGGCCGCACCAGCGTGGGATCGACGATCACGGAATTCGAAGTGAGCCGCGTTTCGTTTGCGGGAATGCGCGACCTCAGCAATCAGGTTACGGTCGACGGCGCCGACAACATCAATACGGCAACAGGTTCCCAACGCGCTGCTCCGTCACAGGAAGCGGTTCAGGAGTTTCGCGTTGTGAACAACAGTTTTGGTGCCGAGTACGGACGGGCATTGGGCGGCATCGTGAATATTGTCACGAAGTCGGGGACCAATAAGCTTCATGGGTCCGCGTACGATTATTTCCAGAACAATGCCCTGAATGCCAGAACCCTTCTGCAGCCTAAATCTCAACCCAATGTGCTGCGCCAGAATCAGTTTGGTTTCACGGCTGGCGGTCCTGTCACACAAGACAAAATCTTCTACTTCGCAAACTATGAAGGGCAGCGGCGCGGTGAGTCGCCGACGTACCCCACGTCGCTTCTCAACAACATCAATCTGATCAACGCGGCGAAGACTGCGATGGGAATTCCGCGAGAGAATCTCGGTGTCCTGAAGACGAAGGACAATGACTACGTCTTTGGCAGAATCGATGTTGACAAGCTTTCAATTCGGTACAACATGGAAGACGCGCGAGACTTGAACCAGCTTGTGGGCGCCACACTCGATGGCGGCGGCATTGGCGCCCCCAGCAGCGGACACAACGTGTTCCTGAACGATCAGTCGCTCGCAGGCACGCTTACATCGCGGATCGGCAATAACATGATCAACACGGCGCTTGGACAGTTTGCGCGGCGGCGCTACAACTTTCCGGGAGTGACGGGTGAGCCCAATCTCGACCTTCCCAATGACCTGCTGTTCGGACATAACTTTGGCGTCCTCGATAAAATTTGGGAAACCCGATACCAGGGTTCGGACTCCATATCGTGGATCAGCGGAAAACACTTCGTGCGCTTCGGCGCAGACATCAATCACGTTCGAAATTACGTGCTGTGGCCGGGATTCACGCCGATCCGCATCGTTCTGCCCGGCATCAATTGCCTTGTAGACTTTGCCAATTTCGTAAATCCGTCTGCAAAGATTCTGTCGAACTTCGCCGCGGGGCCGTGTCCAATGGCTCTTCCGCCGTACGCTAATCCGAGTTTTCCGGTTTTTCCTGCTGTTCCCGGTCCGAATCCTGCGGATCCTGCGAATGGCGTCCCGATCGCATTTCAGTCCGCGCCGCTGGGTCCATCCGTCAACTTCACTCCCGGAGTCACCGAGACGTTGCCGGTGAATGGCTGGCCTAACGCTTATTTGCCGAACCAGGAGCAGAACTTTTCCGTGAAGTTGAACCACAACTATTTCGGGTTCTTCATGCAGGACCAGTGGAAGGCCACGGAAAAGCTGACTCTCAATTATGGGTTACGCTATGACTTCGAGTCCGGTCTGTCGGACCAGATGGACGTGAGCCACAAAGGTTTTCAGCCTCGTGTTGGACTGGCCTATTCGCCGGACAAGAAGACGGTCATTCGCGCCGGTTTTGGACTGTTCAACGACCGGTACGCTCTTTCGTTCCTGTTCATCACGTATCCGCAGCGTCCGGCGGTTCTTGCAGGCGCGGATTTGCCCCCGAATCGGCGAGGCGCGGAGAGCGCCGTATATCAACTAAACCAGTACCCCTACATACCCGTCCCTGGTATTCCGACACCGGCGCAGATTGCCGCCAGCTTTTTCCAGAATGGCCAGGTGGTCTCCCATAGTGTTGTCGGTACCGCCACTGCTCCGACTTCCGTCGGATACAGTTATACGGACCGCAAGAGCCCCATTGCGTACTCGGAACAAGCCAGCGTTGAGATCAATCGAGACATCGGGCACGGATTCACTGTCGGCGCTGGTTATCTCTTTGTCGCCGCGCATCACCTGCTGCGATCCACGTTGGGCAACCTATGTCCGGTCCAGGGAATTTCGAGCGGAACTTATACGTGTCCAGCGGCTGGGCCACCGCCGCCGGGCTATCCTGCCGGCAAAAACTATTACAGCGGTGTTCCGCGCTACCCGGCCGGCCTGATCTGTTGCAACGATCTCACTGGGAATTCGGCGTATCACGGGGGCACGCTGCAATTGAGCCAGTCTTCGAGCAAGTATTTCAGGATCAATGCCAACTACACGCTTTCTCACACGCTGGACGATGGGACGTTTGCGACTTTCATCAGCGTTCCGGAGGACGTTTTTCGGCGGGGGTTGGAGCGGGCCACTTCAAACCAGGACGCCCGCCAACGCTTTGTATCGAACTTCACGTTGACGGGTCCTTCAAAGGGAGTCCTGCGAGATTTCCTGCTGAGCAACATCGTCATTCTTCAAAGCCCTCGGCCATTTACACTGTTCGTCGGCTTCGATGCCAACAATGACCTGATTCCCGCCGCGGACCGGGTCGGCAATCTCTCTCGAAATACATACAAGGGAGACAGCCTCAAGACGTGGGACATCCGCCTCGCGCGCACGTTGCATCTTCCGCGAGAGGGTGTGAGGCTCGAGCTGGCGGCCGATGCCTTCAATCTGCTCAATCGTCAGAACGTGGATGAAGTGGTCGGGGTCTACGGTACTTACAATATTTGTGGGGGGCAGTTGCCTCGACAGTACAAGGATCAGGCAAGCCAGATGATCCAGTCCGGTCAGGTCGGCACTTGCCCCGCGGCTGGACCACCTGAACCGAATCCCCTGTTCGGTACGCCTCGAACGATGTTCAATCCGCGACAGTTTCAGTTGTCCATGAAACTGCTGTTCTGATATGGACTGCCGACGGGATTGCTTCCGACTGTAGGGGCAGCGGATCAAGAAATCCCTCTCCCAACGGGAGAGGGGGCCGCGTAGCGGCCGGTGAGGGGTACCGCATGTAACAATTTTTACGTGCGGTACCCCTCACCCGGCCTTCGGCCACCCTCTCCCGTTGGGAGAGGGATTTC
>JBGPBY010000244.1:0-10588 GCA_041481485.1 Terriglobia bacterium
ACTCACTTTTGCTCGATTCGGCAGTATCCTTTTCGGCATTTCCCGGGGGACTGGAGATTAATCATCATGATCAAGACCTTAATCGCATTCGCACTTGGTGCGCTAATTGGCGCACTGGCCATGTGGAGGATTCCTGCGCTTGCTGAAGCTCCGGCTAAAGACCAGCCGAAAGCCGGTAGTACTAAGGTCGACCTGACTGAACTGAACGATGATGTAGCGCGGCTCAAGAACATCACTCCCAATCTCTCTCACGTCATGGCCGACGTCGCTTTCCAATATTCGAATCTCTGGTTTGCCGGGCAGAAAAAGAACTGGCCACTGGCAATGTTTTATTACAACGAGTCCCGCGGTCGCATACGGTGGATGCTGCGGATCAACCCAAAGCCTAAGACTCCCGAGGGAGAAGTGGTCGACCTGCAAGGCATTTTTGATGGCATTGACACAAGTAGCTTGGCGGACCTAAAAAAAGCTATCGAAGACAAAAATAGTGACAAGTTCACGTCCGCGTATAAATTGATGCTCGACTCCTGCTATTCATGTCACAAGAGTGCCGGACGACCGTATTTGCGGCCAGTAATCCCGACCGCACCACCGCAGAGCATCATCAGTTACAGTCCGGACGCGAGCTAATAGGAGGGGACTTCGGAAGCAGGCTGATGAGAAATTCTATGTGGTGCCTGGCCGCTGCTAGTAATGAACTTGGCCACCCCCAGGAGAGCAAGTCGAATGGGATGGTGGCGCGCCACAGGCTTACTCGCCGGGCTTCAAGCCGGGCCGCTCCACGATTTCGATGCGAGTTCCGCTGGGTCCGAGGATGAAGAAGAAATTGGCGCCAGGACCATTCGGTAGAGTGAGGGGACGCGGCTGGCTCGTGATTTGAACCTGCTTTCCCTCGAGCATCGTTTTCGTGTCGTTGATCGGTGCCGTTGAGCGCCAGCCGAGGTGGTCGATCGCGCGTCCCTGGCTCGCAACAGATTCTCCGCGAGCAATCAGAACGTAGACCGTCGAAAAACCGCCGCCGCCATACTTCACGGCGTCCACCTGCCCCTTCATCTTCGTACGCTCGCCTCCGAACTTGTCGAGGAACCATGCGTAGCCCGCCTCGGTGTCCGGCATTCGCAACTGCACATGGTGAAAGCCGAGCAACTCCGGGTCCTGCACGAGCTGGATCTGGGTGCCCCACGGATCCTCGATGAGAGCAGTTTTATAGAGTCCCGGGACATTCTTTACCGGCTCGACGACCTTGGTGTTGATTGCCGCAAGTTCCCGCATCTTCGCGTCGAGGTCCGCAACAGAGAATCCGAGATGTTCAGTCACGCTGCCCTGGCTGCCCCCTGTGGCGCGCCCGCCCTGGAACACAAGACGCACCGCGCCATAAATGATGCGATCCGGACCTTCGGGGTGGCGTCGGCCGCCCGGAATGTTCTTCTCCCACCAAACGCTGGCCTCGGCTGCAGGCTCGATCAGATGGATGTGGTCATAAGGCATCATCGCCTTCGACTGCGGGCTGGCGCCAGTTACGGTGCACAAAAGCAAAGCAACGGCTAACACGGGAATTGGTTTCATGCGCGGAAGAATACCATCAGCCTTCCCCGATTTGTCCAACGATCCCTCTGCTGTTCCGGACACGGAAGACATCGTTACGCTTGCCGCATGGACGTCGCGATGTAATCGATCGATTCCTCCGCACCTTCGGACATTTCTTCCGAATCTGATCCACGATCCGCTGCCATTCCTCCACCTTCGCAGACCGACTTGGCGCTGTTCGAATTAGGCGGCGTGATGGACGAACGTACTCGGTCCGCCCGGAAGGCGCAGGCGCGAAGATCACGACATTGCCCGATCTTGCCAGGCGGCGTAAGTCGATTTTCTCCAAATCTATCCCCGCCTCTCATGTTCGGCTAGTAGACAAACTCATTGCGGGTGAATGACTCCGTACGCGGACACAAACTTTTATACGCGCGTTTATCTTCAATTGCCGGAGAGCACTGAAGCGGACCGGCTGCTGCGGGAGGCCAGGCAACGTGAGGCCTCGCCACTGCCCCTCACCTCGTTGCATAGGGTAGAGCTTCTGAATGCGTTTCAGCTCCACGTCTTTCAGTCACATCATAGCGGACAGTCCTACATTTCAGCCCGGCAGGCGGCCCTTGCCTACGGGAACTTCCGTCACGACATTGCAAAGTCTGAATTTCTCCGCTCGGTGGTGATCCCGGATGTGGAACTTGAAAGACAATTCGAAGAGCTTTCGCTGCGGCGCACCGCGCGTCACGGTTTCCGTACTTACGACCTGCTCCACGTCGCCTCAGCGCTCCTGCTGGGATGCGATACATTCTGGAGCTTCGATACGAAGTCCGCGCATTTGGCAAAACTGGAAGGGCTCAAAGCTCGCTAAATGGTTTTCCGATCGCGCGAACGGATCCGACTCCACCGCCGACTTGTCGAACTTGCCGTGCTCGTGCCAGTGCCGCGCAAAAACCTCATCCGGTTCCACGGCGTCTTGGCCCCGGCCGCGAAGTGGCGGCCGCGAATTGTACCGCTACCAGCCGTTGAGGCGGAGTCCTCTTGTTCTCATTCCCGTCAGGAGCCATCTGAATCCAAACGCCAGCGGAATTACGAATGGTCATACTTGATGAAACGCGTTTTCGAACTGGACGTTTTACAGTGCCCGAACTGCCATAACCGCTTGAAACACCGTGGCGCACATTTGACCCAAAAGTATAGGAACCCTAAACGGCTTCAAACCAGTATCCCCGGTTTCAGATCGCAGTCGGGAGGTTATGTGGGAACGTTGCATTTTTCAAACCAGACCACAACCTGAAAATCCTTGAGCTTTACCAGACCGCTGTTTCCCGCTACGATTCCGAACCATCATGACTTCACTCACCGAGCAGTTCGGCGCCATCGACATCTACCTGTTTGACCAGATCCTGCGCGGCAACATTTCACCAGGAATGAAAATCTTTGATGCAGGCTGCGGGACGGGCCGGAATATTGTCTACCTGCTTCGTGAAGGATACCAGGTCTGCGGCGTAGATCCTGATTCGCTCGCCGTCGACGCCGTGCGCCGACTTGCACCTCAACTTCCCTCAGATAACTTTCGTGTTGAATCGGTCGAAGCAAACTCGTTTCCCGACGTCTTCGCCGATGTTGTCATTTGCAACACTGTCCTTCATTTCGCTCGCGACGACGATCACTTCCGTGCGATGTTGCTGGGCGCTTGGCGTACTTTGAAGCCCGGCGGCATGTTCTTCTCCCGCCTCGCGTCGACCATCGGCGGTGAACTTCTGCTCAGGCACATTTCCGGACGCTGGTACCTGATGGCGGATGGCACCGAACGCTATCTGGTCGACGAGCCGTTGCTGATGCAATGGACAGCCGAACTGGGAGCGGAACTCGTGGATCCCATCAAGACGACGGTGGTCCAGAATCTGCGATCCATGACGACGTGGGTTCTGCGCAAGGCTTAACCGGGAAGGCGGCGACCGCTCAGCAAATCGTTTCCCGCGTTTCCTCTCGACTCAAAAACCATAATGAAAGCCGGGCTGGAGCGCCGATGAAGTCTTTCTCTGTTCGTTTTGCGGAAGAAGCGAAAAAGACGTTTTGCCAGGAGATCATTGATGCCCTTCTGCGTCCGGTGCGAGCTGCGCGACGGGCCTGTGCTAGACTCCGTCGCAATGCGATTTCCGCAAACGTGTTGGCTTTCCTTAGCCTGTATAGCCGCCGCCTTGTCGTGCGCCTGTACTTCAGAGCAGAAATTGCGCGCGCAATCGGAAAACTCGGCGCACCCGCTCGATCCTCTAAACGCGGAAGAGATTTCGAACGTCGCCGGTGCGCTCGAAAGGGCAGGCCGATTGGGCGGCGCTGTGCGCGTGGTCACGATTGAACTTGATGAACCCGAAAAGCCGGCAGTGATCGGCCGCACGCGGTCTGCGCCACCGCCGCGCGTTGCGCGTGCTGTTCTCTACGATTGGGGGAGGGGAACAACTGACGAAATGACCGTCGATGTGCGGAGTGGAGCATTGACGCCGGCAAGGACAGTTTCGACCGGTGATCCACCTGTTCGACGCATGGTCATTCAGCGCGCCACGGAAATTGCGCTCGCCGATGACCGCGTCGTCAATGCGCTTCGCCGTCACGGCGTCACGGCCGATCGCGTTACGTTTCTCGGCGGACTCGCTGAAGGAAGGCCGCTAAATCGCCAGAACAGCGGGGCAATCCCAGTCACGGTGAACGCATGGGCCTGGGATCGTCTCGGCGATGCGAGCGTATTGTCCGGTCTGTCCGTCACAGTCGATCTCGCCGGAGGAACGGTCACGCGTGTCGCCGATTCCGGCGGTGCGTCATCCGTCGACAATGCGCGGGGAACCTTGACGGGCATTCCGCTCAAGCCGCTAAATGTTTCGATGCCGGAAGGTCCCAGCTTCCGTCTCGATGGAAACCGCATCGAGTGGGATCGTTGGCGCTTGCACTTCGATGTGCATCCACGGCGAGGGCTCGAGTTGTACGACGTCAGCCTTGCCGATGGAACAGAGCGACGATCGGTTCTCTATCGTGCGAGCCTTTCGGAACTGATCACGCCTTACGGCGATCCGAGCTTTTCATCATGGTATCCGCGTGATGAGGGCGACTATGGCTTGACCGCGTACAGTGCGGCGCGCGCAAACGCCATTATTGGCGTCGACGCCCCGGTCTATGCCACGTTCGCGTCGGCCGTGTTTGCGGACGATCATGGAAAGCCGCTGCGCCTGGAACGCGCCGTCGCGATTTACGAACGTGATGGAGGGGTGCTGTGGCGGCATGCCGGTGAAGGACGCCGCGCTCGCCAACTCGTGCTGAGCGGATACGCCACCATCGACAATTACGACTACCTCATGAATTGGATCTTCAGCCAGGACGGCGCAATCGATGTGCAGGTCCAGTTGACGGGCGTGATGAACATTCGCCATGGTTCCGACGAAGTGCACAGTGGCGATGGCGCTCACTTTGCGCATCTTGTGGCACCGCAGGTCATGGCTCCGAATCATCAGCATTTCTTCTGTTGGCGGCTTGATTTTGATGTCGACGGGTCGACGAATCGAATTGTCGAATGGAATACCGCGAATACCCAGGGCGAATGGTTCGCAATGAACGAGCAGACATTGTCGACGGAGACCGCCGCCCGGCGAGAGGTCAATGCCTCGACCGCAAGGCGATGGGTCGTCGTCAACGAATCACATCGGAATCGCATGGGCCAACCGTCGGCATACGCGCTGCTCCCCGGCGAAAATGCATCGCCGTTTCCCGCGCCAGGAACCGCGCCGCGTAAACGTGCAGCGTTTCTGGACCATCACCTGTGGGCGACGCTCTTTGATCCGCACCAAATCTACGCGTCGGGCGAGTGGGTGAATTTGATGCGAGAAGGCGAAGGCGTTGCGTCGTGGTCCGCAGCGAATCGCAACATCGTCGACCACGACGTTGTTCTCTGGTACACGTTCGCCGTCACCCACTTGCCGCGGCCGGAAGACTGGCCTGTCATGCCGACGTATACGGCCGGCTTTCGACTCGCGCCGGTTGGGTTCTTTTCCGAGAATCCGGTGTTGTCGCCCTAATTCCCCTCCCGCGGGTGGGGATAAAATTGACGATGGCGATGCAGAGGTCACGTCCCGGATATGGCAAACGCATACGTCAATCACGAGGATCTCTTCGACGCCGCCGCTGTTCGCAATGCGCGTGTGGTGGATGATGCGCTGCGCGAAACCGCGCCGGTCGTGAGACTCGAGCGCGAGAACATCACGATGCTGGCGCGCTATGACCACGTCGCAGAAGGCTTGCGCGACTGGAAGACATTCTCGTCAACGTCGCGGCCGTGGCACGATCCAAACTCCGTGCGGCCGGAGATTCTGCTCACTGACGATCCGCCGCGTCACACCGCGGTGCGCGCGGTCATTGCCGACGCGCTCTCCCCGCGCGCGCTGGCAAAAATGTCGGAAGCGTTTCGCGTTGATGCGGACGCGCTGCTCCGCCGGGTGAAGAGGAAGAGTGGAACCGTCATCGACGCGGTAACGGAGATCACGCAGCCGTTCGTTTACAAAGTTCTGCCAGACTTGCTGGGAATTCCCCTCGAAGGCCGTGAGCACATGTACGCGTTCGGCCACATGGTGTGGGCGACGCTGGGTCCGATGAATGCGCTGTTTCACGAGGCGATGAAGGGTACTGGCCCAGTGATCGAGTGGGTCACTCGCTGCTGCCGCCGCGAGAGCCTCACCGAAGATGGTCTCGGAATGCAAATGTATCGCGCCGCCGATCGCGGAGAGATCACGCCGGATGAGGCCAACCTGCTGGTCGGCATTCTGCTGTCGGCCGCTGCCGACACCACAGTGATGACCCTCGCAACCGCGATCCGCGCGTTCTCGCTGTTCCCCGAACAATACACGCTGGTGCGAAGCGATCGCTCGCTGGTGCGCGCCGCCTTCGAGGAGAGTCTGCGCTGGGATTCGCCGTCCCGAATGGCCGGACGCATCGCCACTCGCGATGTTGAGATCGAAGGCATCACGATTCCGAAAGGCGAACGCTGTGGCTTGATGTTCGCTGCCGCAAATCGCGATCCGCGCAAATGGCAGGCGCCGAACCGCTTCGATGTAACACGCGATAACCGTCTGCACCTGGGCTGGGGATACGGTGTGCACGCGTGTGTCGGCCGCGTGCTGGCCGGTCTTGAAGCCGACGCGCTGCTCGGCGCAGTGGCTGAGCACATCGACCGCTTCGAGCCCGTGGGCGAGCCCGAACCCTGGATGACGACGATCGGCCACGGCCCGGCTATACTACCCGTGCGTGTCGCTGCCGCCTGAATCGGGACGGCTTGAAGACCGCAAGGGGGCGTGATGACAGTCAATAGCAGACAACTGGTCATTCACACTAAAAAAGCCACCCGGCGCAGACCGCATCTCTGATGCAATCCCCGCGCGGGTGGCTCGATTCGAAAACGTTCGAAGGTCGGTTGGACTAGCGTGCTCCGCCCGGCGCTCCACCCGGCGCCCCGCCCGGCGCTCCGCCACCGCGAGGAGCGCCACCCCCGCCGCCGCGACCGCCGCCGCGGGCCGGCGCGTTCGGATCCACCGTGCCGAGGCCGATGATTTCACCGGATGCCAGCACGTGACCCTTTATTGCCGCCGTCAGCGAGTCGATAGTCGCTCCCGCTTCTGCTGGCAGCGTCGTGTCGAGCGCGAAGACCTGCAAGTGATAGCGGTGTTTCGGGCCCGCGGGTGTTCTCGGTCCCATGTAGCCTCTGCCCATGCCCGGACCGTGCGTGCCAGACGGCAGGTCTGTTATGCCCGCATCGAGCTTGGTGGTCTTAATGTTGAACGCCGTCCAGTGCAGAAAGATCCCGCCGCCACGCCCCGCGGCGCCGTCGGTGTCCTGCATGATTATGGCGTAGGTCTGGGTTCCGGCCGGTCCGGCAGTCCACTCCAGACCAGGGAATGTGTTGGTCTGGTACTGTGTGTTGGCGAACGGAATGTCGCCCATTTGCTTGAACGCGGGTGACGTGACCGTCAGCTTGGCGCCACCCTTGGCGGGCAATGTGACGAGAGCCGAATTGGCGAGCCCGTTCTCAACCTCGGGCGGCGGCGCCTGCGCAAACGTGACCGCCGAGATCAGCACGGCGGTTGCGCACGCAGTACTCATAAAGTGAAGTTTCATGGGACCCTCCATTTGGCATTTGCGGACCATCCGCAGGTTTCAGGGACTTGCAAGAATACCGCAATTCAGGCCGGATGTAATCTGACCGTCCAGAGTAATGTATGAGCCGGTTCCGCTAACGTCAGATGGGCTGTTTCATCTCCATTTAGCCTGCGATCATTGTCGCCTCGGAAGCGCAAAGCTGAGGATCAAGTCCCCGCCTCGCCGGCCTCGGTCGCCGCCACCGGAAGCTACCGTGACGAACTCTTCACCATTCACCATGTAGACGGAGGGCGAACCGAAAACCCCGGAACCCGTGTTGAATTTCCAAAGCAGCGCTCCGGTCTTTGCGTCGTAGGCATAGAAGTTGCCGGCGATGTTGCTGCCCGCCCCTGCAAAAACGAGATTGCTCGCCGTGACCAGCGGACCTGCCTGCCCATATCCTTCAAACTTTTGTTGCCAGACAATCTCCGCGGTCGCCGGATCAACGGCCGTCAGAAATCCCCTGGCGAGCCGGCCCGAGTTTGTGGGGCTGTCGATTGCTTCGACATAGAGCAATCGCGTTTGAGGGCTGAACGCGATCGGGCCGTAATTGGCGCCGCCGCCGACCCCTGGCGCGCGAATCTGATCGGGCCCCACGAACGCGTTGGGATCGGGCGTCGCCGAAGGAGGCTCATACATCGAAACAATCTTTCCTTTCGCCAATGCTTCAGGCGGAATCTCTTCTGGCGTCACCGGGCAAACCGGGTTCATCGGCTTGCCGGAAGCTGCGAAAGGAATCGGCTGTGTCGGCCACGGCTGATCGCCGCGCCGCGCATTTGCAGTCGGAACCGGCATCTCTTTGATCGATTGGATCGGCTGCCCGGTCTCACGGTTCAAAATATAGAGGTAACAATTCTTGCTCGCCTCCGCCAGCGCTTTCACGGTTTGCCCACGAAGCTGCACATCGAAGAGAACCGGCTGATTCGCGGAATCGTAGTCCCACACATCGTGATGGACCTGCTGGAAATGCCACTTCAGCTCGCCGGTCTTTAACGACAGAGCGATGATGGAATTGGTGAACAGGTTCATGCCAAGGCGCTTTGGAGGATCGCCCCACGGATTGCCGACCGCGGCATAGAGCATTCCAAGTTGCGGATCGATGGAAAACGTTTCCCACACGCCGCCTCCGTTTCGCTCGCCGCCAACCCAGGTTGGACCGGCAATTTGCCAGCCTTGATCTTTTTCGTCCTGCGGAACGGTGTTGAAATGCCAAAGAACTCTACCCGTCTCCGCATCGACGGCCATGATGTATCCGCCGCGGATGTGACTCTCACTCCGCGTCGTTCCCACGTAGATAATGCCGTTGTAGATCTGCGGCGCGGCAGTAAACCAATAACCTGCCGAAATCGCTGTCTTCGCATTGGGATCCCGTGCCTTCATCACGTCCAGTATGACGCTCGCTTTCCCATTGACGCCGAAGCCGGGAATCAACTTGCCTGTCTTTGCGTCGAGAGCGAAGAGGAATGATCCCGCTGCCGTATAGACTTTGCCGTCGGCATAGGCGACGCCCCGATTGCGGAAGACGTAGCCCTCCTCTTTCCCTCCGCCGATGAGATTCGTTGCATCGAACGTCCACAAAAGGTCGCCTTCAGCCGCGTCGAGGGCATACACGCTGCCGCGAGGATCGGTGACGTACATGAATCGATCGATGACGATCGGCGTGGTCTGGTTGCTCACGCCGTCAATGATTCCGGTTTGGAAAAGCCATCGCGGTGTGAGCGTCTTGACGTTCGCTCGATTGATCTGATCGAGCGTCGAATATCGGCTGCCCGCGAGATCAAGATTGTGCAACGGCCAATTCACCGAGGGGCCAGCCTTCGGCGTCTGGACGGCAATACCCGCGACAGACGAAACTACCAACAATCCCAACACGACCACCGCTCGGACACTTCGACGCGTTCTCATTCGCGCTCCTTTTGATTCGTTTCCGATTTCGGGCATCGTAGTGGCGGCCGTTATCGGATGTCAAGTCACGCGGGCTAATGCAGTTGTTGAACTGATTCTTGATTAGCGGCCATCCAGCAAACAAGTGGTTACGGCCGTCGGCGCGGCCGATAGGCTCTCGATAAACACCACGCCCCGCGGCTGATGCCTTGGCCGTTACGCGTCGGTAGCGTTAAGTTGTGCATCTTGCGCAGACCGAGAGGAGCGACAAACAAAGGAGATCGCCCACGCGATCTCCTCAGTTTTCTTAACCCTTTTTGCTGACGGCCAATTCATTTTTGACTTCAAAAACGCCGGACACGCCATTGGCCGCCATATAGGCAATCTGACTGTCTCCCGCATTGTCGACATTACCCTTCAGGGTCACTCGGCCGTTATTCACGATGATGTGAATCGGTGGTACAGACTGGATGGCATAACGGAACATGGGACCTTCATACTTGAATATCGAGCGGTAGACTGCCAGGCGGATCTGGTCATCGCTCGGTGAGGCCGGAAGCACTTCGATCTGATTGGTGACTTTCGGAATGCCCTCGATTCGGCGCAGTTCGGCTTCGGCATCGGACTTTGTCGATGGCCTGGTGACCTGCCCGCGAAGGACTGCGCTGTTGTCGGGTTTGATTTCGCATTCCAGCCAGTCGAACACCCCGTAATACGGCAGCATGATCAGACGATGCCGTACTTCCTCGCCAATCATCATGGACATCTGCCCGCCGGCTGGTTTGGTGGCGACTTTCGGCTGGGCGGCTTTGCTGGCCTGGGCATGCGTCATGGAAGTGGGCGTAGAGACCAGCAGCAGTACTGAAACAAAGGATGCCAACAGGAATTTCATGATCTGTTACCTCCCCGGTTTAGTTTTGGTCGTTCAAATTGTCAGTAAATTCAGTCTATCGGCCGGATGGGTACCTGTCAAAGTTGGCAGGTTTTGTTCCCAGCCGCGTTAGCG
>JBGPBY010000245.1:0-10550 GCA_041481485.1 Terriglobia bacterium
GGAGAACCGTTGCACGAGGCATCGCCGCGGCCCTTTCTCAGCTCAACGCTCTATTTCAATCTCGATTTGAGGAAGCCCGATGAGTCATCCCTCAAACACAACTTTATTGACAAGAGCCGTTGCCGGTAAGCTCCTGCGGCTCCGCAGCTGGGGATCTCCCGGCTACGCAGCTGGCTCTTACCCCGCCTCCGCCCGGTTGCCGGTAAGCTCCTGCGGCTCCGCAGCTGGGGATCTCCCGGCTACGCAGCTGGCTCTTCCCCCGCCTCCGCCCGGTTGCCCACCGGCTCATGATGCTCACCGATTGAGGGGTCCCCAGCCGCGGAGCGGCGGCAGTTCGATAGCCACCGGCGTGAGCCGGTGGAAAGAAAAAACAGCGAAGACCATTCAACGCCGTAGGCGCGGCAGACCAAGAAAATTCACTCCCACCGTTTAAGACCCGGCATTTCGAGGCCCCACATCTCGACGACACGGCCGACCGTTTGGTCGACAATCTCGGCAATCGTCTCGGGCCGGGTATAAAACGCGGGCATTGGCGGCATGATGATGGCTCCATTGCGCGTGGCATCCAGCATCAACTGGCAATGGCCGGCGTGCAGCGGTGTCTCCCGGAACAATAGTACCAGCCGCCGGCGCTCCTTGAGCGTCACATCGGCGGCTCGCGTCAGGAGATTATCGCTGGCGCAATTGGCAATCGCGGAGAGCGTACGGACCGAGCACGGCGCGACGATCATGCCGTCGGTGGCAAACGAACCGCTCGAAATCCCTGCAGCAAGGTCTCGAATCGGATAAACCTTCGACGCCAGCATCTCGACTTTCGACATGCAGTGCGTCGTCTCGATCGCAATCGTGGCCTTCGCCATATCCGAAATGACGAGGTGGGTTTCCACACCCTGTTCTTTCAGCACCTCGAGCAGGCGAATTCCATAAACGGCGCCTGTCGCCCCGGAAATCCCCACGACGAGTCTCACGGCGTTTTCGCTTTCTCTTGCGCCACGCAGGATTCGCAGCGGCACAGCTCTCGAAGGTACTCAAAGCTGAAGATCCCGGTGTGGTGGCTGTCGCTGAATTCGAAGTTCACCGCGTACTGACCGACGAGAGAAATCTTTCGAAATTCGAGCGAGTCGGGAATATGCATTGGCAGTACCCTGCGCACTCCTGTCATCTCGTCGCGGCATGATGCGCAGGGGCAAAGGCCGCGCAGAATTTGCGCGATATGGCGGGTTTCGTGGCCGTCCGCCCAGATAATCTGAAGTTCCGAGGGCCCAAGCTTTTTTATTTTGGTGGGTGTCGTCGACTGCAGGTTGGCGCTCATACCCGCTATTCGACTTCGAGAATGGGCGTCTCAAAACTGCGAATGCTGACCTGCGCCGCAACTTTTTGCGCAATCTCGCGAAGGACCTTTGAGCTTTCGGCTTCCGGCATCGCAATAACGATCGGGCTTCCCATATCCGACTGTTTGCGAATCGCCATATCCAGGGGAACTTCGCCAAAAAACGGAAGGCCCAATTCCACGGCTGCGCGGCTCGCGCCACCTTGGCCGAAGATGTAATCGCGCGAGTTGCAGTGGGTGCAGATGTAGTAACTCATATTCTCGACAATTCCGAGAATTGGAACCCGCGTCTGTTGAAACATGCGGAGCGTTTTCAGTGAGATTCGAAGACCCACATCCTGGGGCGTGGAGACAATCACCGCGCCAGTCAGCGGCACCTGCTGCGCCAGGGTCAGATGCACGTCGCCAGTTCCCGGAGGCAGATCGATGATGAGATAGTCGAGCTCGCCCCAATCCACATCGAACAGGCACTGCTGCAGCGCGCGATGGGCCATGGGCCCGCGCCAGATCAGGGGTTGGTCCGATTTCACGAGCAGTCCCATGGACATGAACCGCAATCCTGCGGCATCAAGCGGAATCATGCGGTTTCCAACCGATCGTGGCGGGTGCTCGATGCCGAGCATGATCGGCATCGTCGGACCGTAAATGTCGCCATCCAGCAATCCCACTTTGGCGCCCTGCGCGGCAAGCGAGGCTGCAATGTTCACGGCAATGGTGGATTTTCCGACACCGCCCTTGCCGCTGCCGACCGCAACGATGTTCTTGACGCCCTTCAATGCGGTGCGGTCCATCTGAGGAGCGGGCCGAACTTCCGCAGTCATGTTGATTGCGACATTGCTGACTCCGGGAAGTCCCTTGACGAGGGCAACCGCTTCGTCACGCATCTGGTCTTTCACCGGACAGGCCGGCGTGGTGAGGTTCATATCGAACGCAACGTTGCCATTGTCGATTTTGAGATTGCGGATGAAACCGAGGGTCACAATATCTTTCCGCAAGTCGGGATCCTGAACCCGCTTAAGAATGTCCAGGACCTGGCCTTCCGTCACCGTTCCGCTTTTTTCCTTGTTAAACACAGCGCTCTCCATTCTGCCTTGTTGAATTCTTTATTGTAGCGCAGATTGGAGGGCCTCGGAGCGTGGGGACGTCTGTGGCTGTAAGGGCGGTCTATCAAGAAATCCCTCTCCCAACGGGAGAGGGCGGCCGAAGGCCGGGTGAGGGGTACCGCACGTAACGATTTTTACGTGCGGTACCCCTCACCCGACCCTCTCCCGTTGGGAGAGGGATTTCTTGATAGGCATCAATTCGAAGTAACCACTTTCCCTTCGGCATCTCTCAGCTGGACTTCTCCCAACCCGAGTGCCTTCAGCTCTGGTTCGATCTTCTTCCGGTCGCCGACGGCAATCACGATCAGTTTCTGCAGGATGAGGTACTTTTTCGACATGTCCTGCACCTGTGCGATAGACACTGCCGAAACCTTTTTCGCGTAGTCCGAGTAGTAATTCAGGCCGAGGTCATACGCAACGACATCCGCCAACGCGCCTACCGTCTGCTCGGTCGTCTGAAACCGGGAAGGCAGGGCACCGACGAGAAGCTGCTTCGCCAGTTTCATTTCGTCTTCGGAAACGAGCGTCTCGTCCATCTTGCGGATTTCCGTTAACACCTCGCGTGTAGCAGGCGCAGTCACATCGGTGCGCACACCCGAGGACACGGCAAACCAACCGGTATTCCTCAGGTACGTGAACCGGGAATTTGCCCCGTAGGTGTAGCCGTGTTGTTCACGGAGGTTCAGGTTGATGCGGCTGGAGAATAATCCACCGAGAATCGCATTCATGACCTGAAGCGGCTCGTAGTCCGGCGTGGATCGCGGTGGCCCCGCCACCGCAACCCGAAGCTGCGTCTGTGCGGCGCCCGGCATATCGACCTCGAGCAGCCGCGATCGCACGGGCATGGCAATTGGTGGATCCCAGCCCTTCACAGAATTGCCTCTCTCCTTCCAATTCCCCAGAGTTTTGCTGAGCATGGACGTGACATCTTCCTGTGTGAGAGCGCCCGACACAATCAGCGTCGCGTTCTCCGGAACATAGGAACTCGCCCAGAATCCGCGAAGGTCTGCCTGAGTCATGGCCTTCACCGACTCCGCCGTACCATTGTCCAGGTAACCGTAGGGACTCTTCTCACCGTTCATCGCCATAACCAGGACGCGCTGCGCGATCGTGCGTGGATCCGCCTTGCCTTCTTCAAACTGGCCCAGCAGGATCTTGCGCTCACGTTCGACTTCCATGTCGGCAAACACCGGATTCATGGCGGCATCGGCCAGAAGATCCATGCCGGACTGGATGTGGGAACGCGCCGCGGTCAGCGTCATGGTCGAATAATCCTGTGCCACGGCAAGATCAATGTGGGCTCCGGCCTGTTCCAGTTCCTGAGCAAATTGCGTGGCCGAGCGCGTAGCAGTTCCTTCGTCGAGCATGCCAATCGCAAAATTCGATAGTCCCGGTTTGTTTAAAGGATTGTCTCCTGTGCCGCTCCGCACCAGAAGGCTTGCCGCGACTACCGGCCAGTCTTTCCGATAGTCCAGCACCACATTCAGCCCGTTGGACAGTTTGAATTGAACAGGCGCCGGAATGACAAGCGCCGGATCCGGTCCGCCTGCAGGCGGTTTGGCCCGCCATGGTTCGTCCTCATTGATCGACTCGGGCTTGTCGTTTGCCGCGACTTTGCCGGTCGGGACCGGCGGTGGAAGAACCTGGTTGCCCGGCATGCCATAGACGACGGCTCGCGCCGACTCCACCAGATACTTCTTTGCGAAAGCGTGCACATCCGAAGCAGTCGTTTTCCGGAATCTCATGATGTCTTCGGCGAGGTAATCCGGATTCTTCAAATGATGGTTGTACATGTTGATTCGATCGGCAATGCCATCGAATCCACCGTTGCGCTCAAGGGAAAACAGGATGCCGGTTTCGATCGTCGCCTTCGCGCGCTCCATTTCCTGTTCGGTCGGACCCTTCTGACGAAATTCTTCCAGCTGCGCGTCGATTTCCTTCTGGATTTCTTCAAGGGTGTGGCCTTCACGCGCCGTCGCCTGGATTCTCAGCACGGATCCCAAAGTGTATGGAGCGTCGTAGACATAAACATTCTGAGCAATCTGCTTGTCATACACGAGACTCCTGTAGAGACGGCTCGATTTACCCTGACCCAGAATCACAGCTGCGAGTTGTGCCTCGGCATCGCCAGGCTTGAAGATCGGAGGAGCCACCCAGGAAATGTAGAGCCTTGGAACTTCGATATGATCCGTAACGATGACATGGCGCTCGGCGGTAATTTCCGGAGTCGTTACTTTCACAGGAGGCACGTCGGGCCCGCGTTTCAGCGAACCGAAGTATTTTTCGACCAGCTGATGCGTTTTCGCTTTGTCGATGTCGCCGACAATCGCAATGCTGGCGTTATTCGGCGAATAGTACTCCTTGAAGAATTTGCGGACATCCGCAACCTGCGCGGCCTGAATGTCCTGATGCGAACCGATTACGTCCGAGTAATAAGGGTGTTCTTTCGGAAATATGGCATGCGTGGCGGCTTCTTCCACGATCCCATACGGCCGGTTCTCGACCGACTGCCGCCGCTCGTTGCGCACGACGTCCTGCTGGTTCTTAAAGGAATCCGCGGTGATTTCATCCAACAGATAACCCATGCGGTCCGATTCCAGCCACAGAGCGAGCTCCAGCTGATTCGAGGGAACCGTTTCAAAGTAGTTCGTCCTGTCCTGATCCGTTGTGCCGTTGATGTCGCTGCTGCCGGCGGCCTCGAGCGTACGGAAATAGGCATCTTTCGGAACATGCTTCGATTTCTGGAACATCATGTGTTCGAACAGATGCGCAAATCCCGTCCGCCCCGGCTCTTCATTTACCGGACCCACGTGATACCAGACACTGACGGAAACGCGCGGCAGCCTGTGGTCTTCGACAAGCAGCACATCGAGACCGTTGGCGAGCGTCGTCTTCTCGACAGCGATCTTCGGTATTGGAATCTCTGCCGGTGCGCTGGAACGCGAACACGCCGCGAATAAAATGATGAGAGCAATCAGACTTATCAGCCGTAAATGAATTCGCATCAATCCTCCGCTGGAACCCACGATTGTAGGCGGGGTTGATGACCATGCACAACGTTTCACTTGCGGTGTGGTCGATGACCGCGTGCAATGTAGGGGCGGTCTATGACCGCCCACAACTGAATAGGGATGCAATCCCAGAGATCGTGCGCGGTCTATTAAGGTGTGAAGAAATAATCAATACTCAGTATTCAATTCTCAATTCTCAATTGTGGATGCGCTATCGCGCGGCATCTTCAAGAAATGATTGCGCGAAGCGCCACCGCCGATGAGAATTGAGAATTGAATATTGAGTATTGATTATTTCTTCACACCTTAATAGGCCGCGCCTACAGTTGAAACCCCTCCGAGAACCCCACAAACACGGGCTCGGGCGTGAGCTGAATCCCAAATCGATCGAAGACACCGCGGCGAATCTGACGCGCGAGAGCAACAATGTCGGAGGCGCGCGCGCTGCCGGTATTGGTCAGGGCGAGTGTGTGTTTTCGGGAAACTGCTGCAGGACCCAGCGCATAGCCCTTCACGAAACCGGAACGCTCGATCAGCCACGCGGCCGAAGTCTTGACGTTGGCGTTGGACGCGGGAAACCTCGGAACCTTATCTTCTGAACTGCTCTGCAGCGACGCGAACTGAGCTTCCGAAATGATCGGATTCTTGAAAAAGGATCCGGCACTGCGGCAATCGGGATCACCTTCGACGATCAGCATTCCCTTACCGGCGCGAATCTCGCGAACAGCCTTGCGAACTTCTTCGAGCGTGGGCGGCCCGGATTTCACGCCGTGGATATCGAGATTCCGCTGAACATCGGGATACTTGACGTTCGGGGTTCCGTCCTTCTTCAGCGAGAACGTCACTTGAAGCACGATGTACCGGTCGCGCGCAGTCGTATTGAAAATGCTGGTGCGGTATGTAAATCCGCATTGTGCATTCGACAACTCGACGATCGCTTCCGCATCGCGATCCCAGGCGCGCACGGACACCAGAACTTCCGAAGTCTCCTGACCGTAGGCGCCGACATTTTGCACCGGTGTCCCACCGACCAGGCCGGGAATACCGCTGAGACACTCCACCCCACCGAGCTTCACTTTGACGCAGGACCCGACAAAGTCGTCCCACACTTCGCCGGCGGCCGCGCGAAGAATCATGTGGCTGCCGGAATTTTCAAGTTCGACACCTTTGTTATCGATTTTCAGGACCAGTCCGTCAAAGCCGGCATCGGAGACCAGAAGGTTGGATCCGCCGCCGAGAATAAACAAGGGCATATTTCGGGCCTTCGCAAAGGCCAGCGCGATGATGAGATCTTCTTCGGATTCGGCCGCCGCGAAGTAGCGGGCGGGACCGCCGACACGCAACGTGGTCAAGGGAGCGAGCGGGACACGTTCTTGCAATTCCACGAGGTGAGTGTATTCCGTTCAATGTTTAATTGTCATTGCAGGTGGTGGCCGCTTTCATGAAAATTTAATGATCATGGGGCATTGTCCGTTGTCATCTTGAAGGTGATTTTGACGTCAATAAACTTTTCGACTCAGGCGCAAACATGAAAATACTCTCATTGCTCGTGTTGGCACTCGCTGCACTACAGACTGCCCCGCCTGCTACACCCACGCAAGGTCAGCGGGACGCCGCTCCACAGACGGCAGCGCCGCAGCCCGCACCGCTGACTGCGGCGCAGTGCAAATGTTCAATTGAAGTCACGGTAAAGCGGGCGGACACCGGAGAGCCCATTAGTGATGTCGATATCACTATTTTGGCGCAGAATATCATCACAAATTCAAACGCGGCACTGTCGGCCGCTGTGGCTGCCGGAGATCAGGCAGCAATCCAGGCCCTTGTGCGCGCGCAGGCGAATGCCCCTGTGGACTCGCATTCGGCCACTACCGATAGTTCCGGACATGCTACTTTTCGCGACTTAGCCGAAGGTACTTACAACATCCGGGCACAACATGATGGATACCTTGGACCGGCGACATTCGGAACGGCGCCCACCCAGGTCACCTCTACGGCACGAGTGGGCCCGTCGAACGGAAATAATGCGGCTGCTTCGAACACAACACCGCAGCCCGTGCAGCACGTCACCTTGACGATGATTCGCGGCGCCACAATTGCCGGGAAGGTGCTCGATGTGAATCGTCAGCCGGCAAGCGGCGTTTCTGTCGCGGCATTTCGAGTCGTCTATCGGAACGGCATGAAGACAGTGAATCAAATTGGGAATTCGATTCAGACCGATGATCGGGGAGAGTTCCGGCTTTACTGGTTTCCGCCCGGTGAATATCTGGTTCGTACTATTACTGATTTCAGGGCGGCGGTTGGTCAGAACACAAATTATCCGGCGCCCACGTACTATCCCGGAACAATGGACCCATCGCGAGCTGTGCCGATCGTTCTCCGGGAAGGTCAGGAACTGGGCGGCGCCGACTTCTCAGTACAGGCGATAACTGGAGTTACCGTCTCGGGAACCATTGTGAACAACATGCCGGGCCGCGTTGGACCGAGGGGGCAAGTCAATCGGGCAGTGGCATCTGTGTTTTTGGTTCCGCGAAATCCCGAGTTTTCAGAAACACCGCAGTTGCTCTCCAATGTTCAACAGGCTTCGAGAGGGAGAGGAGCTGCCCCAGACGACACCAATACGCCTTTTGAAATTCGCGGAGTGCCACCGGGAACTTATGATTTTTATCCCATTTTCAACGGCCCAGCCGCAGATTCCGCGAATTCGTCGTATTTTAGCGGGCGAACCAGCATTGAGGTGGGTTCGGAAAACATCACGAACGTGATGTCCGTCATTCGTCCGGGAGTCGATCTCAGGGGAAGATTGACGATCGTCAGAACCCCTCCGCCAACGCAGCGGCCGCAGCCGTTCAACATCGCGAATGTCCGAGTCAACATTCAGCCGCTGGACAACCTCCCTTCTTTGCTAGGTGTCAGAGGCCTTCAGGCACCGCCGGCAGCCAGCGACGGAGCTTTTGCAATACCCGGCCTGATCGATGCGCGCTATTTCGTTTCGGCAGTGACGGGACTGCCGCAGGATGCTTATGTTTCAGATATGCGGCTCGGATCGCAGAGTTTTTACAACGAAGGCTCCTTCGAAATCGGGAAGACGGCGCCGGACGCGATGGAAATCGTCGTCAGTCGAGGTGGAGGAGTCATTCAGGGCGTCGTTCAGGATGCGCTGCACAAGCCCGTGGGATCGGCCCGGTTGGTGCTGATTCCTGACGCACCGAGACGGCAAAACTTTCTACTGTATAAGAACGCCACAGTTCTGGGCGGAACCGGTTCGTTTACATTCAGCGGAATCGCACCGGGACCATATAAGGTTTTTGCATTTGAAAACAATCCGCTGGGCGCGGAACAGAATGAAGAATTCATGAGGCAGTTTGAATCGAGAGGTGTGAATGTTACGGTCAGCGCGGGGATCACGACAGGCAATGTGGCGGTGCAGATTATTCCGGATCAGCACTAGAAAGATGGGACGCTTGCGGTACCCCTCACCCGGCCTTCGGCCACCCTCTCCCGTTGGGAGAGGGATCCTTTTCCTAACTGTCACGACTTTACTGGTATGCGCGCAGACTCCTGCACCTACTGCGCCTTCAAACACCGGAATCATCGAAGGGACGATTCGAACCAATACTAATCCGCCCGAGCCGGTCGCCGGCGCGCAGGTGCAGCTCAACACCGCGCAGGCTACAGCGCCCTTGCGTGGGGCGGCGCCCACGCCGGCTACGGCTCTTCTCGATACTGTTACCGACGAAACCGGACACTTTATTTTCAAGGATCTCTACCCAGGCCGATACCAGCTTCGCTATTCCAAAGACGGGTTCTTTCCAATGCCGGACGGAAACGGCGTTCAAGCCGCCGGTACGACTCTCACGCAAACTGCCGGCGCCCGCGGTGGAAACGCCATTGTCGTGTCGACGATCGGATTCATACTGAACGACCAACCAGTCAGGCTCGGAATCACCATGATGCCGGCTGGAGTCATCAGCGGGCGCGTGATCGATTCGAGTGGCAGGCCGGTCGTCAGTGGCCAGATTTTTGCGCTTCAAGTGTCGTATCAGGATGGGCAGCGCACACTCGCATCAAAGAGAAGTATCGCTTCAAACGATCGTGGAGAATATCGTCTCTATGGACTCGAACCCGGAGAATACTACGTGCGTGCAGAGTCTCGTAGAGCTGCAGCAACTCCGGCAGCCGGGCAGGATGTTTCGCGATCGTATTACCCGGGCTCGGATGACCCAAACCGAGCCACCCCGATTCGCGTGGCGAGCGGCACTGAAACCGGAAGCGTCAATTTTTCAGTTCCGCCGTACACCGCGCTAAAGATCGTTGGAAATGTCGTAACACCTCCAATGACTCCATCACCGGCCGCTCCGGCTGCGCCGAACGGAGCGCGTGGCGCCGCGAATTTGAACACTCCTCAATTGCTTCCAAATTTCTATCTAATCTCCAGCGAGAACGGCGGCATTCGGGAAGATGGCTCCTACCAGCAGACATACTTCGGCACCGCCGAAGAACGGGCTGCCGGAAAATTCGAATTGCGCGGAGTCCGGCCCGGACGCTACGACCTTTACGTCATTCAGCGTGATCCCGACAATCTGCAGGCGCGATATGCGGGCCACACCGAAGTGAATGTTGGAAATCAGGATGTCAGCGGCATCACCGTCGTGCTGACTTCCGGTGCCGACCTTCGGCTTCGATTCATATCCAGTGACGCAAGCCTTCTGACTCAATCGCCCACTCAGGTCCGTCTGATTTCCCGTAATTCGCTGCCCGCCGCAATTACGCAACAGGCTTCACTGGGCAATCAGGGCGCCGCGGACTGGCGTGTGTATTCCGGAGTTGTCGAAGGCCAGTACTATCTGGATTCTCCCCTGGCATTGCTGCGCACTGCCTACATCGCAGACGTTCGGCAGGGCGAGAAGAGTGTTTACGACTCGGGAACAATCATGATCGGCAGCAGTTCGGCCGAGCCTGTCGAGATTGTGCTGGCCAGCCCCGCGGCCACAGTAACCGGAAGCGTCCAGGCGCCCGGCGGAAAACCGGCGGCGGGAACTCAAGTCGTCCTCATACCGAATGGGCCGCGACGGCAGAATCCGCTGCTGTACAAGCGCGCGACGTCGA
>JBGPBY010000246.1:0-10535 GCA_041481485.1 Terriglobia bacterium
ACGACAGATCCAGCAATTTTCTTGATCTGTCGCCGCTACGCGGCTCATTTGGTTTTGAGCTGAAATTTCCACCGGCTCACGCCGGTGGCTAAGGGACCTGCCGCCGCTAACGCGGCTGGGAACGCGACTGGCCATGCCGTCGGTTAACTGCAGCACTAAGGACCTGTCGCTAACGCAGCTGGGAACCGGGCCGTCTCTACAGTTTATCCACATCATCCTGCCGGTTTAGAAGGAGTTTACCTTCCGTGCATTGAGCGAAATTCCCATTCCTTGCATTATCGCGGGGTGGCGCAACGAACTGCGCCCCGAAAGGAATGGAAGATGTTCAAATCCGACAACTCCACATGCCTCCGATGGATTCGCTTCAATGCCGTTGGCGCCATGGGCTTTGCCGTTCAGCTCGGAGTCCTGGCGGGGCTGTTGCATGTCATTGAGCCGCATTTTCTCTGGGCGTCGGCTGTTTCGGTAGAGATCGCCGTTGTTCACAATTTTCTGTGGCATTGGTCGTGGACATGGGCGGACCGCAGTGTGCCTGACCCAAAATCAATGTTCGTCGCGTTTATGCGATTCAACCTATCGAATGGAATCATCTCCATCGCCGGGACGTTGTTTTGTTCAGGATTTCTGATCGGTATCGCGCATATCGGTCCGATTCTCGCCAATGCATTATCGCTATTACCCTGCTGTCTTCTGAATTTCCTTGTGTCCGATCGCTTAGTATTCTTTGATATCCATGGAGAAACCGCATGAAACGCCGATCGATCCGCTCGCCTCTCATTCTATTAATGTTGTTTGGTCTTTCCGTACCGCTCGTGGCCGCCGCGGTACTCCAGAACAAAACCTTGAAATCGTGGGACACCTACGTCCACCTGACCGAGAAAAGAATCAACTCCGAGCTGCAGGGCAATGCCGGATTTCTGCGAATGGACCTTGTGAAGCCGGCCGCTGCTGCGAAAATACGAGCGCAATTGAAAGCCGGAAATGTCTATATCGAGCGGCTCACCACCGTCGATACCGCCGGTCACGAATTGCACGGAGATGATGGCTTGATCCATCACTGGTATGGAGTAATTTTTGTTCCCGGACTCAAAGTCGATACGCTTCTGCGATGGATTAAGGACTACGATCATCAGAGCAAGTACTACAAGGAAGTTGAAAGTTCGAAGCTGCTGTCCCGAAACGGAGATACGTTTCGAATTTACCTCCGGCTGATGCGGAAGAAAGTCGTCACGGTGCACTACAACACCGAACACACAGTCATTTATCAGGTTAATGGGCCGGGCCGGGTATCGAGCAGAAGCTATTCGACAAAGATCGCGCAGCTCGAAAATGCCGGATCTCCCTCAGAAAAGGAAGAGACCATTGGCGACGACAGTGGTTACCTGTGGCGGCTGAATTCCTACTGGCGTTTTCGTGAAGAGGATGGTGGAGTGATCGTCGAATGCGAATCGATCAGTTTGAGCCGGGGCATCCCTTTTGGTTTCGGCTGGATAGTTGGTTCGTATGTCGAGTCTATTCCTCGCGAATCCCTGGAAAGCACCCTGACATCGATGCGCGATGGTGTTCGGCAGGGGATTTGAGACTCCCTTATTTGCGATTCTTCTGGTGATCGATGCTCCGCATCAGGATCAGCTGAGAGATCGGCGGATAAACCAACAACGCGGTCATCACCAGCGCCCAGCCGGAACCGATGGCGTGTGCCGCCAGGAACGGGGATGGCGCCCACAGCCAGTCCCACGGCATCAAATATGGCAGCATCCGGCGATACTTGATTCCAGCCGCCGGATGTCCAAGCCCAACCGTAAATATCAGATATAGCCGAACGGGAAAGCTTGCCGCCGCGCCGATGAGCACCGGCGAGGCCAGCCAGCCGACGCCGGCCTCACCCAACACCGACGCCACTTCATGCAGGTGGGTCAGCGTAAGTCCGTATACCGTCAGATAAAGCAGCTGAACCAGAATAAACATGATCCGGGCCGGAGTCGCTGGCAGCGCAAACTCGCGTTCGAGCGTTGCTTCATCGGTCTCCTGGGCTCGCGCCGCACCGGTATGGATTTCGGGCGCAGGAGTCTCCGTAAGCTTTGCAGGGGGCACAGTCTCGCTGGCGGCGGCCGATACGGATTGGACTTGCTCGACGGGGGCAATGAAACGGTATCCTTTTCGGGGCAGCGTTTCGATGAGTCGCGGGTGAAGCGGATCGTCATCCAGCGCCTGGCGGATCTTTTTGATGGCGACATTGATCGCGTGTTCAAATTCGACAAACTCCCCGTCGTTCCACAGTGCTTCCTGGATTTCGTTGCGGGTGACGAGACTTCCCGCGTGGCTCACCAGCAGATTCAGCAGCCGGGCCGGTTGATCCTGAAGCTTCAGGCGCTGGCCGTCTTTGAACAGCTCTCCGGTATTGCAGTCCAGCTCAAAGGATTCGAAGCGGACACGTACAGTTTGCGGTTGAGGCAGTGACACACACCGGAATGTATGGCGGAATGCCTAACCCTGTCTACCCCGCAGGTTGAGAATTGAAAATTGATTGATGATTATTGACTATTGCCCCTTTCTCGGCCGAGGGGGGCAGACCCGGGAATTCTCATCTGCCAAGCGCAATAATCAATAATCATCAATCAATTTTCATTTCTCAACCGGCGGGATCAGCTGAGCCGCTCTTCCGCGTACAGACGAACAGTATTCCGCAGCGCTCCAATCAGTGCCATTCCTGCAATGGCAGGAATGGCAACGATTGCACCGGCGTCGGCCAGAAGAAAGGAATGGCCGGCGATCCCTGCATGCGGGTGATACATGAGTGTGACGTTACCGAGAGCTAGCAGAACGCGCAGTTCGGTGGGGCCCCAGATTCCAAATGAAAGTTTGAAGACGCCCACCGTGTAGGTCGCCAGATACAGTTCGATCGATAACAGGTAGTAAGCAATCAGGAATGCCATGGCGACACTCGGGCTCATGTATCCCGACATTCCCATCCCTGCTACCAGAAACAGAACTCCAAATGCATCCACAATGTGGTCCACGTAAAAGCCGTAGCGTGGCCTGAGCCGGTTTCGATAACGGGCCAGCGTGCCGTCGAGACTGTCGCCAAACCAGTTGATGGCAAGAAACACGATCCCAGCCAGCAGCATCCGCCGATCCCAGTGCGCGAAATAATAGGAAAGCCCGGTGAGGATCATTCCGGCAAAGCCCAGCGCCGTCAAATGATCGGAATTGACCCATTCCGGCATGTGCCGGGCCAGCCACGCCAGGGTCTTCTTTTCAAGGGGTGAAAGAATGCTTTCTTGTTGGCGGATTGCAGTTTTGAATCCAGTTGACGGCATATCGGCTCCTTTTCGGTACGGCAAAGTTGTACGTACCTGATGGAGAATGCGTCGAAAGCCGAAGCGTCTCAATACACCCCGGGTAAACAATTTCTAAATCGGGCTAACCCGAAGGTAGAACTGTCAGAAGGTGTCGGAAAACAGGACAGTCTTTTCGGGGGATTGTGCGGAACGTTGAGTTGCCATTCCTGTATCCCATTGAGCTTGAGACTCCGGAACACGGTGCGGGACTTGCCGAATTGGCGGCATGCCACAACCGTCTCCGGTCAACTTTTCCCCGACGGAAATGTGATCAATTCAGATCCCGCGACAAAATTAATTTCAGCTGCCATTTGTCCGAATTCGCAGTAACACCGATTCCGACGCCAGCTTCCACATCCAAGGCTTTGCTGCTGTGATCGACCACAGCAAACAACTGATGAGCCTGGTCGTGAATTTTTGCGAATTTGTGCAGAGTGCCAAAATCGGCATAATGCTCAGCGGCGAGTGCCCAGCCGTTGTCCAGGTTATAGGCCACTCTAAGAGATGGAACGTACTCCAGGTTTTTGAAGCCGCCGGTGTAAGAAGTGTCCACTATGGGATTGTAAATAATGTCGACCGGCTTCAGGTGCCAACCGATGATAGGCCTTACTTCCGATGTGAATCGCCTTTCATCCCAATGCTTGGCATTCACACTGAACTCAAAATTGACACCGTAGAAAAACTTCCGATCGTCGGCCGACGGCACCGCAAATAGAGTACGAAGCTTGAATCCATTCAATTTGGCGCCCTGGTCCTTGTCGATGCTGTACAGCGGCAGATAGAGACCGGCCTCGAACCATTTCGTCACTCCAAGGGCCCATTCAGGAACTCCATTGAGGGAATGGTCGGAAATGATCGCGCCGGGAAAAGATGGAGACTTTATCCCTTTCGGCGTGAAGTTATTGTGAAGTGTCAGGTTGAACGTGCCAACTGGAGCAAGTCCACCGTCATACACCTGAATCTCATCGCCTTGGGCAAATGCTGCCAGAGGCCTGCCCAACAATACAATCAGCAGCAAGCCAAATATTCTAAATTGAACGTTACTTCGTATTCCAATCATGTCAAATTTCCTCATCGTTAAAATAGTTACTCAAATAAGCAATCGCAACCCTGGAATTCGAATTCCTCGATTCAACTCCTCCTGTCTTTGTTACCTCGCGGAAGGGAGAGCACAATCACCGCTCCGCCGCCAGGCCGATCCGATATCGACACATCGCCGCCATGCGCGCGAACAATGGCATGTACGAATGCCAGCCCCAGACCATGTCCCGCGGATTGTTTGCCCTTGACGAATCTGTCGAACGCCCGCTGCCGAAGGTCGGGAGAGAATCCGGGACCGTCATCTTCGATCTTCAACTCGGCAAATTCGTCCAACTGTTTCAGCGTGATGTAAACATGGCACGCTTTCGGCAAATGATTGAGTTCATTGTCGAGCAGGTTTCCGAGGACCCGATTCAGAAAGGCGACGTCTCCATCGACCGTCACGTCTTCGTGAAATTCCGTTTCAAGTGCGATTTGGCGCTCAGCAAACACTGGTTGATAGAGATCGATAAGTTGTCGCACAAGTGAGGTCATATCGATTAGAGCTCTTTCAATGTGCAGCGCGCCGCCCGCGGCTTCGGCCAGGTCCAGTGTAGTGTTGAGCAGTTCAGCCATTTGATCCAACCCTTCGATTGCTTCCGCCACAGGCTCCCGCCATGAGGTATCGTCGTCGTCTGAGAGCGTCGCTTCCAGCCGGCCGCGAATCCATGTCACCGGGCTTTTGAGATCGTGAGCGACCGAATCGGTCACTGTGCGAACCTGATTGACCGAGGCTTGAATACGATCGAGCATGTGATTGAATGTTCGCGACAGCCGTGAAATTTCATCGGAGTTCCCGGCTTCCGGCAATCGGCTTCCCAGATCATTGCTTCCGATCCGGGCGACGGTTTCGGCAATTCTTTCAATTCGGCTCAATGTGCGGTGGGCACTGGCATAGGAAATTACAAAGCCCAGAAGAACCATTCCAGCCCATACCTCCAGAAACCGATGGACCAATTTGTCGAGCAGGCTTATCGCAGACCGATCGATCAGTCCAAGATAGACCAGGGTGCCGCGCTCCTTGCCGCTGGCTACAACCCGAAATGGAATGGGGAAGTCATTCACATAAATCGATTGAGGCATGCCCGGAGTAAGGTGGGCCCGGTCGATTGCGGTCAGGAAGGCTTTCCGCGGTTCCGGTCCTATCCACAAAGGAGGCTGCCTTTCGGCGGTTTCCGCGAAAAAAATCGACTTTTGATTTTGGCCGTTTTCGCTATTTTCTGCGGGGATCTCTCGAGTTGCCAGTTCGGCAACTTCTTCAACGATGCGATTGTAAAGACTGTCTTGCGGAGTATTCATTGCCACGTTGGACAGCACTTCGGCCTCCCCGCTCAGCCATGCGTCAGTACGCTCGCGCACGCTATTCTCGACGAGCAGATATATGACGAGAAATGCCAGCGCTGTACCGACTGCGAATGCGAGCGTGGTCCAGATCGAAAGCCGCCATGCAGCGGTGTCGCGCGGACCCCTAAGGAAGTTTGAGAACATATCCGACCCCGCGAATGGTGTGGATCAAGGGCTGGTCCCCTTCGCTATCGACTTTGTTCCGCAATCGGTAGATATGCACGTCGACGACATTCGTGGCCGGATCAATTCTCATCTGCCACACATTCTTGAGGATCATTGCGCGCGTCACGACCCGGCCTGCATTGCGGTACAGGTATTCCAGAAGTACAAATTCCTGCGGTGTTAATCGCAGAGGCTGGCTGTTGCGATAGGCTTCTCTCCTTACAAGATCCAACTGCAAATCTCCAACGCGGAGACGAAGCGATTCCTTCGGAATTGGAACGGCGTGACGCAGAAGATTGCGGAGTCGTGCAAGTAGTTCGGCAAGTGCGAACGGCTTGGTAAGATAGTCGTCCCCGCCCTGTTCCAGACCGCGCACTCTTTCATTCACGGACCGGCGGGCCGAAAGAATCAAAACTGGCGCGGTGCTGCCCTGAGTGCGGCAGCGCTGGATGAGTTCCAGACCATCGCCGTCGGGAAGTCCGAGATCGATGATGTATGCGTCATGAACCCCCTTCATAATCAGCGGCTCCGCTGCAGCTGCAGTATCCGCGGTGTCGACCTGGTAGCCCGCCTCTTTCAAAGCACGAATCAGAAGACGCTGAATGGCAATGTCGTCTTCTACAACAAGCAATCGCACCGACGTCACGGGTTTACCGCGGCACCCATATCAGGTAAATCGAAACCACCATTGCCACTCCCAACGAACCGACTATAAACCCACTGCGGCGGCGAGCTCGTAACGCGAGCAGTGTAATCATGCCGGTAAGTGAACTTATCGTTAGAAGTACGGCAGTAATGTCGATAATCCAGTACCAGGCCCGTCCGCTGTCGAAACCCTTATGGAGGTCATCGATCGTCCCCAGCATTCCGCGTGTTTCCGATTCGACTTCGGATCTTCCATCGGCGCGACTGATCGTTACAAGAGTGCGTTTGCCTGGGACCGCAAAAATCACCTGAATCTGGTCGGGATCCTCATGATAGTCCGTAATTTCCGAGCGGATACCAATGGCACCTTTGAGTTGATTGCCTATCGCAGTGCGATCCGGAGTTGTCAGAAGCGCCATAGGCAGCGCAATACTCGTTGTAGTGACTTTCGGATTACCGAATCCAAAATCCTGATGATTCAAAGTCAGCCCGCTGACCGCAAAAAGCAAAACGAGGGTGAAGCCTGACATCGAAACGTAAATGTGCAACAGCAAGCCCCAGTGGGAAATGACGCGAATGACATGTTTCATGCGCGATTCTGCCTGGGCCCATATTGGATTCCGACTTGTTCGAAATTTGCAGTTGCCGGCAACGTCAAGCTGGAAGGAGCGTCACCACACATTATAGTTCCCGCTTGTTTTCCGTAGGTACCATGCTCCTGATTGGTTTCGATGACGACTTTATAGGATCCCGGCGGTACCGCCTTGTGTTGATCATCCAGGCCGTCCCAGACAAATGAATAGGCGCCGGGGCGCCGCGTCGCACGCGCGATGGAGTACATTTGGTTTTGGTTCTGCCCCATGAGAGCGAAGAAACTCGACAGTTCGCTGTAGTAGCGTGTCTTATTGTTTGCCCAGAATCCGAGAACTCGAACGAGTTTGCCCGCAGGGTTCTCAATCCATACCGCGACAAACTGGGGCGGTAAGCCGCGCCCACCGAAGGGCCCGGGACCGCCCCCTCGGCCGCCAAATGCCGACTGTCCTGCCGTCAAAGTGAAATTGATTGCCAGCTCGTATCCCATCGGCCAGTCTGCGACAGCGGCTATCGGAATCACCCGCGGCCTCTCCCAACTTGCAAAGCCGGAGGTTCGCCACTGCACGCCGCCGGGTTCAACAATCAATCCTTCCGCGTCATCTGTCGCTTTCACCAACTCCAGTCCTTCCTTTGGGCTTATAACGCAGAGCGTCGTGGAAAGCGCATTGGCAGTAACGGCGTCAGGCGCTAATACAGTGGCGCTCGCACCGGGCAATCCCGTCTGCCCGGTACGGGCATCAATCAGGTGCCCGCCGCGCGCAACGGTGCCACTGGTTGCGATTGCGTAATTCCGGAGAGCGATTTTCGAAATGGTGGACCCATTGTCGTGGGGAGAGAGAGGATCAGCGACTTCGATATCGGGAGTATTCCCCCATGCAACAATGTCGCCGCCGATGTTCAACAGCAGGCCGGTCAAACCAGGTGCTTCATCTCGCGCGGCGGCGACTGCTCGATCAATAATATATGCTTTGCCGAGAGCATCGACGTTTCGCGGTGTGCCTGCTCCCAGGGGGCGAAGCGAAAGCGCGCCGTTTGTCTGCCTTTCCCAGTAATCGTATTGGGCAAATACCTGGCCGAGATCGTAGGAACACGTCGAGAGGGTACTGTTTCCAAGCCGGCTGATCTCGCTTTCGGGGTTTCGCGTGTCAAGAATTGAGATAAGACGCTCGATCTCCGCCCGTGCTGCTAATTCCGCCCGATCTGCTGCTGCAGCATTGCGCGACCAAACGACCAAATCCATCGATGTTCCGACCACATGATCGTAATGAAAGTGATGTTCACCGATTCCAGAATAGAAGGAACCCAACGCATGGATTGGCGCAAGTGTCGCCGCTGTAAGAAACGACCGTCGAGTCATCGAAAGTATCGATTTTGTCATCATCAGTCTCCGTCCGAATTTGCGTTAGTGTACGGCAGCAGTCTCCCATTTTGAAACGCATCGCATTTAGATGAACGAATTGTCACGTTGAAGATTAATCTGCTTTCCCCGTGCCAGGAATGCCGTCTATGGCTCAGACGTGTTGTGTCTCTGGGTTACAAATTCCGACGGTCCAATGCAAGGAAGGAGTTTGAGTCAGGAGCGCACATCAATCGTCAATCTGCAATTGGATAGAAATTTCTGTCCAAACTGTCATTTGCAAAAAGTTACTGATGTCGCTTAAATGAAGCTCAGGCGACAAAATTCAGACGGCGAACCGTGGAGCCGATTATGAAGACCATTGGAACTGCGATCGCGTTTATTCTTCTTTTAAGGCCTGCGTGGGCTCAAAACAATATCCCGGCGCCGAGTCCCCCCGCAACCGTGGACCCCGGGCAATCTGATCCGCAAGCGCACCCCAGCGCCGTGACTTATTCCGATGGCTATCGACTGCGGGCAAAAATCCACAAAATCGCGAGTTTTGCCACACTGCCACTTTTTGCTACGGAATTTGGTCTCGGGCAATCGTTATACAAGAACAATGTGAATTCAGATTCGAAAAGGGGACTGCACGCCGCCATTGGCACTGGAATTGTCGGCTTGTTCGGTGTCAATGCAGTTACAGGGGTTTGGAATATGGTGGAGGACCGAAAAAATCCGGACGGTCATACCCGCAGACTGCTTCACGGGATACTGATGCTCACTGCAAGTGCTGGATTTGTTGCGTCGGCCGCCACTGGGCCACACGAGCACAGGAATCGGGGAATCACACTGGCGTCACCTTCGAATAAGGCACTTCACCGCGATCTGGCTCTTGGGTCTATTGGCGTAGGCACGATCGGATATTCGATGATGCTGTTTGGACACCGATGACATGAATGAACTAATCCGCGGAAGCCTTGAAACATGGGCGTCGTTTTTTGCGAACCATCCCGCAGTCCGAACAACAATTGGTTTTGCTCATGTTGGAGGATTGCTCGCCGGAGGAGGCTGTTCCATATTCGCAGATCGAACAATAATTAAGACATCCTTCCTCGAACTTGCAGATCGAACACCCTCCCTCCAGGGTCTAAAGGGAATACATCGAATCGTGGTGGCCGGATTGATGGCAATTATCACAAGCGGATTGCTCCTTTTCGCTTCGGATCCGGACACGTATCTGCACTCCAGGTTGTTTTGGACGAAGATGGGATTGACAGTTTTACTTATCCTCAACGGTGCACTCCTGATTCGTGCTGAACGGAGTGTAGCAAGGGGAAGTGCGCGCTCCTGGTCGCGCTTACTAGTGACCTCCGTTGCAAGTGTGTTCCTGTGGTTCTTAACCACATTGGCTGGTTCGGGCCTTTTGAATATCTAGAGTCATGAACATAAAACGACGTCGCTTATTGAAAACCGGGGGGTGTCTCGCTTTTGCACTTGCAGGATTGCCTGTCTTCTCGATTGCGGGAGCGGGAACTGCGAATGAAAAGCAATATCCGATGCCCGTCATCGACAGTGCGACGATTGATCGCCAATCGCAGGTTATTATTGTTCGCTATCAGAATTGCATTTATGCCTTTGCCCTCTCGTGTCCTCACGAGAACGCGGCATTGAAATGGTTGCCCAAGGACGCCAGGTTTCAGTGCAGTAAACACGATTCACAGTATCGTCCGGACGGACTGCATACTTCCGGCCGCGCCACTAGAAATATGGATCGATTTGCCCTTCGTGTGGAGGGCTCGTCAGTAGTGGTTGATCTATTGCATTGGTTCCGTTCTGACAAGGACCCGGCGAGTTGGGAGTCAGCAGCGATCCGTGTGTGAAACGATATTCTCTGGAATCCGCTAGACGCCTTCGGTGATGCCCAAATTACTTTTGCCACCCTCTAATTTAAGCAGAATCGTGACAGTTGCCTGATTACGGCAAATGACAATTTGTTCATTAAGCAAAAACAGGTAGTACGCAGACTC
>JBGPBY010000247.1:0-10506 GCA_041481485.1 Terriglobia bacterium
CCGATTTGAGGGCCTCCGTTTTGTTTCGGATTAAATCCCGCCCCACTGTCGGCGCGGAATATGACCGCGCACGATTTACCGTAACGAGGGACATTCTGTCCTGAAGATGGTGCGCGTTAATAGACCGCGCCTACAGCCGGAATCACTTTCCGTTAACAGGTGCGGTAGCGGCAACAATCACAATCGCCTGCTATCTTGCATTTGCTCCAGCCGCGATCCCGGCACAGCCTGCCGAGCCTTCTTCTGTTGCGGCTCCGGCGGATCTCGATCGCCGGATCGACGAAGTGATTCAGGAGCGCAAGTATGCGTGGCGGATGCCGCGCGTCCAGGGGGAACAGAAGACGGAACAGGGGCTGATCGTTCGTTTTCTAATTGCGGTCGGGAACATGGTTTCCCGGATGATCGGCACGGTTGTCAACTGGATTGAAGAACTGCTGCAATGGTTGTTCTCATCCAACAACCGCCCGCGCAGTCCGTTCTTTGGATCGCTGGTATCGTCCCAGGGGCTGTTATTCCTGCTTCTTGCCATTGTGCTCTCGGCCCTCGCTGTATTTTTGATTCGAGTTCGAAACAAGCGAAAAAGGGGGATTGCGCTGCCTCCCGTGGCCCTTCAACCCATACCGGATGTTGCGGACGAAGGCACCGCCGCGGACCAGTTACCGGAGCAGGGCTGGTCGAAGCTGGGCCGGGAACTGATCGAGCGCGGGGAGTTTCGCCTGGCGATGCGCGCATTCTACCTGGCCAGTCTCGTTCGTCTGTCGCAGCAACATTTGATTGCCATCGCTCGTTTCAAATCCAATCGGGATTACGAAAATGAATTGAGCCGCCGTGCCCATTCGTTTCCGAATCTGAAGCAGCGATTCAGTGAGAATCTAAGAATCTTTGAGCGAGTCTGGTACGGCGACCATGCGGCCGATCGTGAGCTTGCGGATCAATTTGCGGCCAACACTGAAAACATCCAGGTGGACGCATGAAGCGTTATCAAGGCGCCATTCTGCTTGTGGTCTCGGCCACTCTGCTGGTTTTCGGAATTGTCGAGTTATTCGAACAGCGATTCGAATCCAGCGATGTCTATCCGCAATACTCGACACTGCGTTCGGATCCTCTCGGCGCCATGGCGATCTACGAAAGCCTGGAGCGCCTGCCCGGCATTTCCGTGCGCCAGGATTTTTCCGTAGGGAATGTATTGCCGCCAGGAGAAGGTACAACGTTTGTACTTCTTGCGCTGCCTGAGTACGGCTGGAAATCACTTCCTGAAGATCTGTTTGCTGAAATTGACCGGTTCGTCAACGAAGGCGGACGGTTTGCAATCGCCCTCTATCCGGAGTTCGTTGAGTTCAAACCATTGATTCCGGACAATCCGCAATCGCGGCCAGAAGATCCACCCAAACCGACACCGCACCGCAACCGGTGGGGATTGAATTTCAAAGTGGTTGAAGTGGCCGTTGAAGATTCGTCCACTTTCAAGGCTGCCGTGGTTCGCAATGTCAGCCAGCTGGCGTTAAAGCCGTCCATCGATTGGCACAGCGGTCTGGTCGCTACAAATCTGAATCCCGAATGGGTGCCGATCTATATGCGCGGCGCCGATCCGGTCGTGATTGAGCGCCGGTTTGGCCGAGGTTCCGTCGTCGTTGCCACGGATTCCTATTTCTTGAGCAACGAAGCGATGACCAGGGATCGTCATACCGATTTGGCCGCATGGTTCATCGGTTCGAACCGCAACGTTGTTTTTGACGAAGCGCACCTGGGCACGACCCAAAATCCTGGAATCGCGACACTGATGCGCGCCTATCACCTGCAATGGTTCTTACTCAGCCTGGCTCTTCTGGCCGGACTGTTTATCTGGAAAAGTTCATTCAGCCTGATTCCCGTGCGCGAAGGAGCCGCCGGGCCACAGTTTGTGATGGGAAGGGATGCCGCGTCGGGATTTGTAAATCTCCTCCGGCGCAATATTCCGCGAGCTGAGGTGCTTACTGTCGCATTCAAGACCTGGCGGGAGTCTTTGCCGCAATTCGGCGGCAGGTCGGCATCTCGTCTTAAGAAGGCCGAAGACGTGTTTGGTGCG
The DNA here is from genome assembly GCA_041481485.1 of Terriglobia bacterium. Taxonomy (GTDB): domain Bacteria; phylum Acidobacteriota; class Terriglobia; order 20CM-2-55-15; family 20CM-2-55-15; genus JBGPBY01. Next base: position 2,066 of record JBGPBY010000247.1, read on the forward strand.
GAATCCGCGCTGCCCGCCAGGGATCGGGATCCTGTTCGGGCATACCGAAAGATTTCTGAAGTTCTTCAAACTCACACTGCGAAAGAGACCAAATGAATATTGAACGCCTCAAGGGAGTACTTGCGGAAGCCCGCCATGAAACGGCGAAAGTGATCATCGGACAAAACGACGTCATTGAAAAGGCATTGATTGCAATTTTCACCGGGAATCATGCGCTGATCGAGGGCGTTCCCGGGGTTGCCAAAACCCTTCTCGTACGCACGCTCGCACGAGTGCTCGGCAGCGATTTTGCGCGCATTCAATTCACCCCCGACCTGATGCCCGCCGACATTACGGGCACGAATGTGTTCAATTTTCAAAATAATGAATTCTCATTGATCAAAGGGCCAGTGTTCACTTCGTTTCTCCTGGCAGACGAAATTAATCGTGCTCCGGCCAAGACGCAATCGGCGTTGTTACAGGCAATGCAGGAGCGGGCGGTGACCATCGATCGGGATACGCACCCCTTGTCACCGAATTTCACGGTATTCGCCACTCAGAATCCCATCGAATATGAAGGGACGTACCCGCTTCCGGAAGCGCAAAAGGATCGTTTCATGCTCAAAATCACCATGCGCGCACCCGACCGTTCCGAGGAAGTGATTCTGGCGCAGCGCACGATGACGCCGGAAGCTCCGGAGACCCTGCTGGCTCAAGGAGCGGTCCGGCCCGTGATCAAACCAGAAGACCTTTCCATTTTGCGCGACGGCGCCGCGAACATTGTGATTCGGGAAGAGCTGATCGCCTATCTGGTGGATATTGTCCGCGCCACACGGGAACACGAAAGCGTGCTCTCCGGGGCCGGACCGCGCGCCACGCAATCGCTCATCATGGCGTCTCGCGCATATGCGGCAATCTGCGGCCGCGATTTCGTAACGCCCGATGACATCAAGGCAATGGCGCTGCCGGTTCTGGAGCATCGCCTGATTCTGCGCCCGGAGTTCGAAATCGAAGGTGTTACGGAAGCGGAAGTCGTCGGACAGATTCTGCAGAAGATCGCAGTTCCGAGGTAAGAGGCTTTCCATGATTGTTCCACGCAACAGGCTTTTGATCTGGGTGGGAGCGGTTGCCCCGCCTGTGGCCTTGCTGGCCGCAGCGGCGCCGCGCCTGGCGCCGGTTTGCCTGGCGGTGATTGTGGTATTGGGTATTGTCTCCGTCGCGGATGCTCTGCGGGCTTCCGGCTCAGTGGCCGTGATTGGAGTTCAGTTTCCACCAATCGTTCGTATGTCCAAAGACCGGGAAGGAAAAGTGGACATTCGGATTCAAAATCAATCTCAGAAGAGCCGCGGTCTGCGCATTGGATTGGGATTGCCTGACGAGATACCGGCCACGGATCCGGAACAAGACGTTGTCCTCCCTTCCGACGCGGAATGGTCCCGTCTCAGCTGGAGCTGTACTCCCAAAATGAGAGGGCGGTTTCGGGCGGGTCCGGTTTATGTGGAAGGGATATCGCCTTTCGGAATGTGGTCCATTCGCAAACCGATTCCCTCGGAGTCGGAAATCCGTGTCTATCCGGATTTGATGACCGAACGCAAAAGCCTCGCTTCGCTGTTTTTGAGACGCGGGATTCAGGGTTTTCATCTCCAGCGTCAGGTGGGAAAGGGCCGCGACTTCGAAAAGCTTCGCGAGTACGTCACCGGAGACAGTTTCGAGGACATCCACTGGAAGGCAACGGCACGCCGGGCGAGACCCATCACGAAAGTTTTCCAGATTGAACGGACGCAGGAAATTTATGTCGTGGTTGATGCGTCGCGGCTTTCGGCGCGGCGTCAGCCATCTTTGCTTGCAGAAGCGGGTGGCCCGCCAATTCTGGAACGCATGGTCACTGCCGCACTAGTGCTGGGGTTGGCGGCGCAGCAGCAGGGCGACCTTTTCGGTTTGATTACTTTTACCGACAGGGTGGAAACCTTCGTTCGCGCAAAAAATGGGAAAGCCCATTACAACACCTGCCGCGATGCGTTATATACGCTTCAGCCGCAGATCGTGACTCCGGATTTCGGCGAATTGTATACCTTCATCCGGATGCGCTTGCGGCGGCGCGCCCTGATTATCTTTTTGACGTCGTTGGACGACCCGGCCCTTGCGGAGAATTTCGTCCGCAGCGTGGATCTGATCCGGCGTCAGCATTTGCTGTTGGTCAATATGATTCGACAGCCTGGAATCGAACCCTTGTTTTCTAATCCGGGAGTGGAATCGGTGGATGACTTATACCGGGGATTGGGCGGTCACCTGCGCTGGCAAAGACTGCGGCAACTGGAAAAGACACTGCAGCGCAGGGGTATAAAATTTTCGCTTATCGACAACGAACGTTTGAGCGCGGAACTGGTCAGCCAGTATCTGAATATCAAACAGAAGCAATTGCTATGATCATCGATCTTCAGCGCTTCATCGAAAAATCACGGCCGGCCTGGATGGAACTGGAATCGATGCTGGCGCGGGTTGAATCGGATAACCGCCCAATGTCCGTTAAGGAAATGGAGCGGTTTCATGAACTCTATGAACTTGCCGCCGCGGATCTGGCCAGGCTGACGACGTTTGCATCGGAGCCCGAGACGCGAAGCTACCTCGAGAGTTTGATTGCACGAGCGTATGGAGAAATCCACGAAACGCGAGACAAACAGCGCCGGATCTTTCCGCTGAAGTGGCTGTTTCAAACTCTTCCTCAGGCGTTTCGTCGCCACATCGGCGCGTTTTATCTGTCCCTGGCAATCACGCTCGCGGGATGCGCCTTTGGCGGCATGGCGACGTACTTCGATCCCGAATCCAGACATGTCACGATGCCTTTCGGGCTCGATTCGCTTCGGCCGACTGACCGGGTGAAAGAGGAAGAAAGCCGCACGGTGGACCGTCTCGCCGGAAATAAATCGACGTTTTCGGCGGCCCTGATGACCAATAACATCCGGGTTTCGATCACGACGCTCGCGTTCGGCGCCACCTGGGGAATCGGAACCATTCTTCTGCTGTTTTACAACGGAATCATTCTGGGTGCAGTAGCGGTGGACTATGTTTCAGACGGTCAGACGCGATTTCTCCTCGGCTGGCTGATGCCGCATGGCGTCATCGAGATTCCTGCCATTCTCGTCGCCGGCCAGGCCGGACTGGTGCTGGCGCTGGCCTTCATCGGATGGGGCGATCGCGCCGCGCTGGGCAAACGTTTACGTCATGTATCGAGGGACGTGGTGACGCTCAGCATCGGTTTCGCTCTGATGCTGATCTGGGCCGGATTTGTCGAATCGTTTCTATCGCAATATCACGAACCCATCATTCCTTATAGCGCCAAGATCGCCTTCGGCACCGTGGAACTCGTGCTCCTCGTTTTGTTTTTTGCGAGGTCCGGCGCAAACGCCAAGCAGTCATGAAGACGAGCGCACTCCGGATTCGAACTCCCGAGGGAATTGTCTTTGCGCAATCGTTGGCCGGCCCGGTGATGCGCTTTTTTGCATGGGTGATCGACCTGTTGCTGATCGTTGCGTTCATGTACGGACTCAACAGGCTGATGAGTTGGGTCCGGCTGATCAGTCCTGATATTGCCGCTTCCTTGACCACCGCTGGATTTTTCGTAGTCAACGTAGGCTATGGAATGTTTCTGGAATGGATCTGGCGCGGCCAGACCATCGGGAAGAAGGTGATGCGTCTTCGCGTGGTCGACGCAGACGGGCTCCGGCTGCAATTCGATCAGATCGTGACGCGCAATCTTCTGCGTTTCCTGGATATGCTTCCGCTCTTTTATGTCATCGGCGGCCTCTCCTGTTGGCTCAGCCAGAAGTGTCAGCGCCTCGGAGACATCGCGGCCAATACCATTGTGATTCGGATTCCAGAAATCTCGGAACCGGACCTGGAACAGTTGCTGGAGGGGAAATTCAATTCTCTGCGGAAATACCCGCATCTCGCCGCCCGCCTTCGGCAACGTGTCTCTCCGGTCGAAGCCTCCACCGCTCTGCAGGCCGTGATACGCCGCGATCGTTTCGATCCCATCGCCCGTATCGAATTGTTCCGTCAGCTTGCCGCGCACTTTCAGGAGAAGGTGGATTTCCCGCCCGAGGCGACCGAAGGCCTCACCGACGAACAGTGCATTCGAAACGTGATTGACGTGATTTACAGCGCCAGGGTGTAACGGCAGCCCACTGTAGGCGCGGTCTATGAAGGTGTGAAGGAATATGAAATGCCGCGAAGCGGCTACCGAATAGAGCCACGGAGTGGCGGCATTCCCTTAGCCACCGGCGTAAGCCGGTGGGAGCGATCCGCAAATCCATTCCAGCCGCAGAGCGGCGACAGATACAGAAACCCTTGATCTGTCGCGCCTACGGCGCTTTGTTGCTCTCCTTGTATCGAAACCACCGGCTCACGCCGGTGGCTAATAAGCTGCCGCCGCTAACGCGGCTCCAAAATAAAAGTCGGTTCATTCACACCTTGACAATGTCAGATACGGACTTGCGCGAATGTGCTGCGATATACTCCCGGCCGGAGCTCGAAATGAGAAAATGGTGGATCGCACTGCTGATGACAATCGTCTCCCTGTCATCACTTGCTCAGAATGCAAAACCAGTTCCACGCTGGCCGAATGGCAGGGTGCGCCTCAGTGCGTCTCCAGGTGAAAAGGGACTTTGGGGAGGTAGTGGGCGGCTGGCAATCAACCCTGGGAGTTACGAACCGCGCACCACGTTGAATGCACCGATTCATATCGACAACGTTCCGCTTCAAGCATGGGCAAGAGCCCTTATCGATGACCGCCACGCCAACTTCCTGAAGGATGAGCCCTATGCCCGATGTAAGCCTTCTCCAGGTCCGCGACAATGGACAACCGCCTATGGGTTCGAAATCCTCGACACTTCCGAACTTCAGCGGATCTACATCTTCAACAACGGCGGGCCTCATAGTTTTCAGACTATCTATATGGACGGCCGTTCTCATCCTCCAGCAAAAGATCTGACTCCCAGCTACTACGGGCACGCCGTAGGGCATTGGGAGGGAGACACTCTCGTTGTCGATACCGTCGGATTTAATGAGCGCGCCTGGATGAACCGCGATGCGATGCCGCACACGGATCGGTTGCATTTAGTGGAACGCCTGACCCGTGTCGATTTCAGTACGCTGAAATATGAGGTGAGCATTGAAGATCCAGGAGCGTACACGGCCACCTGGAGCAGCGGGTTTACGATGCAGTGGACGGAAGGTTCTGAAATATTCGAATACATCTGTCAGGACAACAATCTCGGAGCGGAGCTGATGGTTGGGTCTGGAATATCCGTCGATCGCAGCAGTCCGATTGTTCCGTAACAATCGCGAGCAATCTTTAAAGGATTCCGGGATACGGACTCCATGCGCATCGCCCGCGGACCAGCAAAGTGGCTCCTCGTTGACGGGAAGAAGGGACACGGGGATCTGGTAGACTTCGCGAGATGACGTCACTGTTGCTGAGCTACTGTCCGCTAACTTCTGAGGAACTGAGTTGACCGCTGAAAACCACACCCAACTTGCCAACTTTATTTGGAGTATTTGCAACCTACTGCGCGGGCCTTATAAGCGGAACGAATACCGCAAGGTCATTCTCCCTTTGACGGTGCTGCGCCGCTTCGATTGCCTGTTGGCGCCGACCAAGGCCCAGGTGCTCGCCGAGCACCCGAAGATCAAGGCCAAGCCCGAGACGGTGGTCCGCAGCCTGATCGAGAAGATCACGGGCCGTCCTTTCCATAACCTGTCGAAGCTGGACCTTCCGAAGCTCCTCGACGATCCGAACCAGCTCGCTCCCAATTTGAACGCCTACATCAACGGCTTCTCGAAGAACGTCCGCGAAATCATGGAACGGTTTGCGTTCGATCAGCAGGTCGCGCGCATGGCGGAGAAGAATCTGCTGTATGAGGTCATTAAGGCCTTCTGCGATCCGAAGATCGACCTCGCGTTTCCCGGCCTGACGCCTGCCCAGGCGAATATCCAGATGGGTTATGTCTTCGAGGAGCTGATCCGGATCGGAGCGGAGCAATCGAACGAGGAAGCCGGAGAACACTTCACGCCGCGCGAGGTCATCAAGCTGATGGTGAACCTTCTGCTGTCTCCGGAGCGGGACCTGCGGAAGAGTCACGTCGTCAAAACGATCTATGACCCGGCATGCGGAACTGGCGGCATGCTTTCGGTGGCGGAACGGTACATCCGGGACCTAAATGCCGACGCCAATCCTCTCCTTTTCGGTCAGGACTGGAACGACGAATCGTGGGCCATCTGCAAATCGGACATGCTCATCAAGGGTGAGGACTCCGACAACATTATCCTTGGCGATACCTTCACAAAGGATGGTTTCGAGCGCGACGCCGAGGGGAAAAAGCGCACGTTCGATTACATGCTGGCGAATCCGCCTTTCGGCGTCGAGTGGAAGCAGCAGCAGAAATACATCGAGCACGAGGCCTCGACTTTCGGCTACAGCCGCCGGTTCGGCGCGGGTTTGCCTCGCATCAACGATGGCTCTCTTCTCTTTCTTCAACACATGCTCGACAAGATGCGGCCGTCCAACGAAGGCGGCAGCCGGATTGCCATCGTCTTCAATGGGTCGCCGCTCTTCACCGGCGATGCCGGCAGCGGTGAAAGCAATATTCGCCAGTGGATCATTGAAAACGACTGGCTTGAAGCCGTCGTTGCACTACCGGATCAGCTCTTCTACAACACCGGCATCTCGACGTACCTTTGGGTGATCACGAACCGCAAGGAGGCCCGGCGCAAGTCCAGGATCCAGCTCATCGACGCGCGGCGGTTCTTCGTGAAGATGCCCAAGAGCCTTGGGAACAAGCGCAACAAGATCGGCGATCCTGCAGACAGGCCGAGCGAACCGGACCAGATCGCCGACATCAGCCGGCTGTTCGGAAACTTCACCGACGGTGAAACGCGAACCTTCGTCGAGGAAGACCCAATCACGAAAAGTCCTGTTGAACGCGTCCACGTCGTGAGCAAAGTTTTCGATGACGAAGACTTCGGCTTCAACAAGATCACGGTCGAAAGACCTCTGCGTCTCAATTTCCAGGCGACGCCGGAACGAATTGCGCGGCTGGAGACCGAAAACGGCTTTACGAGGCTCGCCACCAGCAACAAGAAAAACGAGACAGCCAGGCTCGACGAGATCGACGCGGGTAAACGGCGGCAAGACGAAATCCGTCAGTTACTCGCGCGGTTTGCAGACACACACGGGGCGACGCTTTATAAGGATCGGACAGCTTTCTTGACGGACCTCCGTGACCTCGACCAGGCCGCCGGTGTTCGCTTAACCTCTCCGGAGTTGAAAGCCGTACTCGGTGCGCTCGCCGAACGCGACGAAACGGCCGAGATTTGCCGTGACCGCGACGGTAGCCCCGAGTCCGACCCGGAACTGCGAGACACCGAAAGCGTGCCGCTCAAGGAAGGAATCGCCGAGTACTTCAAGCGTGAAGTGCTCCCGCACGTGCCCGACGCCTGGATCGACGAGAGCAAGACCAGAATCGGCTATGAGATTCCGCTCAACCGCCACTTCTATCGATACGAGCCGCCGCGTCCGCTGGACGTTATCGAGAAAGACATCAAGACACTCGAACTGGAGATCATGACGTTTCTGGCGGACGTAACTGGCAGTAGCGCAGACGGTCGATGAGTGCGCATATGTGCAGTCCGAGTCGGCTGGCACAAGTGCATGCGATATGAAGCTACCACCGTATTCGAAGTACAAGCCCAGCGGTGTTGAGTGGCTTGGAGACGTGCCGGAGCACTGGCACGTTAAGCGAGGACGTTTCTGCATGGAGGTGAACCCCCGTTCGAATCGCATTCGTGCACTTAGGCCGGATGATGAAGTGTCATTCATCCCAATGGAAGCAATTGGTGAGCATGGAGGGCTGGCACTGGACCTGACACGGTTGGTCTCCGAGGTTGGTTCAGGTTATACCGCATTCGACGACGGTGATGTGATAGTCGCAAAAATTACGCCTTGCTTCGAAAATGGGAAAGGCGCTCTGGCGGAAGGTCTTATGAACGGTGCTGCATTCGGGACAACAGAGCTTCATGTCCTTCGACCGACTCCCGCTCTCGACCGTCGGTTCTTGTTTTACCTCACAATTTCTCGGCTGTTTCGAAGTGCTGGCGAGGGTGAGATGTATGGCGCAGGCGGGCAGAAGCGTGTGCCACCTGAGTATTGCGAAAATCTTCCGTTGCCGCTCCCGCAGATTGACGAGCAACGCGCCATCGCTGACTTCCTCGACCGCGAGACGGCGAAGATCGATATGTTGCTGGCGAAGAAGCGGACGTTGATCGAACGGCTAAAGGAGAAGCGCACCGCGCTGATTTCGCGCACTGTCAATCGCGGCCTCCCACCGGATGTCGCCCGTGACGCTGGTTTCGACCCGGCCCCCACGCTAAAGGCAACGGAAATCGAATGGCTTGGTGAAATTCCC
>JBGPBY010000248.1:0-10455 GCA_041481485.1 Terriglobia bacterium
GTGAGGGGTGCCACAAGTAAAAATTGTTACTTGTGGCACCCCTCACCGGCCGCTGCGCGGCCCCCTCTCCCGTTGGGAGAGGGATTTCTGGATCGCCTGTCCTTACAATTTTATTCACACATTCGGTGACCGCGCCTGAAGTTTAGAAGAATAGCTTTATCTGGTAGCGAATCACTCGTCCCCCGCCGTCGGAGCCGATCGTATTTGGTTTAAGAAATCTGCCCGCGGTAGTCGCGCTGTTCACCGTGGCGGCAATGAAATTCGCGCCGCCTGGGTTGCCCGTTGGCGCGAACGGGCTGACGCTCCCTTGTCCGTATTGCGGATGGTTGAAGATGTTGTAGGTCTCGACACGAAACTCGATACTCCTGGATTCGGATATTCTGCTGCGCTTCATGAAAGCAAGATCGAAGCTCCGGAGTCCAGGCGTGCGCTCCGTATTTCGTCCAAGTGTTCCGACGCGTGGCACGCTGCCCGTCTTGGATGGATCGTAGACCGGATTACCGATGAAATACGCCGTGCTCGGGTCGATCTGCACGTTGTTATCGTCTGGGTTTGTGTAGAACAGGATAGAACCCTGAGTATCTACGACAGGAACGGCCCGCACACCCCGTTTACCATTGGGATTTACGTCTGGCCGGTCACTCGCTCGATCTCCGCCAATTCCATCGGCGTCGGCGCCGTTAAACACCGTGTAAGGCACGCCAGATTCGAAAGTCGTGATTCCGGAAATCTCCCATCCCCCAACGATATGTCCAAAGATTCCTCGCTGGTTTCGCAAGAATGGCGATTGGAAGACGTAAGTAATTGTGGCTCGGTGGGTCCGATCGAACAGCGATACCGCACGATCGAGTCTGTCGCCAAAAAAAACTGGAGGAGTTTGAAACTGTGGCTGGTTGGCGATGCCCTTGCCCGCTGAACCGAAAATCTCGTCTCCATTGCTGATCAGCTTGGAGTAGGTGTAACTGCCTGTCACTATGAAATTGCCTGCGAACGGCCGTTTCACTTCGATTTGGCCGGCGTGATAGATCGACGATCCTCCGTTCGTGCGTACCAGCCGGGATCCCTGCAAATTGTCGTATCTGCCGGAAAGGGGGCAGAGCGCTCCGGCCGGAAAGGCGGCCGTCGCCTGAGTAGTCAAGCTGCTGCCTGGTGTGCAGACTGGGTAGTCCGCGGGTGTTCCGAGGCGTAGTTCTGGTCTGACCTGGGGATTGGCATCTTCTGAAATGTAAAGTTTGCTTCCCTTTGATCCCACGTACGCAATGTCGACAACCAGTTTCTTTGCCAATTGTCTCTGAAGTCCGGCCGACCAACGTTGGTAGTATGGATTCACCAGATTGGGATCGATCAGCGTTTGTGCGCTCAATGGGGTTAGAGTTGCGGCGGTTGTCGGCATCATGCTGAGGAAGGCTGCTGTTCCCCGGCCTGTGGTCGACGAATCAATTCTGGTTGAGACAATGTTCGGCGACGATGTTGCTGCATTGGAAGTGATGTTGTTGAAGAAGGAGTCATACCCGATGTAGTACCCCGCACGCAGAACCGACTTCCTTTCTCCAAGCAGGAGGCCCAAAACCCCCGAACTGTATGAGGGCGAATAGGCCAACCCGATGTTTGGCGCAAAGTTGTTGTAGTCCGCCTTGATCTTGTTCGGGAGCGCATACGGACCAAGACGGGTCGCCGGATCCACATTGAACAGACCCGTATAAGCGGGCGTCTTGATGGCGTTGAATGGCGTTCCGAAGTACTCGTAACGCAGGCCGATGCTGACTGTCACTGCCGAAGTGGCTCTCCATCGATCTTGAAAGAAAGCCGCAGTCCGGGACATCCTGGGAGAGTAAACGGCGCTTCCGATATCCCGGACGACAGAGCCGCCATTCCCTCCGAAATCGTCCATGAAGTTCGCGAATGAGTTAAAGCCGGCGCTTAGCCCATAGGTTACCAATCCGCGGGGACTGTAAGGAGCTGCCTGTGTGGACATCTGTCTCAGCAGATCTATGCCTGTGCGGAACGTGTGACGGCCCTTTAGAAACGTCACCGTATCTTGTAGCACATAGTTATTGGCAATTCGTCCCTGTGGAAAATTGGTGGATGTGCCTAATGACGTGATGCTTGTGTTTGAGAAGCTGATGCGAGGGAGGGTCCCCCCGGGGCCGCTCGGATCCGTGACCGGAAACTGGAGATCGATGCGGTTGTAAGCGATGCGAGTTACGTTAGTGACTGACGACGAGAATACGTGGGTGTTCGTCAAGAGCATGTTGTAATAGCGTTTCTTGTTATCGGCATCGAATCCTGGAAACGCTTGCGTCGGGGTGAATTCCGTGCCGCCTAGAGTTCCCCCAAACGGAACCGTTTCTCGATCCAACAGGAATCGGGCCGAAAAATTATCCCGTTCCGTCAGGCGGTGGTCCACGCGAGCCAGTAATTGCTTGTCTGTGTCGTTATTCGGGATGTTTCGGAAGAAAGTGGCGAATTCGACATTCCCACGGTCGACGCCATTGACAATACCGAGGGCGACATTGGACGGTGACGCGAGACCCACTGTCTTCTCAGTTGCGCTGAGGTAGAGATCTGCGTTGCTCGACGAGCCAGCCGGAAAAACCTGGCGCAGGAACGCCCGGCCCGCCGCTGTCGGCACCAACAATTGAAGTTGTGCATTAGAACGTCTGCGATCCTCCTGGTATGAAGTAAAGAAAAAGGTCCGATTTTTTCGGATCGGGCCTCCCAGCGAGAACGAGTAGATGTTTTCGATCCCGAAAGGTAAACCGCTGGCTGCTATCACCGGGTTTCTCGATTCGGAGCTTGTGATCGCATCGTCCCTTCGTGAATCGAGCAGGTAGGAAAGTGTTCCGCGGAGCTTATTTGAGCCCGATTTGGTGATGACGTTTACGATCGCGCCTCCAGATCGTCCGAACTCCGCGTCGAAGTTCGAGGTCTGGAGAGAAACCTCCTCAACAGAATCAGGATTCGTGATTTTTAAGCCCTCACCTGCTATCGAGATGTCATTGTTTTCGGTGCTGTCGAGCAGAAAGTTATTGGAACGGTCGCGACCTCCGTTAACAGAGAACGTACTGTCACCGAAACCTCCCCGGTTCGTGGAGACGCCAGGCAATGTCAGCCCAAGCAGCGCTGGATTGCGATTGGCAAAAGGCAGATCGGTGATCTGGATGTCCGAGATGTTCCCGCCACGTACCGGAGCCTCCCTTTGAAGTTCATTGCCGGCGGTGCCATCGACGCTAACGAAGGAGTCGATGCCGCCAATTAACAGTTCGGTATTGATGGTTGCTGTCTGATTGGCGGCCACTCGCACGTCGGTTTTGGTGAGTTTGGGATATTCGGTCGCCGAGAAGATCACCGAATATGTGCCAGGGTCAACCTCATCAAAAAGGTAGAGACCCTGCGCGTTTGTAGTCGTTTCGCGGGTGGGACCGCCCTTAGCGTTGATGAGCACGACAATCGCCGAAGGCGCCGGCGCTTTGTTGGGATCCGTGACTGTTCCGGTCACCGTTCCACGACTTGTCTGTGCCGATGCACTGGAAAGAAGTGCCCCGAGGCATATGAGGGCCAGCAGCGCGAGCCGAGTCGGCAAAGTCGATTCGCTTGAGAATGGCCTGGGTAAAACTTCAGGCATAAACGTAAACCTCCGAACTGGCATATAGCAACAGCCTTTGACCGAACAGTGGATATCCTTTATAGGCAGTCGAGCGGGAGGTTCACAGTGGGGTACCAATCGAGGAGGCTCCTGCCTTTATTCTGAATAGAAAGAAAGGCTCTCTCTCGCGCTCCTGCGCGGTCCCATGCGAGAAAACCTCCCTAAAACGGGCCTAATATTACTACCTGAGTCCCCTATGTCAAGCAATCAATTAGATTTGCCGGGCTATGCCCCGGCACGCTTTCGGGCATCCGCAAGAAATGGGTCTTCCCCCGCTTTGCCGCGAATCGCGGCATACTTGCGATACGATTCCGCGAATCCGGCACTGTGCAATCCTTCGCGAACGCGGCCAAGATAATAATAGACCTGAGGGAAATAGCCAAAGGTGGGACTTTCGTCGAGAAAGATCGACAGTGCTTCGCCGCTGCGTTTGATGCAACGGTCAAACTCGGAATCCGCTTCCGTGAATGCACCAGCTTCGAGATAAGCTCGCCCAAGCCCGAATCGTCCGATCCAGGTGTCCACTAAATTATTACCTTCTGTGAACGCTTTGATCGCCGCACGTGGGTCCTTTTTCTCGAGCGCGATTTCAGCCTGAATCAGCTTTCCGTAGGCTTGCGGTTCAACTTGCAGCTCTTTGGACAAATTGTCGGCCAAAATCTGAGCTCGCGCCGACTGACCGGCCGCCGCAAGTATCCGGCCCGCGAGGAACGTCACCTTGAACGACTTACTGTTCGAGAGCGCATTTTCTGCGGCAGCAATGGCGCGATCCTTCTGACCCTGTGACAACTGCGCGTATGCCAGCGCCGCAAACTTGGTGGCAGCCCGGTCGGGCTTTTTGTCAGCTAAATCTTCGGCCGCACCCTTCTCCAATACGCGGACCGCATCGTTATACCGTCCTTCGTAAATGGCGACGTCGGCCAGACCTGCACGCGAATTGGAAACGCTGCCAGTCTCGAGCTTCTGATAGGTTTCCGCAGCCTGCGGTAACTGGCCCTGTCCCAGTTGCGAAAATGCGAGTGCAGTAAGGCCGGTGGGGTCGGTAGGCGCCATCTTTAGCAACTTCTCCGCCTCCTTCTCCCCGGTTTGGAAGTCGCTCCCATACGATGCGTACACCGAAATATTGAACTGATACAACGGCCGTTTCGACAAAATCGCCGCGGCGTCGCGGACCTGCTCGAGAGCTTCCGGCATCTTCCGTAACCCCGTCAGGCACAACGCGAGATTGTTGTGCGCCGCGGCGTCCGACGGAAACCGTTTGATCAGTTCCCTGTATTCATCGACACACTTCTGCTGGTCGCCAAGGATAAGGTAGTACGTACCGCGGGTGCGGTACCGCTCGCGCTCCGTCATGTGGTCCATATGACCGAGTGCGAGCTTGCTGTTCTTTTCAGCTTCCTGCTGCTGGCCCTGGTTCCTGGAGGCGATGGCCATGCCGGCATAGGCAAGGCCGAAGTTCTGGTCGATGTCCACTGCACTCGAGAAATTCTTCAGTGCGTCGTCGTACTTGCGGTTGGCCAGGGCGTTCATCGCAATCGAGTATTCATGAATCGCTTCGAGCGACGTAGCCGTCAGCGTCTCCATTGCAAAGCGCTGGGCGGACTCCGAAGTATCGTCGCCAAGGGCCGTGCGGATCGCAGCGGCGACCTTGGTTGTCGCAAACACGACCTGATCCTTCTTGGAAGCCGTGTCTTCCGCAGTCCGAATAATGTCGCCGGTCACGGCCTGGATCGCTTTGATGGATAGGGCGTAGCCACTGCCTTTACTTTCCAGCGAGCCCGTGACCACGACGCCAAGACCCTGCCCAAGTGCAATCTGCCGCGCGGCCTGCTCATCGAGTTGGCCGGAAACAGCAGGCAGGCCCAGATCGCGCACTTTTGTTCGGTCATAGGCGGTGATGAAGCCCGCTCCCTCCAGCGCGATCTTGACGACCGATTCCAGTGTGCCGTCAAACACCGGATCTCCGGTGTGGTTCGTAAAATCTCCGACCATCACGGTGACCGGTGCGTGTGTGGTCTGTGTTGGGGCGGTAGCAAAACGATTGCGAAGCAGATATCCACCCAGCAGAGAAATGGGAATCACCGCAGCCGCGAGCAGCCAATTCCGATAGCGGGAGAATTTCCTCAAATGGGCTTTCACGTGGACAGACGCCGCAACTTTTTCCGTGGGATCGAAATTGTCCAGATCCTTCAGGATTTCCTGGACGCTCTGATAACGCTTTTCCCGCAGCGGCTCGAGACACTTGACGACGATGTCGTTCGTCCCTTTTGGAATATTGCGGTCGATTTCGGCCGGAGGAGTCACCTGCTCCTTGGTCCGCTTGAACATCGTCTCCACGACAGTCGCGCCCTTGAAGGCGAGGTTACCTGTCAGGAGTTCATAAAAGATCAGACCCAGGGAAAAGATGTCGGACCGTGCGTCGACATCTTCCATGCGTGCCTGCTCCGGAGACATGTAATCCGGAGTGCCCAGCAAGGCGCCCGTCTGCGTGGCGCCGGAAGTCTCGGCAGATCGGGCAATTCCGAAATCCATCACGACGATTTTCTTGTCATCGTCGATCATGATGTTCTGCGGCTTCAGATCCCGATGCACGACGCCTTCGGAGTGCGCCGCTTCCAGCGCCAAGGCTACCTGACGAATAATCGCGGCGGCTTCTTCGGACGGGAATTTACCGCGTTCGGTCATCACCTCCTTCAGTGTGACCCCCGCAATAAAGTCCATCGTAATGAAGTGAATCCCGTTGTCCTCGCCAATGTCAAAGATGCGGACGACATTTTTGTGGGTAATTTTTTGAGCGAGCAGCACTTCCTGTTTGAAGCGCTTCATCATGATGGGAGTGGCTGCAAGCTGGGGATAAATCGTCTTCAGCGCGACAACTCGAGTCAGTTTCCGATCGAAGGCCTTGAACACGGCTCCCATGCCGCCTGCGCCAAGAGGACTGATGATTTGATAGCGTCCGGCAAGCAGGGTGCCGCATGCAGGAACTTGTGATTCATCAACAGAGACAGGCTGGTAAGTGGAATCGGCATCCTGAACCGTTTGGGCATTTGGATCGGGAAAGGGATTATTGCATTTGGCGCACTTCGGCACTCCCAAAGTGTTGGAATGCCCGCACCGAGAACATGCAATTGTGGTTTGTCCCGCTTTAATCATTTAAACGTTAAACGTTCTGACCGAAGATACCTCTCGAAAAAAATATTTCCTCTTGAACGCAGTTCCGACCGATGATAACAGGGTTACTCCTGCCTTGCGAGCGCTTACTCTCAGAAAGCGCGTGAAATGCTTGACAGCGGCAACACAGTAGTCTAAAAGCAATGAACGTTTAGGCTACGACGCTTACCTGGCCTCTTCACACCGACAATGTTGTCGTAATTTACACCACGCAGACGTTTCGGAAATCGCCTGAGTTGGCGTTGGTTTTTTCTTTGCTGAGTTGATTAAAACTCAAATTGGTTGGAGTCATTTGAGGAGCATTCTGTGAAAAATTCTCATTTAGCGCGGGTTCTCTGGAGTCTCGGTTTACTTTTGTGGATCAATCATTCCGTTCTGGCACAGGGTTTTCAGGGAACGATTCGGGGTGAGGTTCAGGACTCGACCGGTGGAGTGGTTCCGATGGCTACAGTAACTCTGACAAACACCGCCACCAGCGAAACCCGCACTCAAGTCGCCTCCGAGACGGGAACATTCAATTTCCCGAATCTCTTGGTATCCACATACACCGTCGTTGTCGAGTATATGGGTTTCAAAAAATACACTCGCGAGAACGTTCAGGTCAGTGCCAATGCCGTTTCGGATGTTCTGGCCCGTCTGGAAGTCGGCGCGACGGCCGATTCGGTAGTCGTCACGGCGGGCGAGGAGAGTGTGAAGCTCTCGACGACTCAGCTTGAGGGATTCACGACGCGGAATGTCACCGAATTACCCAATCCTGTGCTTTCCGGCAGTCCGAACAATTTTGCCATTCTTGCCCCGGGGACCACGACCATGCCCGGCGGCGTCGCCGGACAGGGCGGATCCATTGGAGGCAATCGTCCGCGCAACAATAACTTTGTTGTGGATGGAGTCGACAACAACGATCCCAGCATCACCGGTACGTTGACACCAGTGATCGCGGAGGCAGTAGAAGAGTTCAAGTTGCTGACGAACCAGTTCAATGCCGAATACGGGCACTCCACTGCGGGACAATTCATTATCACAACGAAGTCCGGTACCAATGATCTTCACGGAAGGATGTGGTGGTACAACCAGAACCGAAACACCAATGCTCTCGATAATCTGACGCGCGCAGTGACCCCTCCGGGCTCTCCGAAGCCGCGCTTTGACTGGAATCGCTTTGGCGGCCAGACGGGCGGACCCGTGATGAAAAACAAGCTGTTCTTCTTCTCGTCATATGAATACCAGAACAAGTCGCTGGCCGGTGTTTCGCCGGCTCAAACCCTGGTTCCTACCGATGTGGGACTTAGCGCTTTGAAGAATCTCGCCAGCAAATCAGGTTCGGGTGTCAGCCCGGTGAACGTGGATATTCTTTCCAAATATGTTCCGGTTGCCGCAACCCAGACAACGACGACAAATGTTGTCGACGAGACCACTGGATCGCCTGTGTCCATTTCGCTGGGCCAGTTTTCTGCGACGACTCCAAATTTCGACCGTACACACCTCTTCCTCGGCAACAGCGATTACCTCATTGGGAGCCATAGGCTGAGCACACGCTACAGCTTCAGCCACGATACATTCATTGTTGCGGGTACATTGCCCATACCTCAGTTCAACAGCAATGCCTCGGTCAATACGCAGCGGCTTGTCTTCAGTGACGTTTTTGCGGTTAATCCTCGCGTCGTCAATGAATTCCGTGCCGGGTACAACCGGTTTTTGGAAAACCGTTTGGTGACCCCGCCTGCGGCTCCAGGAAGCACCGATGTTTTTGGCAACTATGAAATCAATGATTTGGGCTTGCTTGTCGGGCCCGTTGTCACTCCGAACTCCAGGTGGATCCATCTTTACGAGTTTAGTAACAATACGAGTATCCTGACTGGCCACCACACGATGAAGTTCGGAGTCGAGGTTCGTAACATCATCGCGCGATCGGAGTTTCTTTCAAGAGCGCGCGGTGAGTACAAGTGGTCGAACCTCGACGACTTTGTTCGCGATCATTTTCCAACGGTCTTGTCGACCCGCGGTACAGGCCTTGGCGAGTTCGTCCAGAATCGGACAGCGTATTACGCATTTGCACAGGACAGCTGGAAACCACTTCCTCGGGTGACTCTCGAATATGGCCTGCGTTATGAATTCACCGGCACATCGCGCGATGAAAATCTTCAGGATCTGAACGGCCTTGCAAACGTCGATTCCTTCCGTGATGAACTCTGCACTTCGGATATGGCAAGCGTTTGCACGCCCTCGACGACGGTTCCCATTTTCAACACGCTGCCGGCGCGCCAGCAAAACGCCATACTGTTTCGCTTTGGTGACCAGATGTTGTTCCGCCGTCCACGTGCGGATCACAACAACTTCGAGCCGCGGTTAGGTCTTGCATGGGATGTGTTTGGGGACGGCAAAACATCGGCGAGAGTTGCTGCGGGGGTTGCCCACGATGTTCTCTATGGAAACATGCCGCTGCTGTTGCCTCCTCCTCAGATTCAGGTTCAGGCGACGGAGTCCAATGCGTGCTCGTTCACCCCATCGCCAGGGTGGTGCACCTTTGTCGTCGGCAATAATCCGCGCACTTCACCGGCAATCAGTTACACCAACACCGGTTTCATTGAAGGTGGTGCACTGCTTCCGAATGTTCCTCCCGGTACTCGCATCAACAGGTTTGCAGCGCGCGGTGCAACGGGTTTTTTTGTTCAGTCCCAGGAAAGGGCCCCGGAAACGTATACCTGGAGCCTTTCAGTGCAGCGCGAACAATTCAAAGACTGGGTTTTTGAATTCCGCTACGTTGGAAATCACTCGGTACATTTGCCGATTCAACTCCAACTCAACGCCGCAACCCCCAATCCTGTACGCCTTCCACTCTTTCTTACAGATGCCGAAGCGCAGAGTGCCAATTTCGCCGGGGCGCCGACTCTTGCTCAGTTCTCTTCCGGGACAGGCAGAATGCTTGTGCCGTATGGATTCACCGGATCGCTCACGACGTTTACGTCGGATGGGCAATCGTGGTATCAGGGCGGCTCCATCAGCGTGGAGAGAAGGCTGGCGGCAGGCTTTCATCTGAACAGCAGCTACACCTACAGCAAGACCATCGACCTTATTGAAAATGAAACGGCGTCGAGTGTGTTGAATCCTCGCAGGCCGAAAGATGCGTATGACATCTTTGCGGGCAAGGGGCTTTCCGGACTGCACCGGGCTCATAAATTTGTGGCGTCCTGGATTTACGATCTGCCGCAGTACAAGGGGAGCGGGTTGTTGAAGACTGTAAGTCAGGGCTGGCAGTTTGTAGGTTCGTATATTGCCGAATCCGGCCAGCCGGTCTCGATCCTCTCTTCCGCGGATACCAACGGCGACGGGGATTCGGTCGGAGACACCGTTTTCTACAACCCTGCAGGACAAACCAATATTGGCTCTGACGTGAATTTTGTGTGCTGGAATGGAACGGCAACCACGATCGGTTCGTCTGCCGCGTCATGCGGCGGTTCCGGCAATGTCGTCGGTTATGTCGCGAGGAATCCCAACGCCCAGTACATTAAGGGTGCTACCGGTATGGTGACGAATCTCGGGCGCAACACGTACATCATGCCCGGCATCAACACCGCGAATCTGTCTGTGTTCAAGAATGTTCACGTGAGAGAGAAGACAGACATGCAGTTTCGTATTGA
>JBGPBY010000249.1:0-10421 GCA_041481485.1 Terriglobia bacterium
CCGCTGGCATTGTTCTGGGGACTAATCTGATCGTAACGTTCCAGTAATCGGGACTACGTCCAGTCTTGTTTTGAAGCCTTCTTCTTCCGTCGCACAAAATAATTTCCACGACATCACTTACCAAATAGCTTCTCGATATCACGATAGAAAACTACGAAGTCCTGGCGCCGAACCGGCGTACACTGAACCCGCGACCGGAGATGGCATCGATAACGCAATTGAGGGGAATGACGATGAAGAACAAGACGATCCTGGGATTGCTGCTGGCGGTTTGCGCGTGGGGCGTCACCGCGAACGCGGTGCAACCCGCCACCACCTGCGACCGCGAATGTCTGCGCGGCAAGGTCACGCAGCTGCTGTATGCCTTCATGAAGCACGACGTAAGCGGACTGCCCGTCGCCGGCACGCTACGTGTGACCGAAGACGCCGTTGAGAAGCCGCTCGCGAAAGTCGGCCTGGTCAACACGCTCACGCGCCTGCGCGGCTTTCGCCAGGACATCATCGATGAGCGCGCCGGTGTGGCCGGCGCCGACGTCGTGGTGGAGGAGAGCGGAGCGCCCGTGATGCTGGTGGTGCGCCTGAAGGTCGTGGCGGACAAGCTGACCGAAGTCGAACTCGTGGCCACGCACAACATCGCAGAAGGGCTTAACTTCAACATCGATGGCCTCAGCGCGCCGAGCGAAGTGATGAACTACGCGCCGCGCCCCGAGCAACTTTCGACCCGCGACGAGGCCATCAAGGCGGCGCTGCATTATCCGGCTGGGCTCAACGCCGCGAAGACTTTCGCCGACGTGAACGCGCCCTTTGCTGCGGATGCCTATCGGCTCGAAAACGGCGCGGTGATGGCAGGTCCCAAGTGCACGTTTGCCCCCGGCTGCCAGAACATCTCGACGCAATCGCTCGCGATTTTCAATCGCCTCGGTGACGTGCAAACGCGCGTCGTCGCCATCGATGAGCGCATGGGCATCGTTTGGCTGCGCATGGCCTGGGGCGTGCGCGAGCGCGGCGGTGACCAGCTCACGGTGTGGGAGACGTTCAAGTTCTACGACGGCAAAATCCACGCGGTGGAAGCGTTCATGAGAATTCTCCCGGTGGAGAAGCGCAACGGAGGGTGGGAGTAGCCGAAAGCGCTCACTTGGAATTCGCGGGCGATCACAGATCGAGCCTGCCGTCGCTTTGCAGCTAACTCGAACCGGCGGCGGAATTGACTTGAATCAGAGGGACACGGGCGTGGATTGTGGTGCCGCTACCGGGCTGCGACTGGATCGAAAGGTCTCCATTTACCAGTTTGAGCCGCTCCCGCATGCTGGAAAGGCCGAGTCCGGGGCCCCTTATTGCAGCCTGGACGTCAAAGCCAAGGCCGAAATCGCGGATTGTCAGATGAAGTGCACCAGCCGTGCCGAGAAGTTCGACCTGATATTCCTGTACATGGCTGTGTTTGACGGCGTTGTGCAGCCCCTCTTGCAGTATGCGGAAGAGGCAAAGTGAAATGTCCTGAGGAATGCTGCCAGGAATATCTGAGTGTGAGAATTCCACCTGCACCGCCTGCTGTGTCGACAGTTCTGTGCAGAAACCCTTCATGGCGCTGGCCAGATCCAGATAACGCAGGTTGGAACTGTGGAGCTCATGCGAAAGGGCGTGAACGGCGGTTGATGTTTCCTGAATCTGTTTTTGCAGCTCGGAGATATAGTCCCGGTTCTCTTTCTTTGAATCGGAACCGGCCCGTTTCAGCTGTTCCAGTGTCACCGACAGCAATGCGAGCCGTTGCCCGATATCGTCGTGCAATTCCCTCGCAATGCGGGCGCGTTCGTTTTCCTGCGCTTCGATCAGCTTGCGGCTCACACTGGACATCGCCTCTTCAGAGAGCTTCTGTTCGGTGATATCCGTCACCATGCCGATCATTCGAACCAGTGTTCCTTTTTCATCGAAGAAAGCGTGCCCGTTTTTCTCGAGCCAGATCACGGAAGCATCCGGACGAATCATCCGGTATTGAACGCGGCAGATTGGATTCTCGGGAGTGCATTCGTTTCTGGCAGCGATCACTTTCTCCCGGTCGTCCGGGTGAACGCGGTTCAACATTTCACTACAAGTCAGATCCTGACGATCGCGGGTAAACCCGAGGACCTGAAAAAAATCTGCCGAGCGAGTAATCACGTCGGATGCGCGATCCCATTCATAGGCATACATGCGCCCGGCCTCAGCTGCAAGACGCAACCGTTCTTCGTTTTCGCGCAGCGCTTTCTCTGCACGTCTTTGTTCGGTCATGTCCTGAACGGTGCCGTGCAGTCCGATGATTTGTCCGGTGATATCCCGTTGAGCTTCACCGCGTCCAACGATCCATCGAGTGGCGCCGCCGCTTTGGAGCATTTCCAATTCGAGTTCGTAAGGTTCTCCAGTCCAGAGTGCCTTCTCATCGGCGCGGCGCAGACGATCCCAGCTCTCCGCGGTATAGAACTGAGATTGCTCCCGATATCGGAGCGCCGGGAGTCTGGAGTCACGGCCGGCGATGCGATGGAGTTCTTCAGACCATATGACATTGTCGTTAGCGGTATCCCACTGCCAGCTTCCGAATCCAGCCAGCCGCTGGGCTTCGTTCAGCTCGACTTCCTTTCGGCGCAACGCGTCTTCAATCTTTTTGAAGTCGGTGATGTCGGCTGCGATTCCCACCATGCGCTCGGGCTCACCCGCAAATGAATAGTAAAATTTTCCTTTTGCGGCGACCCATCGCACGACGCCATCCGGACGAACAATGCGGAATTCGGCAAGATAGGGCTGATGCCCTTCTCTGGCTTCACTGACGGCCTTCCAGACGCGGCCCTGGTCCTCGGGATGAACCCGCCGCCGGAAGTCCTCGACGCGCCCCACGTATGTTCTGGAGGGAATTCCGAAAATTGTTTTCAGGTCGCCGAACCACGCATCCCGGCCGCTGCGGACGTCCCAGTCCCATGCAACGGCCTTTCCAGCTTCCAGAGCCAATTGAAGCCATTCGCTCGCCAGTGCCAGTTCGGTTCCCGGCGAGTGTTGGGCAGTGACATCCGAGACTTTGCCGAAAATGCGCAGTATCCTGCCGGACTCGTCGAAGAGTGCCCGGGCGTCGGTCTCAACGAATATCACTCCGCGAGCCGGATGAATGATGCGATGGAGTATCTGGGTTTCGGGCTTGTCTGGGGAGAGCGCTTGAAACGAGGCATTCAACTTTGCAGTTTCATCAGGATGAATCTTCGCACGGAGCTGCGGTACCGTAACTTCAGAACCGGAAGTGACACCTAGAATCGGATCGCACTCTCCGGTCAGGGCTATGACGCCCGTTTCAGCTTCCCATTGAAACGCAAATGTATATCGAGTCTGGAACGCCAGCCCCAACGGTTCACCATCCTGCCGCACTACCTGCACGGTCGTGGGGGGTCTTTCTAAGTCAGTCATTGTTTTCAGGAGATTCAGGTGAAATCATTTTGCAACCTTAATCCCCACGGGTGAAATCCCTTTACAGCCCGTTCTGACAATATAGCAACAAAGTACAGACACACTTATACGCGTCCTCGTTTCCGAGGGTCAATCCGATTATTGACGTTTAAGGAGAATGCTCAAGTGGAATTGTTTCGGGCCGTAGTTCGTGAACAAGGCCTGAAAAAGCAATGATTTTTATTGCTAAATTTGAATGTAATGCTTTCAATTTTGTCCGTAAAGGCTAACGTGGATATACGCAGCTGAAGGCCGACAAGTTCTTATCGGATCCCGGTACGTTGTCTGCTAGAAAACCTGGCCAATGCCGAAGGACAATCGGACCCGGGATTCACCGAGGCGCGGTTTCACGTTGATTCCAAAATCCGTGCGTACGAGCACAATTGGCGTGCTGATCCGGATCCCGGCACCAGGACCAAAACGCAAATGCCAGAGATTCTCGGGGCGATTGGTGACTTGTCCGGCATCGATGAAAGCTGCACCGCTGAATTTCCAGAACAGCGGATACCTCACCTCTTGATTCAGTACCAACACGTAGTTTCCCGGAAACTCTGTAAGTTCGTCCTGTTTGAAGGCCCGTACTGTCGTGCTGCCTCCGGCACGGAACTGAAGAATCGAATCCAATTCCTTACTGTCGAGGCTACGGGCAAGCCCGAAGCGGACCGCGCTGGCGGATACGAATCTCTTTTTGAATGGATGCAGAAAGTAATACTGCGTGTAGTTGCGAAGGAACACCAGCGATGAACCAATCCCCGGAGGCGCGATCTCAAAGCTGTTTGAAAAGAAGATTCCGCGCGTCGCATTAAGGAGATCATTGCGCGTTTCGCGCGAGATCGTGGTGTTGAGACGCGCAATCGGTATAGTCGGGTTGTCCAGGAATGAGTCTCTAAACCGTCGAGTATTCGGGCTGCCGATATTGGAAGTCGTGGTCGTTCGCACATGTCTATAGCTGTAGTCATAGGAAAAGAGGTAATGGTTGGCAAGGCGCCACCGCTGCTGAATTGTCACGCCCCGGTAATCCGAAAGCTCTTCCGGATCGCTCAGGTCGCGTATGAGAAAGAGCGTGACCGTGGTGGCGACGTTCCGTCCGAAAGACTGCTGCTGGCTGGCAAAAATGTTCGCATTGCGCTCGAGAGAATCCAGGTTCGAACTCACTCCAGCAGTGATTCCCCTCCCAAAGAGATTGTTATGCCAGAAGGCCGCCGCCAGACCTATGCGATCCTCCCCGGTTTGAAGTTGATGATTAAGGGAAAAACCGTAATGCAGCTGCCACGGTGGATTTTCAGTGAGCCGGACGAGAGCTTTGTATCCGGTCTGACCCGGTTTCATTTCAATCTCGACACGCCGAAACACCTGTGTGTCATACAGCTTCTTTCGTGTCAGGTTGACCTTCGTATAATCGACCGGATCTCCTGCCTTAAACTGAAACTGATGCTGAATATATGAAGTACTTGTGTGCGAGGCCCCTGAAATGTCGATGGATTCGATGCGTTGAGGTTCGCCTTCCGTAATTGCAAATCGCACCGTTGCGCGAGCCGATGCCGGATCGGAAATCACGGTTGGGACAACCTGAACGTCATTGAATCCGTTCCGCCAGTACTCGCTCGTAACGCTCTGGCGCGCAGCCTCCAGCCATTCAGACGTAAAGCGCGCCGATGATGTCTGGGACTGCTTCGACGTTCCGGATGTGATCACTTCGCGCAGACGTGTGTCATCAATCGCATGATTGCCGTCGAATACCGTCGCTTTAACAAAGTACGGCATCCCGCGATCGACTGTGACTTCAAAGTGGGCTTTGCCTTTGTCGATAACAAGCTTCGGAACAGTGGAAGTCGTGTCGAGGAACCCCTGACCACGGTAAAAGAGCTCAATGCGATCTTTGAATGCCTTTGGAGACTCCATCACCACTCCCGCCGGGTCGGTGATGTCCATCGGTTCGGCTCCATTGAAAACCCAGACGGGTGCATCGAACCGGTGGGCTGAATCGATATTAAAAACATAACGGCGGTCTTCGGAACTGAACGATCGATTCTCAGTGGAAATCTGCGCCTGCAGATAGCCCTCAGATCGGAAATGGCTCAGCAGTCGTTTTGTACATTCTTTCAATGCGGACGCATCGGAACTACGCAATGAAAATACCTGCTGGACTTCAGTTCGGAGATTGGCCGGCACGGAAGCGCCATCGTACTCAAGCTGGATCCGCGGGCCCTCCACGATTTCGAAACGAACATCGACCCTTTGATTCACAACATTCTGATGAGCCTGTATTCGTGCTCGCGGATATCCCTGGGTTGCGAGATACCGTCGGAGTTTGCGGATGTCTTCGTTTGCGCGATACACGCTGTACGGGCTTCCCCTTTTGGCAACTTGGTTCAGAAGGTCCTTGTCCGAAATGCGGGTTCCACTGAATGTGACGTTCCTCAATTTGGTTGCTGCCGGGGTTGGCGTCGGCTTTTTGGAAGTGATTCCTCCCCCCAGCTGCAGATCCTGTTTGATTTCCGCCCGAACCTCATTTGCGTCGGCATCGTTGATTCCGCGAATGACCAGATTGTTTTTAGTGCCGTAAGAAACGATCCATGTCTGGGCCATGGAGCCGTTCAGATTCTGCGAATAGATCAGACTGAAACCTTTGGTAATGTCGCGGGCGATGTTCAGTCTTGCGGCAAGATCTGTCTGGTTTGCGATCGTTACCGGTTCAATGCTCACCGAGCTCAGTCCCACCACACTCCCGGCCTGACTGAGCCATCGTTCGCTGAGCTGGCCGGTTACGTAGCCCAGCGCAAGTTCCCCGGCATAGGACGCGTAGCTTCCCTGAAGGTCCGCGTAGGAACGGCCCGTGAGCAGCATGGCAACGATATCGGATTGCTCGAGGTAAGGGTCTGAGGTGAGTTCTGCCTTGAGCGTTTCCGGAGTTCCGCTGACATTCAGCGTGATGAGATAGTGTTCGTCTTTGACATCCAATTCGTGTTTCGCTTCGAAATCGAGATCGGGCTCGGAGCGCAGAGGATTATTGAAGTCGATGGAACCGCGTTCGATTGTGTAACGGTCGCTGCGGCGCGCCTTCTGAACAGATTCGATGGAAGCCGCCGGCCCAAAATACAATTCGCCGCCGTCCAGGACCGCTGCACGGCCCAGCACAATGGGATTGGAAGCGGTTCCTCGAATTCGAAATGTTCCGGTAGCTTCGAGGTCAGCCACATTGTTTTTGACCAGAATAGTTCCTGGCGCTCCGACTTCCAGTTCCAGGCGTATTTGATCTCCGAAGCCCGATACCGATGCCGCAGCTGGCGTGGCGATTGGGCGTGTAGAGGTAATCCGTTTCAGCATTTCCTGTGTCAGTTTGAAATCCTTTTCATAACTCGCACTGAGGACATCGATATTGCCGCTGACCATAAGACTTGGAGAAGTCCCGCTGATCTTTACCTGAGTTGAAAATTCACTTTGAAGTCCTTCGGGGTAATCGAGCCGGCCGCGTTCCACTTTGAGATCGAATTCGGCATTGCTCAGACCGGAATGAGAGAAATTCGTTCCTCCGGTCGCTTCAAATGTCCCATCGTTCATGACGCCGCTCGCTTGAGAAATATCGATACGATTGCCACTGAGCTTCGACTCCACGTGGACCCTCTCGAGATGGAGGTTCGGTGTCTCTAATGCGATCTCTCCGTCCGAGACGTTCACAAAGCCATCGAAGCTGGGATTCTGGGGAGTGCCGCGAACCGCAATCTGTGACCGGATTCGGCCGGACGGGTGCAGATCTGGTATGAGCGGTTCAATGATCGCCAGGTCGGTGTCCGCATCGACATCAACGTTAAGGGCGTGCGTGCCTAGATTCGCATAACCGGAAAGGCTGGCCTGTGTTTCGGGGCCTTCGACATTGAAATGCCGAATTGTGACGATCCGGTGATCGAGATCCACTTCGATGGGTTCCTTTTGATTTACAGCAATATCGCGGGCAGTCAAGTCAAGCTCGGTAAAGCGCATGCTTCCGGTGATCTCATCGAGCGAGGGTCTCGGGAACTCGATCTTCCCTTCAATGCTGGCAATTCCGGAGATGGGCCGGCCGGTCATGAAATTTTCGGGCCGAATGTTCGCAATCTGGAACTGAACCTGCCCGGCGCCCTGCCACGATCCATGCCCGGTAATCGTTGCGGTTGCTCCCGCGTAGCTGGCGTGCACATCGCGAATTGAGAATTCGTGCCCGGTAAAGTCCACGGCCGCAGAAACGTTTGCATCCTCGCTCATTTTTCCGGCGCGCACCGTTGCACGGTTTGTTGTTAGAGTACCTTCGATAGACGGATTGTCCAGCGCTCCGCTGAGAGTGGCGTGCGCCTGCGCGGTTCCGCCAAGCCTCAGGCCTTCAACCGGAATCGGAATCTTCGAGAGATCCGCCCCGAGATCCAGTTGAGTTCCGGTTTCCATTGGGCCGTTTGCGGAAATCTCCACACCTTTGCCTTTTAGCTCAAACTTTTCGAATTCGACTTGTTTGGCTTGAAATGGCCGGGCCTCGCCGGAAATCTTGAGGCGTCCGTCGGTAACAACGTCGTATTTGTCGTAATGGATACGGCTTTGAGACGACGTGATCTGGGCGCTGAACACGTACGGCGGTTTTATGGTCACTTTGCCGTCCACGGTGGCGTTGTACTTCTCGGATTTCGCAAGGACAGTTGCGTCCTTCAGGTTTGTCATTCCTTCAACGTGGACGGTTCCATGATCGTAGTTTCGATAGACGGCATTTCGAATCTCTCCGTCAAAAATGACATTGGGGGACCGGTAGTTTCCATCGGCCTTAGCTTTCATGAAAACGGTGCCCGACAAGTCTGTCAGTTCGTCGACGAGGAGATTGGAAACCTCCGCTGTGGCGTGGAACTGCTCCGTTGCCAGATTCAGAGCGCCTTCGGCGTTAAGGCGACCATCCAATTGCCGAGCTTCGAACCGGCCGAGGACCACGGAGTCCTTTGTGAGCGTGCCATTCAACTCGACACTGTCAATGTGTGTCTTGCCGAAATCGAAGCCAGTTGAAATTCCGAAAAACGATCCGGAAGGTTCAGCGATTGTTCCATCGATATTGGCAGACAGATTGAGGCTGCCAGTGACATTCGGATCGAGGTCGCGAAAATCGATTCGTGCCTGCGGTATAACGCCCTGGATCCGGCGGTCTGTGAGATTCAACTGCAGTTCCGCGTCGTCGATTGTAGATGCGTTTGACTTGGCGTGGATTTCCTTTACCCACAGGGTGTCGTCGCGTAAGTGCACTCCCGCCGAGAGCGCCACGGATGTGAAACCCTGAAAGTAAGGTTCGTTCCCGGATGAAAGCGGATGTACCAACCCGGCCAGAACTCCGTGAGCCTCACCGAGACCTGGAGAATTCTTCACGAATGCACCCGACAGTGTGACGTTTTCGGCGAGAACTCCACCAAACTGAAGACCTCCAGATGAGCAAGTGAACGTCGCGGCCGGCCGGAGCAGCGATCCCCCGATGTCCGCAGCCAATTCCACCGTGCCCTTTACTTCTGGCGCAAAGTCCTGCAAGGCGATGCGCGCCTGAGGAATTGTGCCTCGAATTCGTTTACTGTCGAGCTTCACCTGCAGTGTGGCGTTGGAGATAGTCGATTCCCCGGACTTTGCACGAATGCTCTTAAGGGCCAGAGTATTGCCTCGCAATATTCCCGACGCGGAAATATCGACGGACCCTATTGTGTGCCTGGAAACCTCTGACAACGGCTGGATGGTTCCGTGCATGGTCCCGCGAAACTCCGTAACATTTCCAGCGAGTGCCTGTTCCAGTCCGGTATCGACGCGTGCACGGACGTCCAGATCCGAGGAGTGCGCTCGAATATCGATGACTGCCTCCCGATTGATGACCTGGAACGTTGTCTGGAAATCACCGAGTTGAGGGCCTTTCATACGAGCCTGACCGTCCGCGGAGATGGCGCTCAAATTAGCGGTTGGCCACTTCGCTTTGAGGCTTCCATCCAGCCGCGCGGAGACACCCAGGGGATCGAGACTCAGGTTTGTCCAGGTAACGTTTGCCGAGGTTTCGGCGCCGGACATTTTTGCAGAGCCTGAAACTTCTCCGTATTTGTTTTGTGTGACTCGAAACTCCGGCAGTTCCCATATGCCATCGCGGTAGGAGACCCTGGCACTCACCTTGATGTTTTTCCACTGTTCTATCGTTATCGGATCTGTCGCGACATTGGTTTCCAAAGCGAAGCCTGGTGACCAGTGGACAACTCCTCGAATGGAGCCGCTGCCGTTATGACCGGCGTATTGGAGTTTCCATTTTCCGAGTCCGAAGCGAACACCGTCCACGCCAAGTTCCAGGGGAATCGGAGAAATATTGAACTCTGCTTTTGTGTCGTAGGAAGCCGGTGTGTCCAACCGGAGAATGCCGTGACCATTCGTTACTTCGATGGACACCGATGGAATATTCACAGCTGCTGCGGGAGCGGAGTACATGAGGGAGGCATTTCGGATGGCAAGGTGATCGATCCGAAGTCGCGAGGAAAAGGAGGGAAGGTGGAATTCTGATATTGAATCCTTGTTCTCTGATGGCTGAAGCGTCACCGCAACACCGGCTACTTCGAAGTCTGTGATTCTCAGATCTCCGTTCCGCAGAGCATCCCAGGGGAAGTCGGCAGCGATATGTTCGATGCGAATACTTTGGCCGTTTCGGTCGTAAGCGAATCCATCAACCGATATTTTCAGCCTGGTCCATTCCAAATGAAGCCGCTTCGCAGTAAACGGGAATCCTTGTTTATCCGCATAGTCTTCTGCGCGGCGTAACAACCATTGCTGAAATGGAGAAGACGTGACGAGAAACAGCGATATCGCGAGGAGTGCAACTCCAGTGACGGCGACGCATTTGCGACGGCTCAATCTCATGTCGGAACGCGCCGTGAATTTCTATTCCGGATGCTGTAGGCGCAGTCAATGGAGGGGGTAAAGGAATGCTATTCCCC
>JBGPBY010000250.1:0-10324 GCA_041481485.1 Terriglobia bacterium
ACTCGAGGATGTCGGATACGATACGGATCGAATATGGCCATTTCTCTTCGTCCGGCAGCACAGGAATGAGAGCCCGCTCCGCCAGCGCGCCATGTCCGATCTCCCGGCGGCCGGGGCCGCGCACGGGTTTGGTCTCGCCGACGGAAAATGGCGGGAAGTTGTAGTGGAGCATAAACCGTTTGTAGGCTTCGCCTTCCAGCAAATCCAGGCGCTGGGCATCGTCGGCAGTGCCCAGAGTCGAGGTCACAAGCGCCTGGGTCTCGCCGCGAGTGAAGATCGCGGAACCATGCACTCGCGGAAGGATACCGGCTTCAATCCAGATCGAGCGGATTTCATCAAACCGCCGCTTGTCCGGACGGGTACGCTTATAAAGGATCTGGTCACGGAAAATACGTTCTTTCAGGTCATCAAAGGCGTGCTTGATTAATTCCAGCTTGGCGGGATCCGAGTCTGAATAGGCCTCGGCGACTTTTTTCTTTGCGGCGTCGACCCTCGCATAGCTGTCGTTCTTTTCGTACTTTTTGGTATCAAGCGCGTCTTCGAGTTCGGTACGAATCAGTTTCTCCACTTCCGCCGCGATTGCCGCATCTTTGAGTGGCGGAACAACGGCAGGCTTCGTTGGCTTGAGCTTGCTGTACAGTTCCTTCTGGAGCGCGATAATTTCCTTGATCGCCACGTGGCCGAAATCCAGCGCTTCAACCATCATGCTTTCGGATACTTCGTTGGCGCCACATTCCACCATGACGATGCCGTCTTCCATGCCGGCGACGGCCAGGTTCAGACTGCTGTTTTGCAGCTGGCTGTAAGTTGGATTAATACAGAAATTCCCGTCGATAAAACCAACGCGAACGGCAGCAATGGGTTGGTGAAACGGGATATTCGAGCAGTAGAGTGCAGTGGATGCGCCGACGACGGCGAGCATGGATGGATCGATATCCGTATCTGCGGAAAGAACCATCGCCATAATCTGGGTTTCGTTGATGAAACCTTCCGGAAAAAGAGGACGAATCGGACGGTCAATCATGCGGCAGGTCAGAACTTCACGTTCGGTGGACTTGCCTTCCCGTTTAAAGAATCCGCCGGGAATCTTGCCTGCGGAGTAAAAATTTTCGCGGTAATCCACGGTCAGCGGAAAGAAATCTAGTCCTTCCCTTTGCGTCTTGGCGGCGCAGGCGGTGACCAGCAACACTGTGTCACCATAGCGAATGACCGCGGCGCCATCGGCTTGTTTGGCCAGTTTGCCGATTTCGATCGAGAGTTCGTACTCACCGACCTTCGCGCGGACTGTATGAACATTCATGTGGTATTTTCTCCTGAACGAAAAAAAACCCGAAGCAGGGCCCCGGGTTATCTCTTAGTGACTAACTGATCGAGCGTTACATGCACCTTGGCGTTACTTGCGGATTCCCAGTCTGCCAATGACTTCTCGATATCGATCGACGTTATACCTTCTCAGGTAGTCGAGCAATCGGCGCCTCTTGCCAACGATCTTCATCAGACCGCGCCGGGAAGCATGATCTTTCTGGTGAGTTTTGAAATGCTCGGTCAGGTAAGCGATTCGTTCACTCAGAATTGCAATCTGAACTTCCGGGGACCCCGTATCGGACGGATGGACCCGGTATTGGGTGATAATCGTGCCTTTTGTATCCTTGGTCAAACTCATCGTGTCTTAATTCCAGTTTAGGACAATTGTGTGCTGGGAACACCAGCTTCAACCGAAGTAGTTGAGGTTAGCACAACGCGCGGATGCGCCCAACCACTTTCTGCCACAGCGACCGCCAAAAACTCGCCTTGTTTGTTGAGGATGCGCACAAATCCAGATCCGGATTCCACCGGAATCGGGTTTCCCTGACGGGCCCGGCGTTCCTCGATTCCGGAAACTGTCAACGTGGGCCAGTGGGCAAACAAGGTTTCCATCGGCCGGAGATCGGAAACAGAGGCGCGGTCCAATTCAACCACCTGATCCAGCGTGAAATCTCCCGATCGCAGCCGCCGCAACGATGTGAGATGAGCGCCGCATCCGAGCCGCATTCCAAGATCGTGCGCCAGGCTTCGCACGTAGGTTCCTCCGCCACAAACCACTCGAACTTCAACGAACGGAGGACGAAAACTGCGGATTTCGAATGCGTCCACTTCCACCCGGACGGCTGCATGTTCCATGGCTTCACCTCGCCGTGCCGCCCGATGAGATCGAACTCCGGCAATCCTCTTTGCCGAATACGCCGGAGGAATCTGATCGATCGATCCGGTCAACCCACGCATTTCACGTTCAACATCTTCGAGAGAACCGGCGAAGGACTGCTCAGGACCTGAGGGTTCTCCCTGCCGGTCGTATGTCGTCGTGGCAAATCCCAGCCGGATTTCACCTACATACTCTTTCGGGGAGGTAGCGAAGAACTGTCCGATCCGTGTGGCTTTTCCGATGCAGAGTGGCAGTACGCCGGTCGCCATCGGATCCAGCGTCCCGAGATGACCGACACGGCTGGTCTGGAGCACACGACGCACGTACTGAACAACATCATGAGATGTCATTCCTTCGGGTTTGTCGATGACGATGACGCCGTTCATTGTTATTGATGACCCAGGGGATTTTCAGAAATGCAGCTGTAGGCGCGGTCTATGACCGCGCACAATCCATAACTGAGATATCGCGCGCGGTCATAGACCGCGCCTACAGTTGCGTGATTCGTCAAATTCCTAAGCTGCGACATTGTGGGCGGTCATAGACCGCCCCTACAGTTGGGGACCCCACCCTACTTCCGCGGATCTTCTGATTTTTCCCCATCCGAACTGATTTGTTCCAGCAACTTTTCAAACCGCAGGTCCTTCTCCACCGTCTCGTCGTATTCGAAAATCAAATCGGGAATGCGCCGCAGGTGGTGGAGCCGTTTGGCCAGGGACCGCTTCACAAAATGTGCCGCCGAGCGCAGGCCCTGCAGGGCTTTTTTTCGTTCATCGTCACCTCCCAGTACGGTGACGAAAATGCGCGCATGACCGAGATCGGGCGAGACTTTCACCCGCGATGTCGTCACAAAATGAACGCGCGGATCCTGGATTTCACGTTCGATGATTTCGCTGATTTCGATCCGAAGCTGTTCTTCGATGCGATCGACTCTGCGGCCCTGCATATCAAATAATCTCGATATTCCCCTGGATCATGCATTCCGGAGCGGACCGTTCCGCGTCATTCAATGCATGTTCCAGAGTTTGCCTCACGGCGTTGTCTTCAGCGCCAACGGTGACCACGCTGAGCAAGGAGCGCTGCCACAATTCCTGATGTTCGGTTTCCGAAACCGAAACATTGAAGTTCGAGCGCAGCCGGTCTTTCAGTTTGCGAATGACCATCCGCTTGTCTTTAAGCGAATGGGCATCGGGAATGTGAATGTCGAGGGTCAGCAGTGCAATGACGGTCGGCACTCTCTCACTTACGAAGCCGTGGCCTTCACGCTTTCCATGAAGAACGCTTCGATCGTATCACCGATCTTGATGTCGTTATAGTTGTGGATGCCGATGCCGCATTCGTAACCCTTTTGCACTTCCGAAGCGTCGTCCTTGAACCGCTTGAGCGAAGCAATCTTGCCTTCGAATATCACCACATTGTCGCGCAGCAACCGGATTTCGGCGTTGCGTGTGATCTTCCCTTCAGTGATGTAGCAACCGGCAATCATGCCAATCTTCGGCAGCCGGAACGTGTTTCGAACATCCGCGGTGCCCAGATAGGTTTCTCTGAAGACCGGGTCGAGTACGCCGAGCATGGCGCCTTTGATTTCATCGACGACGTTGTAAATGATCGTGTGGAGGCGAATGTCGACTTTCTCACGGTTTGCCAGCTCCGAGGCTTTTCGTTCGGGTCTTACGTTAAAGCCGATGATGACGGCGTTTGAAGCTGCCGCCAGAAGCACGTCTGTTTCTGTGATGGCGCCAACACTGGAATGCAGGATGCGAACTTTGACCTTGTCAGTGCTCAGCTTGACCAGCATTTCGCTCAGCGCTTCCTGAGAACCCTGCACGTCGCATTTCAAAACCAAAGGCACTTCCTTGATTTCGCCTTCTGCCAGCTGCTTGTGCAGCTGATCCAGGGTCAGCCGCGAGGTTTTTGCCAGCGTGATGTCACGCAGTTTGTCCTGCCGGAACTGGGCCATTTGCCGGGCTTTATTGTCGTCGGCAACGCATTGGAACGTGTCTCCAGCCAATGGGAGTCCCTGCAATCCCAGCACTTCGACTGGAGTTGACGGTCCGGCCTCTTTTACCGCTTCGCTGTGTTCGTTGAACATCGCGCGAACCTTGCCGTAGACAGCGCCGGCAATGAAGTTGTCGCCGACTTTAAGGGTTCCGTTCTGTACCAGCACTGTGGCGACGTTGCCGCGCCCGCGATCGATCTTGGCCTCGAGAATGGTCCCCATTGCGGGCAGGCCTGGATCGGCTTTCAGAGTTTGAATGTCGGCGACCAGGAGAATCATCTCGAGAAGCAGATCGAGATTCTGGCCGGTGCGTGCAGAAACTTCGACCATTACCTGATCGCCGCCCCAGTCTTCGGCAAGCAGTCCGCGATCGGCAAGCTCCCGCTTGACACGTTCAACATTGACTCCAGGCTTGTCGATTTTGTTGATGGCAACGACCATCGGAACTTTTCCCGCTTTGGTGTGTGAGATGGATTCAATGGTCTGGGGCATGACTCCGTCATCGGCGGCGACCACAAGAACGACGATATCGGTGACCCGTGCGCCGCGCGCACGCATCAACGTGAACGCTTCGTGACCCGGTGTGTCGAGGAACGTGATTTTGCGATCTTTTGCAGTCACCTGGTAAGCGCCGATGTGCTGAGTGATTCCACCGTGTTCCTGCTCGGTGACTTTCGTTTTACGTATCGCATCGAGGAGCGACGTTTTCCCGTGATCGACGTGGCCCATGATCGTGACCACCGGAGCGCGGGATACCAGATTCTCCGAGGTACTGACTTCCACGGCGTCCAGCATGGCGCTTTCCTCAAACGTCACGAATTCGGCTTCCGCATTGAAATCCTTGCAGATCTCCGAGGCCATTTCCTTGTCCAGCGTCTGGTTGATTGCAGCGAAGACACCGCGCTCCATCAGCTTCTTGATCATGTCCCGGGACTTGACGTCGAGTTTCACTGCGAGGTCGCCAACCGTCAGCCCTTCCGTGAGCGTGACCTTGCGAAACTCGCGGGGCGCTTCCACTTTGGGCTGAGGCCTTGCAGTCGGAGTATCGAGCTTCCGTTCGGCATGGCGTTCATACCTCTGGCTGCGATCAACCGGGGCGTGCCGCCGCTGTTCGACAGGAGGAGGTGTGGCACCGGTTGGACGAGCGCCTGGCCGTTGTCCGGCCGCAGGCGGAGTCATCACACCGCGATTGGAGTAATCCGGCCGAGGCGCGGGCCTGGGCGGTTGTCCAGCAGGCGATGTGCGCGGGGGCGCAGGCCGGTCTCCGGGCCGCCGCGGCGGAGCGGCTGGCGGCAGGCGATTCTGCTGGCGCAGCCTTTCCTGAACAATTTGCTGCATGGTCTTCCGCTCTTCGTGTGGCGGTTCCACCTTGGGTGGCGGTGGAGTTTTGCGTTCCACTGGAAGATTCACGATCGGACTGACATGTTGTTTTGGCTCGACAAACTGCACGCCTCTCGGTGCGGGTCTTGGCGTTGGCGGTGGAGTCACCGGAACTGCCGGAGCCGGTGGGGACGCCACGGGCCGCGGAGGTGGAGTTGTCGTCACAGGCGGCGTCAGCGCGACTTCCTTCACCGGAGGCGGTGCTGCCGGAGCAGGTTTGATTTCCGGTGGAACTGCATGAATTGTGACTGGAATCGCGGGCTCAGGCTTCGCCTCAATTTTGGGCTCCGGCCGCGCTTCGATCTTCGGTTCGACGGGAGGAGCTTCCTTGATTTCCGGCGGAGCTGCCTTCATTTCCGCGGCGGCAGGAACTTCCGGTTCCACCTCGGGCTTCGCTTCCACGGGTGCCGATATCTTGATGACATCAGGTTTGACCGGGCCGAGTTTCCTGCGCAGAAGTTCGGCCTGGCGGTCGTCCACCGTGTTGGAATGTGAAGTAACCGGCACTCCCATGTGCTGGAGTTCGCGGATGATCTCGGCATTATCGAGATTCAATTCGCGTGCCAGGTTGTAAACTCGAAGTTTTGGCATTCGTGGTCCTCTGTTTTTTACTCTTCGGGGACAGCCGCTTCGGCCTTTGCTTCAGGCTCTTCGACGGTCTCCGCATCTTTCTTTGCAATAGCTTCCGGCTTTGCAACAGCTTCCGGCCGTGCAGCTAGTTCGGAATTCACCGTTTCTTCGGAACCCTCAACGCGGGAATCCGAAGAGGATGAGTCATCTTTCGAAAACATATGCTCTGCCGCCAATCTTTCCATATCGTCCTGATATGACGGAAGCTGAGCATAGTATTCCGACAGCGCATCGCTGATTTTCTCAACGGTCTTCGATCCGATTCCGGAAATGTTCTCCAAATCTTCGGGGGCAAGATTCGATAACTGTTCCACTGTTTCGATTCCGCTGGCTTGAAGCTTCTGCAACAAAGATGCCGTCAGTCCCGGAATCGTATCCAGCGGCGTCGGAACCTGCTCCTGCATGCGATCGATCTGACTCTCGATCTCCGCGCGTTTCTCTTCTTCGCTCTTGATATCGATCCGCCAGCCGATAAGTTTGGAGGCCAGACGGACATTCTGTCCCTTCTTGCCGATGGCCAAAGACAGCTGGCTGTCCTCCACCACCATCTCCATGATTTTATCAGTGTGATCGATAATCGACACACGGCTCACCTTGGCAGGACTGATGGCGTTTGTCGCAAACGCCACGGTGTCGTCATTCCACTGAATGATGTCGATTTTCTCGCCGCGAAGTTCCCGGATAATCGACTGAACGCGAGTGCCCTTCATCCCGACGCAGGCACCCACCGGATCGACATCCTTTTCCCTTGAGGTGACGGCAATCTTGGTCCGTTCCCCCGCTTCGCGCGCAATGCTGCGAATCTGCACGGTGCCGTCGTAAATTTCCGGGACTTCCGTCTGGAACAGATGCTGAACCAGACTCGGCTCCGTTCGCGAAACCATGACCTGAGGTCCTTTTGCAGTCTTGTCGACTTTGACAATCACCACACGGATCCGGTCGCCTACCGAGAAGTTCTCAAGTCTGGATTGATCGCGCTTTCCCAGTTTCCCTTCGGTTTTTCCGAGCTCGACAATGATGTCGCCGGTTTCAAAGCGTTTCACGACGCAATTCACGATCTCACCGACGTGCTTGTGATACTCGGAGAACACGCTTTCCCGTTCCGCTTCGCGCACCTTCTGGAAAATGACCTGCTTGGCCATTTGCGCCGCGATGCGGCCGAGTCCCACGGTTGGCTTCAGAAATTCAATATCTTCGTCCATCCTGGCGTCCGGTTTGGTAAGCCGCGCTTCATCAAGTGAAATTTCGCGCACCGGGTTGGTGACTTCTTCGACAACCTTGCGTATGGCCAGCACATCAATATCCCCTGTCTCCGGATTGATGCGGCCGCGCAACTCTTCGTTGGATTTGAAGTACTTTCGGGATGCGACGACGATCGCATCCTCGATCGCCTGGACCACGATCTGAGGATCGATCCCTTTCTCACGGCTGATTTGGTCAATCGTCTGAAACAACAGATTCGACATCCCGCTTACTCCTTCGGTTCCGGCCATTTGAATTCGAGCCGGGCCTCCTGTATGACGTCCATTGGAATCTCCTGCAGGTTGCCCTGCGGACCTTCAAGGACGACACGTCCATCTCGCAGACCTTTAAGTCTTCCCTTGAAAACTTTTTGATGTTGGAGCGGGATTCGAGTCTGAATCTTGGCCAGCCTGCCTTCAAAGCGAGTGTAGTCCGATTCCCTGACTAGCTTGCGATCCAGACCTGGTGAGGAAACTTCCAGGGTGTATCTGTATGGAATCACGTCCTCTACATCGAGAACCGTGCCCACTTGCTCGCTGACCAAACCGCAATCCTGATGGGATATCCCGTCCGGTTTATCGATAAATATTCGAATAACCGAACTGTTGCCGGCGCCCCTAAGCTCAAGGTCAACAAGTTCATAACCCTGACCTTCGACAGCCTCGGCAACGATCTGCCTGATTCGGTCCCGATCGATTCCCATACCCATAACAACAAAAAAGTGGGCGAGACGCCCACTCCGAAAAGTCCACGAGGAGAGTATAAGTGCCGATGTACACTAAATCAACCGCCATTTGACGATGAAAACTGCCAGCGTGGCCGTGAAACCAAGAGCCGTGTTGTATTCCCGGTTGGCAAGGTATTGACTGAAGGAAAAGGACCGTTCGAAGCGATGAAAGGCCGGTACAAATCGGGGAACTCTTGCGCAATATTCGCGGAATTCCTCTGGGAAAAGCCGCCGGAGATGACCTTCCTCGCTTTGGATGACTTTGGGATAAATGAGAATGGAGGGCAACATCAGAGCGCAGGCGGCGATCCAGTTGGCGCTCATGACTGCAAATCCAATGGACATCAGAAAACTTCCGAAATATAGGGGGTTTCGAGTCCAGGCATAGGGTCCCGAAGTTGCCAGTCTGGAATCTTTGCG
Organism: Terriglobia bacterium; assembly: GCA_041481485.1. Lineage (GTDB taxonomy): Bacteria > Acidobacteriota > Terriglobia > 20CM-2-55-15 > 20CM-2-55-15 > JBGPBY01. Next base: position 8,581 of record JBGPBY010000250.1, read on the forward strand.
GATCACTCCCGCGGCCATTGCGCGCAGAGCCGCTCCGGAAAGCGCTATTGGAAGTCCCGCCAGAATGGTTGCACCATTTGGCGAAGCAACCCAAAGGACAATCGCGGCGATTACAAACCCCAGAGGCACCCGCAGTCGTTGAATCACGGATCCGTCGCTACGCCGTCAGAGTGTCCATTGCCAGGCGCTTTCGGCAGGCTTCATAGACCTGATCGACCGTGATATCGACAATGCATTCCCAGTGTTCCAGCGGGCATCTTTCGCGTTCATAACAGGGACGGCAGGATAGCCTCCTCTCGACGACAATGTCCTCGCGTCGAAACGGTCCATTGCGATCGCTACTTGTTGGTCCGAAAATCGAAACGATCGGCGTGCCTACTGCCGCTGCGAAGTGCATGGGCCCGGTATCGCCGCCGATAAACAGCTTCGCACCCTCACACAACGCCACGAGTTCATCCAGATTCGTGGAAACCTGGTGAATTCCGCTCCCGCCAACTTTCAACAACGTCCGAACCAGACTTTCCTCGCCGGGCCCCCAGGTGACCGCGACCGGCAGCCCGTCGGCGACGAGCCGGCCCGCCAGTTCGCCATATCGTTCGGGGTGCCAGCATTTGGTTACCCAGTTTCCTCCGGGATTGATCACCACATAGTCGTGCAGACCCTTCAGCTTGGCTTCGACGGACTTACGTGCATTGGGGGAGGCATGCAGGGGAACCTCGGTGTACCAGTCGGGTTCGATTCCAATCGGACGCAGCAATTCCATCTGCTGATCGATGATGTGAACGCGTTTCGGTTTGACCACCTCGGTATAAAAGATCCGGCTGACGGATTCTCGCAAAAAGTCTCTCTCCCAGCCGATTCGAATTGGGGCGCCCGAGAGATAGGCGAAGAATGCCGACTTGAGCAAACCCTGAAAGTCGATCGCACAATCGTATCCATCCGTTCGCAGCGCCCAGACAAACTCACCAATTTCCTTGGCGCTGCCGATTCCCGGACTGTTTCTCCACTGATAGGTATCGATTGGAATGAGTTTGACGTTAAGCCCGCTCATTTCAACCGCAATTTTGTTTTTGCGTTCGATCAGCCAGTCGATTTCGGCGTTTGGGAATGCAGCCCGCAGTTGTGACACCGATGGCAGGCAATGGATGATGTCGCCAAGCGAGCCAAACTTTACAAGCAGGAAGCGATTAATCTGGTTTTTCGTCACGATTTCTTCTCTTCACGGAAGCCTGCGATTTTACGAATGACATCCCTTGTGGAGTGATCCTTCGGGTCTCCGGCAATTCGAACCTGTCCGCCATATGCCCTGACCTTTTCTCGCTCCGGCACCGTATCTTCACTGTAGTCCGAGCCTTTGGCGTGGACCGCAGGCCGCAGCGTATCGATTATCCCGGACACGTCGGGCTCGTCAAACACCAATACATGGTCCACACACCTCAGGGCGGAAACAAGATCGGCCCGTTCACCTTCATTCAGGATCGGGCGGCCCGGCCCCTTGAGCCCTCGAACCGAACGGTCGCTGTTGATCGCGACAACCAAAGCGTCCCCGAATCTTCGCGCGGCTTCCAGATATCGCACGTGCCCGACATGCAGAATATCGAAGCACCCGTTGGCAAGAACGACTTTTTTGCCCACGAGGACCTTCGGCAGATCTTTCAATGAGCGAATTTTGGAAACTCGAACTTTTGAAACCATACAATTCCTGCCCGGGGAAGAAATGGTCAATGGTCAATTCTCAATTGTC
>JBGPBY010000251.1:0-10301 GCA_041481485.1 Terriglobia bacterium
AGACAACTAGCCGGGGGGTAATTGCGGGGCGGGCCCCATATTTTTGTTTACTTGCTTTTCGCTCGACACAAAATTGCGGGGCCCGTCCCGGAATTTCCCCCCGCATGTCAGGAAGGCTCGGCCGCTTCAAACAATCGAACTCTGCGAAGCAGAATGTCGCCGATGAACAGGACCAGAACCGCGGCGGACAGCCATGACCACAGCGCAATGGGATACTCCCGGCTCTCTCCGTTGGTGCTGAAGATCTCTTCGCCCTTTGGATCGAATTTCCCGCCCGTGACGGTGCTGATCAATCGCAGTTTCTGAGTGTCTGGCGGATAAAAGTGATATTCGGCCGGGTACGAATACTCCAGCGATCGTGTGGTCACTCCGGCTCCCGGCGCCGTTTCCAGGCCGGGCGCCGCCCCTACCGCCGCACGGAACACGTAGCTGCCGTCTTTCTCCATGCGAATACGGGACTCATACGCACCGGGTCCCACCTGGGGGAAGTTCACAGTGGTTGGCTTCTGGTCCGGTCCGATGACGCGCAACTGCGGTTGCAGTTCGTTTCGGAAATGTCCTTCCTTATCCACAGTGTTCAATGACACGAGCGCAGAGTCGCCGTCGCGCGCCACTTTGAAATCGAAATATTCGTCGCCAGGGCGGCGCATCGTTTCGCGAATGAGTTGAGCCCAGAATTTGGGATAGCCGCTCCATGGCAGCCATTCCGTGGCCCAGCGCGCTTTCGCATCGGATGTGAAGATCACCGACTTCCCCAGACCGTATTGCCATCGGGCGAGCAGGGGATCGTCGGTCCAGGATTCGGTGAGCAGCATTTCCGCAGTGGGTTTCGGCTTGGTGACCACAAACCCCAGCAAGCGCGGTGCAGTCGTGAAATCGAGCCCTTTGAAAGCTTCAACCGGTTTTTTCAGGATCGGAAGAAATGGCTGTTCCTGGAGCGTTTTTCCGAGGGCGAGTTCGGTTTCCTTGATGAATATCTGAGGCACGCGCTCGTATGAATCGATGTAGTAGGCTCGGCCTTTTCCCCACATCGCGATATCCGCCATAAGTTCCCGATTGGAGCGCTGGCCGACCGAAATGGAACTGACATTGATACCCGACTTGAGCATGTTGGCCATCAGTCCCTGGAAATCTGCGGTTTGCGTGATGCCGTCGCTCAGCAGCAACACCGTTTTCACATCGTCCGGCGCATCTTTCAGCGCTTCGTAGGCCGCATTGAGTCCAACATAAATGTTCGTTCCGCCGCCGGCATACATGGTTTCAATCTGAGCGCTGATGGCATCGCGATTTCCGGCCGGCTGCAGCGGCGCCACCCAGCTGTATCCGGTATTGAACGACAGCGTCCCAAACCGGTCGGAGTTCCTCAGCGCTTTCAGCGGTGCACGGGCCGCTTCTTTGGCGATCGTCAGCTGGCCTCCACTCATACTTCCGGAAACGTCGACGACCGCAACCATCGCGATGGTTGGCGGCCGCTTCTTCGTTTCAAAAGTGACCGGCAGAATTTTCTCGATCGGCGAGTTGGAGTAGCCGTCCTTGCCGTAGGTGTTTTCTCCGGCAATCATGATGAAACCACCGCCGAGATCCTTGACATAGGATTCCACAGACTGCATTTGCAGGGGAGACATCGATTTCGGATCGACATCGCTGAGGATTATTGCTTCGTATTGATCCAATTCCGCCGCCGTCGAAGGCAGTTTATCGACACCGCCCACGTCGGCGATCAATCCCTCCTGATCCAGCGCTTTTTTCAGATACTGCGTGCTCGGCGTGTGTCCTTCGACGTAAAGAATGCGAGGCTTGTTCTTTACGATCACAGGCTGCCGAAATGCGTTGTTGGCTTCAAAGGAATCCCCAGCTGCCTTCACCGAAGCCGTGAGCACGACCGAACCGGATTTGTCGCTGACTCTGGTGTCGAATGCGAAGCGATTGATACCTTCATTCAGGTGCACCGAACGGGTTGACAGAACCTCATCGCCTTTTTTCAAAGCCACCTCGGCGGTGGTGTCGAACTGACTGTAGACGTGGACTTCAACCGGAAACTGCTCATCCGTGGTAACCGAAGGCGGTGAGAGAACGGCCTCAACCCAGGCGTCGCGATTCACGCGCGCCTCCAGCGGAACCGTAAAGACGTGGGCATTCTCGCGCTGAAGGTGCGGAAGAATGGTCGATACATTTCCGCTGTTTTCGTTGCCGTCGGATAAAAGCACAACGCGTTTGAGATGATTCGGCGCAAAGTTGCGCATCGCCGCATCCAGCGCAGCGGTCAAATCGGATTTGCTCTGATTCAGTGCCCCGGGCGTCTCCTGATTCGATACCTTGACCTTTTTGAGATCTTCGACCCTGGAGAACTCCATCGTATTCGAGCCAAACGCCACAAATTCCGACTGGTCCGGACTGCCCGACGCATTCGTTTTCTGAATCCAGTCGATGGCTTTCTGGATGGCGCGAGGCGCCACGCTTTGAGAAACGTCCAGCAGATACACGACCGAGATATAGTTGCTGGCTCTGTATAGCGTCGGCTGCATCAGCGCGAGTACGAGCAGGCATACGATCGCCGTTCGTATGGCGGTGGACAGCGTCAATTGCGTGCGCACAAGATCCACAGAGGATTTCCGCCGAACCCACCAAAGGTACGGAACTATCAAGAGGAACAGCAGCGGCCAGTAGTTTTCAAAAGTGAGGCGCGTCACAACGTCGCTAGTCACAACGTGATCCTTCTGTGGTAAGTGAACCATTCCGCGGCAATCAGTACCATTGCCATGGCCAGCATGTAGAACCAGAGTTCGCGCCGCAACAGCGGCACAGATGCCTGCGATCCTTTGCTGTTCTGCACGTGCGAGTTGTTGATATCGGAATACTGCCGGTTGGTAAGATTCACGGCGACGTACTGGCTCATATCGCCGCGGCTTGCAACGTAAAGGCCGGGCTCCGGCGCATCGAACGAGGTGCCGTCAATGCTGTCGCGAACCGGAAGCGATCGTCCATCGGTGGTTCGAACCTGAGCGCCTGTGATTGGGATATCGACATCTCCGGGCGATCGGCGCAGTGCCAGTCGATCTCGTCCAAACCAGGACATCGCATTATCGACAAAAACGGGGAATCCGGCGTGATACTGGAAATCCGAAGAGTTCAGATTGAAGGTCAGCATGATCCACTGCGGCCGTTCCGAAGCCACAATGAGAGGAATTTCCGAACCGGACTTTGCCAGTACGGTCAGATTTGCAGGATCGACCCGAACTGCGGCATCGACCGACACGTCGTTCAGCAAAACGTGCTTCATCACGGGATGGTTTTCAAGGCGGGATTCAAACGCCGGTTTCAGTACGGAACCCATGGACTTCGGAAGCCATGATGCACTTTGCGCTCCGATGATCAGTGCCGGGCGCGGTGGTTGCTGCGGCGGAGCAAAACTGTCGAACACAAAAGCCTCGTAATCTCCGGTTCCGGTGTACGCCGCTGGAGTCGTTACGGAAAGGTCGACCAGAGAATCCAGTTTCAATACCGACTCGAGAAATTTATTGCCCGACGTGACAAGCTGCACTTTGGCGCGGCGCTTTACCGGCAGATAGGCATAAGCGACATCGTCGGGAGAGAACGCATCGCCATCCGAGCGGAGGGAAGCGCGCACGCCGCCGCCATCGAATTTTGAAATATTCATCGACTCTCTGAAGCTTTTGCCGGCATCGATGTTCACCATTTTGGTGTCGCGCTGCTGTCCGGCGCCGCTGATGGTGATTTCAACGTCGCGGGGCGTTTTCCCGAAGTTGGTAACCTCAAGATAAGCCTCGTATGCCAGAACGGCCGACGGTGCAGCGCGAACTTCAAATGCGGTGATCCCCACGTTCGCTGCCGACTGGAATTCCGAAATCGTCGTGACGCCGGCGGGAACGGCGAGCGGCGAAACGCCGTCTGTGACGAGATAAATTTCGGGCGCATCTTCACTCGTCTGCGCCGGCGTTTCCATCCGTGGGAAACGGGTTGCGGAATTCACCGGATGCATCGCATCAAGCTGGCGCCGCAGTGCCTTGTGGTCTGTAGTGTATGCAGTATCGTACTGGCCGGCAGTGTCCACGATTCGGATCTGGTTGCGTACCGATCCCCGGTCCACGATTTCCTTAGCGGCGTCGATCGCATGTTGCCAGCGCGACCGTCCGTCGCTCATCCGCGCCTGCAGCGTCGAAGAAGTGTCCATGACGATGATGGTCTTGTGGGTCTTTCCGGTCAGCCAGTCGATTTCGGGACGCGCGATCGACAACGCGATCAGCAGGCCGATGACCACTGCGATCAGGATCGACAGAAGCCGCCGAAGCTTTTCAAACAGGGAATTTTCAATCCGATTTGCCAGAACGCGCTTCCAGAGCAGCGCCGATGAAATCACCAGCCGGCGGCGCCGATGTTTCAAAAAATACAAAGCGACGATGATGATTGTGGTGATCAGCGCCAGGGTTGCGCTTTGCATTGCCGTCAGGGCAAGAAATCTCATGGGCGAATGGTTTGAAAATATTGTTTGAGAAGTTGTTGTTGATCCAAAGGTACGGAGTCCTGGTTAAGTAAATCTCTTTGAGTTTTGCTGAGTTCCGAAGGAACGTTGCGATAATCCAGCTTCGAGCGTTCACGCTGGCTGGCTTCCTCGATGGTTTCCGGACGGTTGCCGCGAGTGGGTTTTACGGGGACTTCCTGCTTGTCGAACTGAACCTCGAGTTCAGTCGGCTCCCCGCGCATGGGGAATGGCCCTGAAAGTCCAGCCTGCTTGCCGCCGCGACCGCCACCGCGGCCGGGTTGATCCCCCTCACCTTCTCCTTGACCTTCACCTTCTCCTTGTCCTTCACCTTGCCCCTCACCCTGGCCGACTCCCTGACCCTCGCCTTGTCCCTGCCCCTGACCTTGTCCTTGCCCCTGACCTTGCCCCTGTCCCTGGCCCTGGCCGACTTCGCCCGGCGTTCCGCCAACGGAATCCTGCAGCGCATCCAATTGTGCGTTGGCTTCGGCCTGAAGCCGCTGACTGTCCAGAACCGCCTGCAGGCGTTCCAATTCCTTTGCCGTTTGTTCCAGCGCCTGACGGCCGGCATTGGTGTCCCGCTGGTTCATCGCGGTGGCGGCATTCGCCATGTGTTCTGCGAGCTGCTTCAGTTCACTACCTGCGACATTGGATGCATCCTGAAAGCGTTCCGCCATTTCCTTGAGGTTGGCTTCGGAGGACTTGTCCAGCTTTTCTTCGATCCGGCGAACTTCCTTTGCGGCATCCTTTAAATCCAGCACAAACAACCCGTCCGCGACGGGTTTGGTCCAAGGGGAGGGCGCCAATGCCTTTGCAATCCGTTCGAGTGCATCTGTGATCTGTCCCGCATTGAGGTTGCTTTCGGCGAGAGACTGCTGCAAGTCGGAAAGACTCTGACTCAGTTGCTTCTGAGACATCCCTCCGTCTTGCAGCGCTTTGACAATCTGGGCAAGCTTTTCGGCAAGGTCATTCTGGTTCAGCGCCTCGGCCTTTTTCAGCAATTCCAACGCCTTATCCAACTCAGTCTTCTGAGTGTCATTCAGGGCAAATGGCGGTGCGCCTTTCAATAGAAACCAGTTCGGGTTCCATGACAGTGGCAGAAAGTTGAGCACGCCGAAAAGCATGAACAGTCCCAGGGCGATGAAGCCGGTGCGGGGAATGCGGCTCGGGAAAACGGATTTTACGCGCAGCGACGAAGCGTTCTGAGCGGCTTGTTTGATTTGCGTTTCCACCCATGGGGATTCTTTTGGGTTTCGAATGAACCAGTATGCTGTCTTGATCTGATCGTATGCATTGGTGGACTTGTCGACCTTTGCGGCTGTCCCTTCCAGCGTATCGTGTCCTTTTGCATGCCAGATGAGCCACGCTGCGGTCGCCGCTGCCCATACTCCTAGGAATATCGCGACGGTGATTCCGCGAAACGGCGAAATGAGATCAATGGCCTTGAAGGCCACAGGAACGATCAAAGCGATCGCAAGAACTTTGGCCGAGTCGTGAAGAATCCGGTTGCGCCGGAGCCGGCTCTGCGCCGTTTTCAGCAATTGAAGGATGAGATCTTTATCGGACATCGTCGAGTTCTCGCATGGGTTTATGGTACGGGAGATCCGGCCGGGTGAACATTTGAAGGCAACGGTTTGCGCGGCAGAATTTCATCGCGGTTGGCTGCCAGGTAAACAAATGAGGCGACAATCTGCGCATTCTTGATCAGGTCGTCGCTGATGAGCCGGTCAAAAGTATCCAGATTGGTGTGATGCGTCTTGTTGTCGTATTCAATGGGATCCTGAATGAATTGAAACGCGGGCAATCCGATATTGTCGAATGACAGATGATCGGTTCCGCCGACGCTAATCGGCGCCAGCGTTGTCATGCCGATGGCCTTGAATGGCGCCATCCACGCTTCAAAAATTGGTGTGATGTCCTTATTCCCCTGCATATACACGCCGCGAATCAAGCCGGTTCCGTTATCGACGTTGAAGTATGCCGAAAGTTTCGCGTGTCCGGCTTTTGTTTGTGCTATTGGACGGTTGAAAAAATATTTGTCAACGAATGCTCGAGAACCGAGTATGCCTTCTTCCTCGCCCGTCCACAGTCCCATCCGTACGGTGCGCCGCATCGGGAGGCCGGTGGCCTTCAATATCCGCATGGCTTCCATGACCACCGCAACTCCGGCCCCATTGTCGGTTGCGCCGGTGGCGAGGTGCCAGGAATCGAGGTGAGCGCCGAGTTCCACGAATTCGTCTGCCTTGTTTGTTCCTTTGATGTCCGCGACGACGTTGAAGGCCAATGGATCCATGGTGTGATAGGTGTTTTTGGCATCGATGGTGAGCATTACTGTCGACGGCTTGGTGACCAATTGCATGATCTTGTAATACTGATCCCCAGATATCACAATTTGCGGCGGAACCTTGGGCATCTTCGGGTCCGTCTTCCAGGGGTTCGCTTCTCCCGTTAACGTGACGGCGAACGTTGCGCCATCGCGATATTGGCCGGGCTCGATCATCGCAGCAACACCTTCATCGAAATAAAACTTCGTCACGCGCTCGCGAGTAATTGATTGTGTGGTGGGCGTGTTTGCCGCGGGCCGTGGCGCCGCATTGGTTGGCTGGGCAACGGGGGCCGACAGCGCATTTTCCACCCAGGCAAAGAAGCCGGCTTCCTGTCCAGGCGCCGGTGTCGTGCTGTCTGAAGCAGCGGAAGGTGTGGCAGGTAGAGCGGGCGCCGCAGAAGCTGCCGGGGAAACCGCGGGAGCCACTGGAGCTGATGTAGCTGCGGCTGGAGCTAAAGCCGGAGTTGAAGGAGCGGCAGTTCCTGCCGCAAGTTTTTTCAGATCTTCGTCGTTGAATCGTTTGACCACTGCTGGAGCGCTGGCCGGGGGCGGCGCAGCGGGTCCGGCCAGGCTCATGGCGAATTTTCCGCGCAGCTTTCCTTTGAGCCGAGTGAAATCGGCTTCGGTACGGATGATCGCGTCGACGGCTTCGGCCGTAACGGGGCCGTTTGTTCCGGGGGTCCAGGGCTTCGAATATGCCAGGTAGGTTGTATTTGGAGGATCGGAAGAGACCTTCAATGAAAACTTGTCGCTGGTCCAGCCATTCCCGAAGTTCCACGTTTCCAGATGCACGTCGTCCAGTTTCCATTCCACGAGCTTCTTGCGCGCGTATTCACCGGCGGCCCGCACATTGGGTGAATTGGTGATGCGTGGGCCGGATACCGTGGTGATATTCCGCGCGACTTCCATCAACTGAGACTGACGATTGGCCTCAGCCTTGATTTTTTCAATGGCGGTGAGATCGACGCGCTCGGGAGTTTGAGCGGTGACCACTAGTGTCAGGAGCAGTCCACACAATGCGGCAGCCGTTTTTGCCTTCATAAGCGACCCTCACCCCCTAAATGACGTTTCCGGCATTATACGAACGTTAGGCAAAATCTATAAGTTAAGAATCGGCGTTGCCGTGAATTCGCGTCCCTTTCGGCAGTTTCAGGTGCGGCGGTCCACTGTAGGCGCGGTCTATGACCGCGCACAATCTATCGTCTATTGATTCCCAATTCGATGAACCCCAATCTGAAAAACTGTGCGCGGAAACTTCTTGATGGCTGCGCCCGCGGGCTTGCATTCGCTCCGCTCATGGACCGCGCCTACAGTGGGCCGGGGCGGAAATTTGTTTAGATGCCTGCATCTCTCCTGTGAGAAGATGGCCGCAAAGCGACCATTTCCTTGAACGAGGAGACAAATTCCATATGCGGCTAATCACCCTACCGGTCGTGGTTCTGCTCACGCTCGCGGTCCAGGAACTTCCCGATGCGGCAACTCTTCGCAAACAGGTCCAGGATGCGGCCAAAAATCGCAAGAGCATTCAGTATGTCTCAGAAATAACCGGAGAAGTTACGCTCGACGGTAAGCCCGTGACCGAGGTCAATTCCGGCGGAAGAAAAATTCCGGTGCAAACCGCTGTCGGCAAGCAGAACGTCGCGGTGCAGAATCCTGGCAAGGCCCGCGTCGAACTCGAACTGGGGGCGGGAAACCTCATGGTGTCCGATGGAGAGTCGACATGGACTTATCGTCCGGCGACGAAACTCTATTCGAAAATTACGGCAGCGCAGGCGCCGGATGGTGTAGCCGCGAATCTGGCGGTACTCGATGTGATGGGTTTCTTTGAAGATCAGAAGACCGCAAAGACCGTTCGAGCGGAATCCATCAGTATCGATGGGCAGAACTTCGATTGCTGGGTGATTACCAGCAGCGTGAAGATTCCCGTGGGTGCTGCTATGGGAGGCACGCTTTCCGACGGCGTCATGAGCACATGGATCGACAAGAAACTGCTTCTCGCCGTTCAGGAAGTGATTGCGTATTCCGTAAAAGTGGCGCCCGCAGCCGGGGCAGCGCCAGTCGAATATCAGGCGAAACTGAAGCAGGTGGTTCGCTCTCTGAAAGTCGATCAGCCGGTGCCCGCCACATTGTTTGCGTTTGTTCCGCCACCGGACGCCAAGGAGCAGCCGGCACAGATTGCCGGACGCGTCGATCTTACCGGCAAGGACGCGCCAACGTTTAAAGTGGTCAGCATGGATGGGAAAGCTTTCAGTCTCGATTCGCTGAAGGGGAAAACCGTATTGCTGGATTTCTGGGAAACCTGGTGTGGCCCCTGCATTCGAAGCATGCCGACAACGGACAAGCTTTATGCGGACTACAAAAACGCGGGCTTTTTGATTTTAGGCGTTGACGTCGATGAAAGCCGCGATACCGTTGAAAAATTCCTGAAAACCAAACCGTTGCCGTATCCCGTAGTGCTGGGAACGGAATCGGGAATTCCGGCGGCTTACGGAGTTACCGTTTTCCCAACGTTTGTTTTGATCGGACCGGATGGAAAAATCGCCTCGCATCAGTTTGGTTTTAGTGAATCCGCATTGGCCAATATTCTCAAGAATGCGGGATTGGCCCAAACGGCTCAGGCATCGCAATAAGCCGGATTTGCCGCTATCCGGCGATTTGATATTTGAAGTTGAAGGCTCGCGCTGGAATCCACCGGCTGACGCCGGTGGCTAAGGGGCCTGTCGCCGCTCTGCGGCTCAATAAGGATGCCGTCTCGCGACGTTTTTGTCTCAGCCGCGTAGCGGCGACAGATCAATCGAATTCCCCTTCCTCATTGTTCGCTGGGCGGCGCCAGGTTGCTGCGGATTTTGAAGTCGACGTGTTTATCTTCATCCGCGATGACCACGGTTCCATACAACGTGAAATGCTCGAACGCTTCGATCCGCAGGTCGTAGCTCCCCGGCAGTGTTTTCCAGCCGGAAATATCCATCGTTATCGGTCTCGCCCTGACTTGTCATCGCTGTGGCGTAGCGGATATCGTCGGCTTTTTCAGGGACGGCCAGCACCGACACGCGGACGCCGGCAGCTGGCTTTCCTGTATCCGCCTTCAAGGTTCCCGTAATGACGCCGCTCTGCGCCTGAGATATCGGGATGCCTTGCCCAAAAAGCGCGAGAATCAAAAGAAGTGCGGTCATGAACCAAGCCCTCGGAATTTTCGGCAAGATTACCACAAAAAAGAATTGCCTCTCCCAACTGGGGCGGAGAGAGTCCTCACTTGCAACTGTCCGTTGTTTTGTTGTCCGTTGATTAATGGCCCTGGTGACATTTCCGAATGACCCAATGGGTCAAATCGCGGTCCGGGCTGGGTTCCTTCTGCTCTCGCCGCCCGCGTCCCAAACAGTAAATCCGGAAATTGACCCATTGGGTCATTCGGAAATGTCACCAGGGCCATTAATCAACGGACAACAAACAACGGACAGTTGCAAGTGAGGAGAGGGG
>JBGPBY010000252.1:0-10259 GCA_041481485.1 Terriglobia bacterium
GGCGGAAGAGCGCGCTTCTCGAGTCCGATCCTTCCATCGATGCCGGATACGCGCAGCATCAACTTCGGGAGTTGATGGCCGCAAGTGACTACATTTTGGTTTCGACTCCACTTACTGCCGAAACTCGACGATTGATCGGTGCCCCGGAGATCGCTGTCATGAAGCCGTCTGCCGTGATCATGAATGTCGGACGCGGACCGGTCATTGACCAGGCCGCTATGGTTCAGGCCCTGCAATCCGGCACGATTCGCGGCGCCGCGCTGGACGTTTTTGACAACGAACCACTCCCGCACGATCACCCACTCTGGAAAATGCCGAACGTTCTCCTGTCGCCTCACACCGCCGATCGCGTCAACGGGTTCCTGACTCCGGCACTGGAATGTTTCCTCGACAACCTTTCGCGTTTCCGTAGCGGAGCACCGCTGTTGAACATCGTGGAAAAACAGGCAGGCTACTGATCCATTTCGTGTATCGCTGATGTCCCCATGCTATCCATTGTCTAAAACTCAGGCAGGGAGGCCAGTTTGCGACACTTCAGGATCTATGCAGCTATTGTCTTCATGGTTGGACTTGGCACTGCGACTCGAGGCGAGGATCGTCCCGTTTCGCTGCCGCCTCTGGAAACGTATCAGCAGCTGAAAACATTCAAGCTCAGTGGACAATCCGTCCATGTGGAGAATCTGAGGCTTCAACGTGACCGGCTTCAGATGGTATTTACGGGAAATTTCTACTTCCAGGAACCCGTTGCCGGAAGTGTTTACGGCGCCATGTTCAGCGGGCAGGGCCAGCTTCAAAGTGAGCCGACAAGCATCTTCGAACGGGACAACATCAAACGTTTCCTGAAGGACACTTCGGTACAGGCGACTTTCACCACGGCAATCCTGTATTTTTCGGACGAGACCTACCGAGAGTTGTCATCGCAACCTTCCGGTGATGCTCCGCCTGCAACGGCTCAGGAATTTGTGTCCCGAGTTGAACCGAGAATGCTGAAGGAAACCGGGCTGAATCTCAGCGGCCGGCTGATGTCGGCCATTTACAACCACGACAATCCGGGTGTCTTCTTCGCGGAGTTCGAGGGTGGAAATCGAGGGCGATTCAGTGCTCTTATCGACCATCAGACTCGAACTCTGGACAGCGTTTTCGGAATCAACGGCGGAGAAAAGGGAATTCTGTTTAAATATCAAGGGCAAACCTCCGGTATTGATATCTGGACGGCCTTTTATGACGACCAGGACTATGCACGAGGTATGTCGGCCTTTTCGGATTCCTTCAATCTGGTATCCGTTCCGCTCTACCGCATGGACGTGGACCTGCGAGATGCAGGAAATAACCTCCGTTTACAGATGGATCTGGAATTGTCCGCGCTTGCTGATAACGTCAGCGTGATTCCCATGAAGTTAAACGAGGGCTTGTCGGAACTGGGCAATGAACGAAGAAACAAGGGAATGCGCGTCACTGCCGCGCAAACCAGCGACGGGACGATGCTTCCTGTGATTCAGGACGAATGGGAGTCCGGATTCTCCATTATTCTTCCGGCGCCTCTGACTCGGGGACAAAAGAAATCAATATCGCTTAAGCTCGAAGGAAAAGGCACGCTCGTGGACTGGAAGAGCAATTTTCACTATCCGCGATCGACGGAGACGTGGTATCCACGGTACGGATACCTGAGCCGAACTCAATTTGACGTGACCTTTCATCACGACAAGCACGATCGTGTAGCCTCGATTGGTCAACGCATAAAGGAAGGTCCGGTTCGTGAGGGCGCGGACGAATGGATTACTGAATGGGCAACCACCGAACCGATTGCCCTGAGTACGTTTGTCTACGGCCGTTTTCAGCGTCACGACGCCATATCGGATATCGAAGGCCGGAAGACTCCGCTCGAATACTATTCCGTACCCAGCGACGTCCTTCAGGTGGATGAGAAATTCATACTTCAGGAAATGGATAATTCGATCCGATACTTCCGCAATCTCTTTGGCGTCTATCCCTATGGCCGATTGGGAGCGGCGTTTTTTCCTGCAGATTTTGGTCAGGGTTTCCCGACACTTCTCTTGTTGCCGGTTACCGGCACGGGTATGGCTGTGGAGTCGCCGCGCAACATCGCATTCACGGACCATGAAATGTCGCACCAGTGGTGGGGAAACATTGTTGGCTGGCGATCATATCGCGATCAATGGCTGAGTGAAGGATTCGCAGAATACTCCGGAGTCCTGTACACGGGCTTGCGAATGAAGCCGAAGGATGCCGATGCGCTCATCATGGAAATGAGAAAGAACCTGCAAATGAATGTTCAGACCGAAACTGGAATTGGTAAAGAGAAGCTCTATCAGGTGGGACCGCTGGTGCTCGGATCCCGGCTTGAAGGCAGGCTTTCCGAAGGAGCATACGAGCTGATTTACAGTAAAGGAGCCCTCGTTCTTCGCATGCTGCACTACCTGCTGTCGGATCCGGCTACCAAAAATGATCGGGAATTCTTCGACATGATGCGGGATTTCGTCCAGCGTAATCAAAATGGCTGGGCAACAACGGAGTCGTTCATGCAGGTGGCGTCCGAACACTTTGCGCGCTCGCCTTTGAGCCGGCAATACGGAATTCGTAATCTCGACTGGTTTCTCTCGGAATGGATTTATCAATCCTCCATTCCCGACTATCATCTCGATTACAAAATCGAAACGAAGTCGGATGGCAAAGTCGTGCTGAGGGGAACACTGATCCAGGAGAATGCTCCGGAAGACTGGATCATGCTGCTTCCTGTGGTTGCCGAATTCTCCGGTAACCGCCTGGGACACACTTCGGTCGTGGCTCGTGGCCCAAAAACTTCAGTGGAAATCGAGCTTACGGAAAAGCCCAAAAAAGTGCGCCTGGATCCGGACCTCTGGATTCTCTCCGGCAAAACGTCGGAAAAGGGCAGTTAATAACGCGGTTCTCAGGCGGCAGACAAATCTGAGCTGTCAGGCGGCCTGTTGTCCGATGTGAAAGTTGCTTGCTTCGATCAACAGATTACCGAATGACGCGGTTAGGCGATTCCGACTGTAGGGGCGGTCTATGACCGCCCGCGATATTGAGGAATGCTTCTTCCAGATTGCGGGCGGTCCGCCCGCCCCTACAGTGGGGAACGAATTGCTTCAAGGAATCCCAAGTAAGTTAAAACCCCCAGAGGTGTTCGGGAGGCTGGATCACGCTGTCCTGCCAGTCCAGCATGACGGCGGCGGCTTCAAGGGTCTCTGCTTCACCGTTGGCTACCATGTCCTGCAGAACTTCAATTTGTCCTGGGGTGAGCTGACCGGCGTTCAACGCCACGCGCCAGCTGGAAAACCCTTCGTGATTCGGCGGCTCAGTCATAAATTACCGGAGATCGACCGGCTCCTTTGAGAATTGCCTGTTCCGGGCTGCCTGGGATTTAGGAATCACGCGAAAGGACTGATTCAGACTGCAGAAGAGATTGAATCGGAAAATGTACCAGAGCGCAAGCAGTCCGTCCTTCGTCCCGATCTTTTTCCCCTCCGTGTACGTTCGGCCGTAGTAGCTGATTGGTACTTCATAGAAGACCGCATCGGTCTTGGCAATCTTGGCCGTTACTTCGATTTCGATTCCAAATCCGCTGGACGTGATGGTCATGTTGCGGATGATCTCGCCGCGAAATGCCTTATAGCCGGTTTCCACGTCCGACATGTTGAGGTTCGTCAGCATATTGGAGAGCATCGTCAACACGTTGTTCGCCAGGTAGTGGTAGAAGTACAGGACGCGCGCCGCCCGTCGTACCATGAAGCGTGAACCGTAGACGACGTCGGCATGGCCATCGAGAATCGGCTGGATGACGTGAATGATTTCGGAGGGATCGTATTCCAGATCGGCATCCTGGATGATGACGATGTTTCCGTTGGTGTGCGGAAAGCCTTCTTTCAAAGCTGACGTTTTACCGCCATTGGTTTTGTGAATGACACGAATCCGGGGATCCTTCGCGGCATATTCGTCGATGATCGCCGGAGTTCTGTCGGTCGAGCCGTCGTTGACGACGACCAATTCAAGCTCGACCGGGATTTCTGAAAGCAGCCGGTCAATGACAGAGCGCACGGTTTTCTCTTCATTGAAAACCGGAACGACAATCGACAGCACGACTTCCTTTGCCATGGAGTCTGCATTTTAGCAGGGAGTCTTAGCGAGCAGGGATTGAGAAATCGTAGCGGCCTGTGCCCTGACCACTTCTAACGCTAATCACTGCGGCGGTGGCTTGAGCGGTCACTCCTGGATAAAACGTCTTTTGGTTCTTCTCGAACACCGCAAGGTAGTAATCACCCTCCGGTACGTTTTCGAGGAGAAATTGACCGTCGATGTCTGATTGTGTGCCCTTGAAGGGGATTATAGGGCCGTTTACATCTTGCCGTCGGATTGCACCAATCCGTACTGCGACAGCCGGCGTTCCATCCGAATGCAGAATACGTCCCGACAGGTTCGCGGCGCCCAGAACCTGAAGACTCGTCGGAGTAGATGTTAGGGTGCACGAAGTACTCGATGGGTCTCTGCGAATATAGAGCGTTTCCCCGGACTTCAACGAGAGATTCTGTCGGCATTCGAATTCCGGCTCCCCCAGTCCGCCGCAGTTGCCATTGCAGCCTCGAACATAACTGCGCAGCTCATAGTTGCCTGCGCTCAGCGAAAAAGACTGAATATCCCCAGTCCCCGAATTAGTCGGATTGCATGTGATCGATCCCGAAGTCCACGACACGCACATTTCACCGCCAAGGCGCTGTTCGCGTAGACGGCAAAGAAGGTGACGCTACCCTCAATGCCTCCCCCTTGACCGGAGCTTTGCCATACGAAAAGGTTGCCCCGACCATCGCCTTGTCCCACCAGAAGTCCGGCCAGCATGATCAGGATCGATATTCTCATTGTCGCTAGATTGTACGTTCATAGAGACTGTGTCGTTACGATTCTGTAAAGGAATGCGATCCCCAATGTAGGGGCGGTCTATGACCGCCCACAATCTGCGGGATTGCATCCCTGAAAATTGTGGGCGGTCATAGACCGCCCCTACATTGGGGTCAGTGAAAATTCCTTGCCGGAGGGGCGGGATGGGGAACCGCAATCTGCTGCATGCGCGCGGCCTTCACATGAATCACGTTGTCGATGTTCTGGATTCGTCCCTCGACAAAGAGAAACTGCGACTGAACGATGACGGTCCGGTTCTTCTCAAACACATCCGGCGTGACGATGGCATTGGCGATTCCGGTTTCATCTTCAAGACTGAGAAAGACAAACCCTTTGGCAGTCCCCGGACGCTGCCGTGTAATCACGCATCCGGCAATTCTCACGATACGTCCGTTGGGAATACCGGCAAGATCCGCGGCGCGCACTACGCCGCGCTGTTTCATCGCATCGCGGCAATACGCCATGGGATGCGGACCCACCGTCATGCCGGTGTTATTGAAATCGGCGATCAGCCGTTCTTCCGAAGTCATGACATCCAGCGGAGAATCGCCCTCTCTTTCATCGACTCCGGATTCTTCCAGCAGCGGTCCCGTGCGCCGCGATGCACGTTCCACCTGCCAGAGCGCATCGCGGCGATGAGTCGGATCCGAGGCATCCAGAAAATTCAGTGCACCGATTTCCGCCAGCACCACCAGTTCGCTTTTCTGCAGCTCGCGAACGCGGCGTGCCAGATCTTCAATGGACGTGAATGGCCCGGCATGGCGGGCTTCAACGAGAGCGGTGCCGGCGGCTTTTCGCAGCCCACGGACATAACACAGCCCCATCCGCACCGTGATGCCGGCATCATCGCTTTCCAGAGTGCACGGCCAATCGGAACGCGTCACATCGATGGGACGCACCTTCAATCCGTGACGCTGGGCATCCTTGACCAGCGTGGCCGGACTGTAAAATCCCATCGGCTGATTGTTGAGTATGGCGGCAGTGAACGCCGCCAGGTAATGGCATTTGAGATACGCGCTGGCATAGGCAAGCAACGCAAAGCTCGCGGCGTGAGACTCGGGGAATCCATACAGTGCGAACGACGTGATCGAGTGGACGATTTCGTCCTGTGCGCTGCCGACAATGCCGTTGGCATTCATGCCGCTGCGCAATCGGGTTTCAATTTCCTTCATGCGGCGTTCCGCGCGTTTGAAACCGAAGGCGCGCCGCAGTTCTTCGGCTTCGCCGCCGCTGAATCCCGCGGCAATCATAGCCATGCGCAGCAGCTGTTCCTGAAACAGCGGAACTCCCAGCGTGCGTTCCAGCACGGGTTGCAGCATGGAATGCGGATAGGACACGCCTTCGCGCTTTTGCCGCCGCTTCAAATACGGGTGCACCATTTTCCCGACAATGGGGCCGGGACGAATAATGGCGACCTGCACCACGAGATCATAGAAATGATCGGGCTGCATGCGCGGCAGGCACGACATCTGTGCGCGGCTTTCGATCTGAAACATTCCAACGGTGTCTGCTTTGCGAATGACTTTGTAGGTTTCCTGATCATCCTGCGGCAGGTGCGCCAGGTCGACGTCTTCGCCGTGATGATCGTGAATGAGCTGAATCGTGTCTTCGAGCACCGCCATCATTCCCAGTCCCAGCAGATCGACTTTGATAATTTTCATGTCGGCGCAGTCATCTTTGTCCCATTGCACGACAGTGCGTCCCGGCATGGTTGCAGGCTCCAGCGGCACGACCGAATCCAGCTGTCCCTGGCACACGATCATGCCGCCGGAATGTTGTCCGAGATGGCGTGGCAGATCCTGGATTCCCATGCAAAGGTCCAGAAATTTCCGGATGCGCGGCTGCGCAATGTCGAAACCGCTTTGAGCGAATGTTGCGGCCAGCGTATCGGAGGCGTCCTGATATTCCCAGCGGCCGGCAAGTTTTGAAAGACGATCCAAATCCGGTGCATCAAATCCCAGTACCTTGCCCACTTCGCGCGACGCCGATCGTCCACGATAGGTAATGACATTGGCGGTCATCGCGGCGCCGCGCGATCCGTAGCGCTGATAGACATATTGGATGGCGCGCTCACGCTGATCGCCGCTGGGCAGATCCAGATCGATATCGGGCCATTCGCCGCGCTCTTCGGAAAGAAAGCGCTCGAACAGCAGATCCATTCCGATCGGATCCACAGCCGTAATCCCAAGCACGTAACACACCGCGCTGTTTGCCGCCGAGCCGCGGCCCTGCACCAGAATATGGTTCCGGCGGCAGAACTCGACGATGTCCCACACGATCAGGAAATAACCTTCCAGCGCGAGTTTCTCGATCAGTGAAAGCTCGCGCGCGATTTGTTTCCGATGTTTTTCCGTGTACGGACGATAGGCGCGGCGCGCGCCTTCATCCACGCGTTTGCGGAGAAACGAAATCATGGTTTCTCCGTCATCCACCGGATAACGCGGGAATTGGTATCCCAGATCCTCCAGCGTGAACTGCAGCCGGGACGACAGTTCCACCGTGTTGGCGATGGCTTCGGGCAAATCCGAAAAGATGCGCGTCATTTCATCCGGAGTTTTCAGATGGCGCTCGGCATTTCGCGCAAGCAGGCGTCCGGCGGTGTCGAGCGTCCGATGATTGCGGATACAGGTAAAGACATCGAGAATTTCGCGCTCGGATGGCTGCGCGTATTGAACGCCATTGGTGGCCACCAGAGGAAGATGCAGCGAACGTGCGATTTCCACCGCGCACTGATTGATCGCTTCTTCTTCACGGTCGAAGTGCCGCTGCAGCTCCACATAGACATGATCGCGTCCGAAGATTTGGACCAGATGCTCGGCGGCCTTGCGCCCTTCCTTCATTCCTTCATGGCCGCCATAGATGCCGCCGCGCCGGATCGCCTGCGTCAGAGGCCCGTGGCCGCCCCCGGTGAGGCAGACGAGTCCTTTTGCATATGGTGTCAAATCGATTGCCGGCGCTTCCATGTGCATCTGTGTGATCAGGCGGCATAAATTCCGGTATCCCTCGCGCGTTTCGGCCAGCAATGGAAGGACAGCGCCGGATTCGCCGGCCATCGAATATTCGGCGCCCACGTGAGCCGTGACTTTGGTTTTCTTTGCGGCATGATGAAATCGCGCGGAGCCATAAACTCCATCGCGATCGACGAGCGCCATGGCAGGCATGCCGAAGTCATGGCAGACGGCAATGAGATTTTCCGGATTGGAAGCGCCACGGAGAAAACTGAATGCGGAAGCCGCATGAAGCTCGATGTATTTCAATCGTAGATCCCTTCGGCATACCAGCGCCCGGTGGCCATATTCTGATAGATGCGCAGAACGGCCGATCGCAGCTCGACATCCCATTCCTGGCGCGTCCACGATTGGGAATTCCACCAGTCTCCCGAACTCGTCCATGGTCCGCTGGCGGTTGTGATGGGACCGTGCGCAAGCCCGAAAGCCATCCACACGGGAATCCCATTCTGCAATCGAACCGTCGCCTCCGCTGCCGGACGCAGCAGGCGTAGCGCAATGGTGGTTTGTGCATTCTGCTCCGGAGTGACTGGAGCTTTGAGATTCTTCCAGTACTTCATGCGCGTCATGAGAAAGCGGCCGCGGGCATGCGTGTCGTGAAGTTCCGGCGAGCCGATATTGCCGCGTCCGACAATTGCTGCGATGCGCGCCAGAGTGAGTTCCAGTTTTTCCGGTTCAGGATAGAGCGGCACGAACAAACCATTCTGGATCACGCGTGGTTTCGACGGCGTCGCTTCCAGACGAATGCCGATGACCGGCGCTTCCGGTGGATGCGCATCGAGTTCGAGCGCAAACAGCCGCGCCACGATGCGCGGGTTTTGCGCCGGCATCGGTAAGCGCAGTGAGAGCGAAAATGGTTCGTGCGGCCGCTCGCGTTTTAATTGAAGATGCATTTCCAGTGCGGCGAGACCGCGAAACTGCAGCCGGTGAAACAACGTGTCGGTCAACCGATTGATGACGAACGTCAGCGGTTCCAGCAGAACGATCGCGTCATCGAGATCCACGGATTCTTCGAAATGAAGCGAGGGCATATGCGGTTTCAACGGACGCATGGCGCAGCCGCGGGCCAGACGATGAAGACGCACGCCATACTGCCCGAGACGCGACGAGAGCGATTTCACGGGAAGCCGCGCCAGATCGCCGAAGGTGTGAATGCCCCAGCGGCGCAGCGTGTCCAGGGCTTCCGGTTCCGCCTCCGCATCGGGAAGAAGATGGACAGGAAGGTCCTTCAATCGCCGGGCTTCTGTGGAAGTTTCAATAATGGTGATGCCGGTAAACCCGCGCGAGGCACACACCGCGGCGTCGGGATTCGCGGCGATGGCGATATTGGCGGTGAATCCCAGATTCAGTAATTGCCGTTTCAGTTGTTCGGCAATGACTGTGGTTGAACCGAACAACCGTTCCAGTCCATCGAGATCGAGAACGACGGTATTGTCCGCCGTATCTTCCAGGCGCGGAGAAAAGGCGCTGGCGCAATCGAGGACCGCCGCATGCGAAGAAGGGAAGTCAGGAGTATGGATGGACGCATACATGACGGAACTTCGTATTGTTGGAAATGCGGGAACGGATCACTTCGATATTCAGATTCTGCGAGGCCAGCAGCAGCCCGTGAGACGGTCCGGAATCCGGCCCGCTCCAGTGGGCGTGGCCGTGCGCCGGATGTGCGGAAGTTTGCAGCACGAGAGTGGCTGCGGATTTGGCGACGCTTTCGCGTGCGATGACGAGCAGGCTCGACGGCGTGTTTTCAATCACGCGCTGCAGGCGGAACCACGCGGCCAGCGGCACGCTGCGAACGGCTTGCTGCGGCAGATCGCTCAGATCCGCGGCGACCAGGCCGAAACCGCCGCCCTGCAACAGCAGATCCATGCTGCGCAGGGTTTGGTCGAGATTGTGGCAGCGAATCCAGAGCAGACGCCGCAGATCGATGCCGGCTGCGGCGCCCGACGCTGGATCGAAGGCATCCATGCCATCAATGAGTGCGCAGGCTTCTCCACGATTGCTGGCCGCTGCAAGAATGGAGAAAGCCAGGCTGGTTCGTCCCGAAGAGAGCGGTCCGGCAATCTCGATGATGCCGCCGCGCGGCAACCCGCCGGTGGAGGCATCGAGCGCAGGAATTCCCGTCGCCACGTGTTCGTACACACGCTGATCGAGATCCGTAAATGACGGGGCCCGCTTGCCGAGCACCGTTTCCAGCTGGGCGCGAAGAGTTCCTGGACGCATGAATGCACCGAGGATTCCGTTATACCGTACAAATGTACGGTAGTCAACAGGGCGGTCTATGAAGGTGTAAAGGACGGGTGATCAAGAAATCCCTCTCCC
>JBGPBY010000253.1:0-10182 GCA_041481485.1 Terriglobia bacterium
CTGCGGCAATCAAATCAATTTTGCTCCGTTCCTGAACGAACCGGTGGCTCCCGCAGATGTGTTTGGGCCTCTTGTTCAGGGCATCCACCAGATTGGCGGTGAAGGCTTCCCTTCAGGCATTAGCGGCTGGTCGGACGAGTGGCAGATTATCGCGACGGGCGACCAGGATACTTTTCCCCAGCCAACCCATTACGTCATGGCGCGCCCTTATGCAAAAGGTCGAGTACTGGCGATCGGCCATGAATCGATATTGACCACGGGCGGTCTGCCTTTGCTCGATAACACGCAATTCGTTGGCAACGTCCTGCAATGGCTGGACCAATCCGGCAAACACAAGGTGCTGTACTCCACGGGTCATGACGAGGGGATCGGACCCGACCACATCGAAACGATGCGCAATCTGTTCCCCGGCTACTCGTTTGATCCGGTTGCGGCGCCGCTGACACTATCGCAGTTACCCTCGGATGCCGTGTTGATTATCGGACATGCCAAGGCGGATTTCACGGCTCAGGAAATTGAAGCGATTCGCATATTTGTTGCGAATGGCGGCGGCCTTCTGCTGGCGGCCCAGGGCTGGGCATGGGTGCCATTCTTTCATAGGCCCCTGGACGAATTCCCGATGAATGTCGTTGGTGAACCTTTCAAAATCCGCTGGCTACCTCAGAATCTGCGGGATACCACCAACGAAACTCCAGGGGAAGAAGTCATCTATCATGTATTCTATCCTGATCCGCGAACGATGAATCCGATCAAGCAGATCAACAATCTGGTGAGCTTGACTGCTTCAAACTTTCAAACTGCGCCCACGGATCCATCGGTGTGTGCCAGGAATGGGATGTTTCTCTTCGATGCCTTACTGGTGTTCAATAGCGGGGCTCCGCCGGTTTCATCACTGGACATCCGCGTCACCGAACTCAGCAATGGCAATGTGCTTCCACTTTCGTCTGCCGTCGTACGGCCGGATGGCGGCGCAGGAAGGCTCATTGTTGGAACCGGTGGAAGCTTGAATGTTCCGTTCCACGGCGGCTACGAGGATGGGATTTTTTCAAATGCCGGAGAATTCGTTTCGGTTCCGTTTACCATTTGTCTAAGTGAAATAAAGCAGTTTCGTTTGTTCGTCGACGTGTACGGCAGGTCTGAAAGTGTACCTTAGTGCTCCATATTCCAAGCTGTAGTCGCGGACATAGGAGATGTGAATGAATGCGCTTCCGGCTGTAGGGGCGGTCTATGACCGCCCACATTTTCTCAGGTTTTGAAATCGCGGGCGGTCATAGACCGCCCCTACAGCCGCGCAACTCCATGCCGTGTGGTCAGTTCAGCGGCAGACTCGGAATGCACAATAATTTCGAGTCTCTCCTCTGAATTACTGACCTTACGTATGCACGCCCATAAGCCACATCGTCACGTGATCATCGTTGGGGCTGCGCAGCAGGCACGTCACCCCGCCGTCTGCGGACGCTACGAACACGACGCTCCCCGGATTGCGGCTGGCACAGACGGCACTCGCACGATGCCGCGTCCCTCGGCTCCCAAGGTCAGCCGGCAGTCCGGTTTTCGCATCGCGAACCTCGGACTGCTCCGCCACCGGCAGGATCGCGCCGAATGCGACGAGCGCCAGCTCCCGGTTCAGCAAGGTTGCGCCGTCAATCGCGGTCAAAGCGCCCACTTCTTCGATCATCCGTTCGGATTCGCTGATGAACGCGCTGCGGAGGACCTGCCCAAATGTCAGATGCTCTGCCGTTCGTGACTCTGTGTGGTCCGCTGAATGGCTGATGATTTTCGAGAGTCTCAACAAAGAAGCAAGCGATGAGCCGGCCACCATCCGATATGGAGCCGACTCGCCAAGTTCGGGCAGCTCGCTGGAATGGATCACGAGGATCCCGCCTCGACCGTGGGCGACCATTTCGCTCACGAGCGCGCGAACGGCCTTGAGATATTCCGGGATCGTCTCATCGTCAAGACCCGCACTGCGCGCTGCCTCTTCGAGAGACGTTCGCACTGGTTTAGGTTCGACGACGTCGTTCTTTCCTCCGGTCAGGATCGTTCCCCGTTCGTATTCGGAGAGCCGGTCGCGTCCGCTACGAACGGATAGTCCTCCCGGATGCACGGCGACGAGCTTGAGGAACGGATCGTCGTCAAGCCCGATTCCTTCGCGAGCAAGTCCGGCGACGCCGAGGCTTCCATCGTCGAGAAGACGTACGGCGATGTACACGCGCTCGTCGGTGGTCGCAACGGCGAGCTTGACCAGTTCCGGCACGGCAAATGGCCGCATGGAGAGGAAGCGGAGTGTCTTCCATGCATAGATCGGGATCGCGCCCGCTTCCTGACCTGTAGGCAGGATGAGATCGACCTGGCTCCGACCGACGAACACGACCCTCACCGGCGCGCGTTCACCTTCGTGAGTTTCGAGTCCGGCAAAAAACACGGTTGTAAGCAGGTGCTCCAGAACTGTGTCGGATGCCTCAGCGACGACCCGTCCACTCGAAACGCAGCGCTCCCGGATGATGGGCACCAATGCCGGAGGAAAAACCTGTACCGTATCGACCGTGTTGCTCATACGTGATCGCGCTCCTTGTTCGGTTAGCCGGATCCTACGAGCCTCTCCACCGCCTGCACGAAATCTTCGAGGACGAACGGCTTGCGCAGAAGGAGAGCATCCCGTCCAAGCGCTCGAACCTGCTCGTCTATTTGCGGATCGTTCAATGCCGTCATCACAAGGATCGGCGTTGAGAGCCCTGCGAAGCGCGCCGAGTGCATCGCATGCAGCCCGCTCATCCACGGCATTGATATGTCGGCAACGACGAGCGCGAACGGTCCTTCGTCAGCCATCTTCGTAATCAATCCGGCGCCACTTTCGGCGCACACCACCTCCGCCCCTGCCTGCCGGAGTGCGGCGGCCACACTCTGGAGCAGATCGGGATCGTCATCGGCGACGAGGATCCGCGTGCCGGGAGTCATCCTGAATTCCTGTTCTGAGTGAAAGACACAATTCCAAAGAAAATTGTCATCCGGGGTGTGCCATTGATTCTCCTCGACGTTATCCCTCTAATTAAGGATGTACGTCGGCGACCGGCGTTTGCCCTGTTGTTTCAGGTAGCTTTTCATACTTCAATTTGGCATTTCCGTTGCACCGTTATTTGGATGTGCACGATTGCCGAGCTGTGCGCGTTGATTCCATGAGCCGGTGTGACATTCAATGGTGCTAACAAATGCCCCTTTCAAAGGGCGCAGAGGTGCGCTTTCAATGATCTTTTGTCTGCTGGCTTCGGCGCTGGTTCTATTGGGAGCAGCAGGTTGGATCGCAGGCTGGTACGACGAGCATGTCCCGATCGCCTTGTTTGTTGTCATGCTGGTCACTTGCCTGCTTCATGTGACATGGAAGGCCGCAAGGCAGTCGGAAGCAGAAGAAATTCGGACAAGGCGTGCGCTGGAAGAGTCTCAGATTGCAACTTCCGAAGCCCGCCGGGCTCAGGCGGAAATCCGCGAATCGCAGGAACGTTTTGAACTCGCCCTTCGTGGAGCGGACCTTGGAGCATGGGATTGGGACATTCCGAGTGGGAAGGTCATCTATAACCCGCGATGGGCTGAAATGCGGGGGTTCCGTCAGGAAGATGTAACTCATGACGTAGAGTCGTGGATTTCGAGCGTGCATCCCGATGACTGGCCCCGCGTCCAGCAGACATTGACCGACTATTTCGAAGGGCGCCTCACGGAATGCCAGGCGGAGTACCGTGTTTCGACCAGTTCCGGCGGCTGGATTTGGGTCCTGAGCCGAGGGAAAGTTTTTGCACGTAACGAAAATGGAGAACCCTCCCGAATGCTCGGAACCATGCTCGATATCACCGAGCGCAAGCGTATCGAAAACGAGCAGCGGTTTCTTGCAGAAATGGGAGAGATTCTTACTTCGACGTTGGACTACAGGAGCACACTGACGCGTATCGCCGACCTGGCTGTCCGCGAATTCGCGGATCTTTGTATCGTGGATGTTTTCGAAGACAATGGCAGCATCAGGCGCCTCAAGGTTGCAGGCCGGGACCAATCCCTGGCGAAAGTTTGCGATTTGCTGATGGAAATTTCGATGGATCGGAATCCATCGCATCTGATTCGGTCTGTCGTCGAGCACAGGCGTCCGGTCTTGCTCCAGCACGATACTCCACGGATGCTTGCATCGTTTTCTCAAAATGAAGCACACCTTAAGGCTCTTCAAGCCGCCAACCTGAAATCGGTCGTGGCTGTTCCACTCCTGGCGCGGGGAAAGCTCATGGGCGTGATATCCATGATTTCGTCTACTTCCAATCGCCAGTACGGGCCTGAGGATGTGCATCTGGCCGAAGAGATGGCTCGCCGCACGGCGCTTTCGATCGAAAACGCGCGCCTGTTTGATGACATACAACGTGCCATCGGTGTTCGAGACGAAGTGCTTGCGATTGTCGCTCATGACCTAAAAAATCCCCTGACCACAATTTCTCTGACTACAGAAACTCTTCGCCATAGCGAGCCGTTGGATTCAGCCAAACTTGACGACTTTACCCGTAGAATTCTCCGAGCGGTCCAACAGATGCTGTCTCTCATTGCGGACCTCCTGGATTTCGCCAAAATTCAAAGTGGCACCGTTTCAATAGAGAAGGACTCCAACGACATGGCAGCTCTGGTGATGACCGCTGTTGAAGGCGCAAGGGTTCAGGCCCAGGCGAAGCGGCAAACTCTTGAAGTCGACTTGCCATCCCCACTTCCGCGAGTCTCGATCGATGCTCGCCGAATTGGTCAGGTGATTTCCAACTTGATGGGGAACGCAGTCAAATTTACTCCCGAAGATGGAACGATTAGGGTTTCCGTCCGCCATCAGGCGAACACCGTCACTGTGTCGGTTTCCGATACAGGAGCCGGTATTCCACTGGAAGATCTGCCAAAGGTCTTTGATCGCTTCTGGCAGGCACATCGGACTGGGAGCACCGGAGGGAGCGGATTGGGACTGTCCATTGCCAAAGCTATTGTCGAGGCTCATGGTGGAACGATCTGGGCGGAAAGTGAGGTTGGAAAGGGCAGTTCCTTCTCTTTCACTCTTCCAGTGGATGCCTGGGCGACACGCATGGACAGCGCCGCCTGATAAGGATCGGGAGATATTCCGGGCCAGTGCTCTACTTTTTCCCGCGTGACTCCAGTGGCCCGGCGTGATTCGTCCCTTCGAGAATGAGTAACTCCAGCAGCTTGTCAATTTCAGACTGATTGCGCAGGTAATATTGAGCATGACTCCGGCGTTTTCGGCCGATGCGGACTGGGACAATATTGCCGTTCAGGGAGAAGGCATCCTCGTCGTTTTCGTCATCGCCGACATACAAAACCCAATTGCATCCGCGTTTGTCGCGTTCGACGGCTAATGCTTCTCCCTTGTGTGGAGCGTCACGCGCAACGACATTCACAATATCTTTTCCCCCGAATACACGAACAGCCTTCAGTGTTTCCGTAGCCGCAAGAATCTGCCTGCGCGCCCTGGATTTATGCGAGGACTGGCGGTAATGAATGGAGAGGGAGAGGCCCTTATCTTCGATCCAGAGGCCGGGTGCCCCTCGAAGTTGAACTTCAAGTTTGCGTTTCCAGTCTTGTACTCGCCGTCGAGAGGCCTTCGACGTCCGGGCCGTTTCGGCACCATGGTTGCCGATAACGCTCGCTACCTTTAATTTTCCCAATTTGCGAAGAACGCCTTCTCTGTCGCGGCCTGAAATGACGACACACGGAAACCGCGCCACTAGCCGGCGGAGTAGTTTTCGCGTGTGCCTTGGCACAGAGGCCGCACCTGGATCCCCAACAATGGGAGAAAGCGTCCCGTCGAAGTCAAACGCAAGCAGTGGCCGCTGATGCGCCAACATTGTCAGCACAGGCCGGGACATTCGGGACAGGAAGTATTTCATCATCCAATGCCGGGGCTGGCAATCGATCGGTCGGCCAATCGGCCCGATACGCGTTCCTGATTGCGTAAACGCGCAGCATCGACCAGCATTTTTCCAGCCCACCGATAAACATTGAATTGAACAAGGAGTGAACGCATGGATTGCATCCGATCCTTTTGCTCTTCGACCGGCATCGTCAATGCGGCGGCAAGCGCATCGCTGCTGGCTTCCAAATCGTAGGGATTGACGATCAGCGATTCTGTGAGTTCGCGCGCGGCGCCGGTAAACTCGCTCAGCACAAGCACACCTTTGAGGTCCGTGCGCGCTGCTACAAATTCCTTGGCAACCAGATTCATTCCGTCATGCAGGCTGCTCACGTAGCAGAGATCCGCTGCTCGCAGGAATCGAAATACTTCCGGCGGCTCATGGTGAGACCGGAACAGGATGATCGGACGGTAATCCCCTTTGCCAAACCTTTTGTTAATACGCTCAGCCAGCTGTTCCACCTTTTCGTTGAGTTCCTGGTATCGGCCGATCTTTGTCCGGCTCGGCGCCGCCAGTTGCACGAAGCTGAATCGGCCCCGGAATTTCGGATACCGTTCCAGCATGACTTCCACAGCGAGAAACCGTTCCTCAATCCCTTTGGTATAGTCCAGGCGGTCGACTCCAACACCAAGCAGTGCGTTCGGTTTCAGACCCAACTGGCGCCACACTTGTGACCGGCACTCCTCAATGGCAGGAGCCACTTCGACCCAACGGACCGGCCATTCCAGTTCGATGGGATACGGGCGAATCAGTGTGCGGCGCCCCTGCATCACGACGGCGTTGTGTTCGCGATCGATGCGGGTTTCCAGATACCGGTCGACAGAATCGACGAAATTATTGCAGTGCAGTTGTGTGTGAAAGCCGATAATGCTGCTTCCCAGCAAACCTTCAAGCAATTCATTGCGCCAGGGGCAGATGCCCATGTTTTCGGCATTTGGCCATGGGATATGCCAGAAAACGATGACGGTTGCAGAAGGAAGGCGTTTTCGAATCATTGCCGGAGCAAGGGCAAAATGGTAATCCTGCACCAGAACAATCGGATCCCTGGAGTCGACCTCAGTGCAGACGGCATCCGCGAACTTCTGATTAACATTGCGATACTGCCTCCAATCTTCCGCACGGAACGTCGGCCGCGTGTGCGCTACGTGACAAAGAGGCCACAGCCCTTCGTTCGAGAAGCCGTAGTAGTATCCTCTCTGTTCTTCCTCAGATAACCAGACGCGGCGAATATGGTACGACTCTTCTCCGGGCGGGACTTGAACGTGATCTTTGCGATCCACGGTTTCACGGTCGGCAGTGCCGCTTCCATGTGCGATCCAGACTCCAGAGCAGGCGCGCATTACCGGTTCGAGCGCGGTCACAAGGCCACTGGCTGGATGTTGAACTTCGATCCGGCCATCGTCGGTGAACTGATGGATATATGGTTCACGATTCGCCAATATGACGACCTTCTCGCCATGGAGGTGCCGGTTAAGCGTCTGTTTCAGACGTTCTGCGGTCCACAGTCCCGGAGCATCTTCGCGCTCGTAGGCCATGCGGCCAACCAGTTCGCGCAGGTCGCTCAGGATCGGCTGGAATTCCCGTTTCTGTTTTCCGCTGCCCCGCAAGAGGCTGCGAAGCTCCAGACTCCAGCCATAACGTGCCCGCCTGGCGACAAACATCGGGACGCCGAAAGCCATCACGGCGAGAAATCCGGAGGCAATCAGGAGAAAGGTCCTGGCCGTTGCCTCTCGCCGATCGATAAAAGTTAAATCGTGGACCAGAATTGCAAAGCCAATGTCTTGGCCCTGACTCGAAATTGGCATGGCGCTGACGTAGACGCGGCCGGTAGGAAGTGGCGCGATGTAACTCCACTCCTGAAAGACGATGGAGCCATTGATGTCTGAAGTCCGAACCCGGCCTCCAATAGCGGAACAACTAAATTCCTGCGGAAATCCCGGAGTGCTTGCTCGCAGATTCAGGTCGGCGTCACACGCCGCTGCGCCAATGACTGGTTCGTCACTCGCCAAGTCTGTCAATCGCTTTTGAATTTCCGCTGGATCCCCATACCAGGAATTCGCAAGCGACTCACTCGCACCGACAAGGACCAATTGCGCGCGGGAACGGACATCGCGTTCAAACCACTCTCGGGCCGTAGTGTGAACAATACCGGATGCCGCCCACGTCAAAAGCGCCAGCCCCACGATCAATGCCAAGATGAATTGGGCCATGCGTGGCATAGAGTTATTAGAACACGTTCATGTGCTAAGGTGCGATAGATGCAACTTGAAGATCTGGGATTGATTGGAAATTGCCAGTTTTCTGCGCTGGTGCACAAGGGCGGAGAGATCGTGTGGTGCTGTCTTCCCCGGTTCGACTCGGAACCTGTATTTTCAACTCTTCTGGACGACCGCAACGGCGGCCACTTCAGCATCCACCCTGCTGATTCAGAAATCGGCACGCAGCGTTACCTGCCAAACACCAACATTCTGGAAACCACTTTCGTCAATACGACAGGTTCGTTTCGCGTCATCGATTTTGCTCCACGTTTCCTGCAATTCGGCCGGCCCTTTCGTCCAACCCAGTTGATTCGTATCGTAGAGCCCATCGAAGGGACTCCGCGCATCTCAGTGACATGTAAACCCAGACTCGGCTGGTCCAGCGGACAACCGTCTGTGGTCCACGGATCGCATCATGTGCGGTACGAAGGATTCAGCAGCCAGTTGCGGCTCACTACAGACTTCCCTCTTTCCTATCTCAATGGTCAGCCGTTTACCCTTACAGGCCGTCATTACCTTGCGTTGAGCTGGGGGATCCCTGTCGAAGAACCTCTTGCGCCGTTGTGTGACAGGTTCCTGAACGAGACATCACGTTACTGGCAACGATGGGTGAAACGTTGTGATATTCCGCCAAAGTTCCAGATGGAGGTCATTCGCTCCGCGCTGACACTCAAGTTGCATTGCTTTGAAGACACTGGTGCAATCATTGCCTCGATGACGACATCCATTCCAGAGTCGCCGGGAAGCGGGCGAACCTGGGACTATCGCTACTGCTGGCTGCGCGATTCTTATTACGTACTGAGCGCTTTTGGACTTCTGGGACAATTTGAAGAGCGAGAGCAGTTTGTCCAATACTTGCTGAACATCGCGGGGGGCGCCGGCGGACTCAACCTTGCACCGCTCTACCGTGTCGATGGCTCACAAAATCTGGAAGAATCCATTCTTGATCATTGGCCTGGTTATAACGGAGAGCAGCCAGTGCGTATCGGCAATGCGGCGGCTCTGCATTCTCAAAACGACATTTACGGAGAAATGGTGCTGGCTCTTACACCAATCTTTTTGGACGAGCGGATGAGCTCAGAACGATCGTCTGCCGCGTTGCGGCTGATCGAGGGATTGGCGCGAAAAGCAATTTCGCTGGCAGGAGTACCGGACGCCGGAATCTGGGAGTATCGTACCGAATGGAAACCGCAGACATTCTCGAGTCTGATGTGCTGGGCCGCAGCAGATCGCATGGCTCTAATAACAGACCGGTACGATCCATCTCACGCGGCCGAATTCCGCGAGGCGGCCGATCGAATTCGTGCCGAAATCACCCAACATTCCTGGAGTTCTGCCAGGAACAGCTTTGTGGGCCATTACGGCGGAGAAGATCTGGATGCCTCCCTTCTGCAAATGGTGCGACTGCGTTTTCTTTCAGCGGAAGACCCGAGACTCACCAGTACGATTGACGCCATCCACCGTGACTTGATGAAGTCCGGCTGGCTGCATCGATATAGTCTGGATGATGGCTTCGGTAAACCCTCAGTCGCCTTCGTGATTTGCACATTTTGGCTGATCGAAGCGCTCGCCGCATTGGGACGACGTGAAGAGGCTCGAAAAGCTTTCGACCGGATCCACGGGGCGCTATCTCCTCTGGGACTTCTATCCGAAGATTTCGATCCTTTCTTGACGCGGATGTGGGGTAACTTTCCGCAGACTTACTCGCACGTGGGACTGATTCATGCAGCCTTCGCCGCAGCGCCCTCCTGGGCTGAAGTCCTTTGATAAAGGAAGACTGGTACAGTCACGGGTACAATCGATCCTTTTCGGCCACCAATTGCGTAATGGGTCAGTTTGAAATCTGCGACGGCAGCCCAATGTAGGCGCGGTCTATGAAGCGGTGAAGGAATTGGGGACAGAGAGCAATTTCCTGAGAAACCCAATTGATATACAACGGCTTATGAAGGAAATTGCTCTCTGTCCCCAATTCCTTCACAGCTTCATAGACC
>JBGPBY010000254.1:0-10156 GCA_041481485.1 Terriglobia bacterium
AATGGGAATGTAACGGGAATTTCGGGGCCCCACTGTAGGCGCGGTCTATGACCGCGCACAATTCGTGGCTGTCAGATCGTGCGCGGTCATAGACCGCGCCTACAGTGGGTCCCGGAATTTCCCGTTACTTGCCCATTTGCTCCAGCAGCCGTTTCAATTCGTCCAGCTTCGCTCCCGCCTCTCCCATTTTTCCTTCGGACGTCAGTTTTCGATAGTCATTCAACGACTGATTTGCCCGGTCGATCAATTGCTTCGGGGTCGCTGCCGGTGCGGTTGCGCTTTCAGTGTTGGCCGTTGTGGTGGAGACACTTGCAACGCTGCTCTGTCCGGCAATCAGTGAAGCCAGTGCGTCGGAGAATCGCGGGCCATAAGCCAGACGGTCCTGAGTGACCAGCACCACCAATCGAAGCTCCGGCATGGGACTGCTGACCGCCTGCAAATAAATCGGTTCGGCGTAAAGCAGAGTTTTTTCGAGGGGAATCACCAGAAGATCTCCGCGAATTACGGTGGAACCCTGTTGATTCCACAATGTGAGTTGCGAGGAAAGCTGCGGATCCTGATCAATACGGGCTTCGACATTCAGTGGGCCATCGACAAAACGCGACTTGGGAAACTGATACGCGCGAAGTTTTCCGTAGTTCTCGCCGTCACTACGGGCGGCCATCCAGCCGATCATGTTGTTCTTGTTTGTGGGAGTGAATGGGAGAATGCCCACAAATTCGGCGTTTTTTTCGCCGGGGAACTGCATCACATTGAAAATCGGTTCGATCTCGTTCGTCGTCCGCTGGCCGCCCTGAGACCGGCTCTGTTGCGCAATCGTCCAGACATCGTCTTTGTTGAAAAACACCTGTTCATTTGTGACGTGGTATGTCGAATACATGGAAGCCTGGACCTGGAACAATACCTCCGGATACCGCACATGGCTCTTCAGCATCTCGGGCATCTCCGATGCCGGCTTAAACAATGCCGGAAACATTTTCTGGTAGGCCTGAATCCAGGGATCATCCGGCTCGAATACATAAAACGAAACCGCACCGTCGTAAGCATTCACGACAGCCTTGACGCTGTTGCGCGCATAGTTCACGAAATCATTTCCAACAACCTTATGACCCGAATACGGATAGTGATTCGACAAAATCAGCGCGTCCATCATCCAGTACATGCCGCCGTCGCTGCCGATCACCAGGTACGGATCGTCATCGAATGCCAGGAATGGCGCGAGTTCGGCCGTTCGTTGACGAATGTTGCGCCTCATCAGCAATTCACTGTCGGCAGTGATATCGTCGGAGAACGGAACTTTCAGGAGATCGTCCACGGTCCATGCCAATAACAGCCTTCGGAAAAGCGAGCCCATGCGAATTCCGCCGGTACCTTCGTATGCGGTATAGCTGGCTTTCTCTCCCTCCGGGTAGTTGAATTCCTTTTGTTTCGTCTTTACATATACCGGCCAGTTTGTAATCTCGCCAAAATAGATTTCCGGACGTTTGAGCTGAATTTCCGGCTGTGTGCTCTGAACGGGCATATTCGAAACGATAAGCGCCGGCAAACCCTCCTTGGTGAAATCCGTAGCCGTATTCATCGTAGCGCCATAACCGTGTGTGTAAACCAGGCGCTCCGAAATCCAACCGCCGGATGGAAGCTTGTTCCGGTCCAGTTCGCGGGCGGCGAGCATCATCAGGCGGGACTTCCCGCCAATCGTGTAGCGGTCGATATCCACATCTCGAAAATCGTAGTATGGCCGGATTTCCTGAAGCTGGCGAAGCGTTGATTGCAGAGCGCGCCAGTCCCACATTCGAATGTTCTCGATTGTCGGAGCATATCCGGCCGTGTCAATTGTGGCGCCGGTGGTTCGCGGATCAAACGCGATTTCCTCGACTTGATCCAGCGCATACGCACGGCGGGTGAACTCCACGTGATTGCGGATATACGGCGTTTCCTTCACAAACTCATTGGGCTTGACCACAAACGTTGCGACATAACCGGGAATCAACATTCCGGCGATGACATAAGTGATGACCGGCAAGACTACCGCTCCAATCAGGTTGCGGAGTTTCCCGCTGGCAGCGTTTACAAAAGCAATGACAGCGCCGACTCCCAGCGCGGCAATCACAAACCACAGCCCGGGAAGAATGACGCGGTCTTCGACATATCCGACCCCGGTAATCAGTTTGTGTGTCTCGAGAATCAGGGAGAACCGGCTAACGTAAACTTCAACTGCAATTGCCGACAGCAGGATCCCCAGCCCGATCGATACTCCCTTGAATTTGCCGCTCGCATCCGTGAGCGCTGTGATTATTGCAGCAACCATGCCGATGATGCTGACGGTAAGAAACCATCCGGCAAGCGCTTCGATCACGGGAAGCGTAAAGAAATAGAACGACAGCGGTTGATGAAAGATGGGATCAAGAACTCCTGCGGCGCTGGGCCGATTCAGAAACAACGCATAGGTATCCCAGTACGAGCTGAATCCAAGCCCAAACAGCAACCCGAGGATCGCGGCAACCGGCAACGCCAACTTCCGGAACGAGGACGGAGCGGGCATCGCAATCTGCTCGTTGCCGAAGCGAATCAATTGCGCTCTGGCTACTCGTCCAGACGGAATGACGATCTGGAAGATCAGCCAGAGCAGAATTCCGGTTCCAATTCCGAACGCGAGAAATGTCGCACCCTGCGCGCGCAGCTGGTACCAGTAAACAGACGCGTAACCCACGCTTTCGAACCAGAGTTTTTCGACATAAATCGAGATCGACTGAAACAACGCAATGAGAACGACAACGGCAATGATTACGCGAACGACAAAACGCCGCACGGTACCCGGATCGATCGGAGCCCGATATTCCAAAGGTCGCATGCGGGGAATGGTACCTCATTCCGCAGCGGCCCAATCGTAAAGTAGTGAGTGGATACCTGGATTTATGTATTTGCAGGTGCTGTTGAGCCGTACTGGTATTCACCTGAAGGCCTGCTACAACAGGAAATTTCCTACAACAAACACAGACCGCGGAATACCGATTCTGCCCTATGCCACGCCGCCCCGATCTTATCTATTCTTCAAATTCATGGCTCCGTGCAATTGAACTGTGACAACTGATACTGCGTTCGACATCGATCATGACTCCAGAGTTCCAACGAAATACTAATCCAGGAGGACCACATGAGAAAACGGTGGCTGCTTTTTAGTTACTCGATACTGATTCTCTCCATCGGATTCGTTAACACCGCATTTGCTCAAAACCAAGCGGATACACGCACCGGGTGCTTGATGAAGGGTTCAAAAGCAGGGACGTACTACCTGGTCGATGAAGTAACCGGACGTCGTCTGGAAATTACCGGCCCTGGCCTCGATAAGCTGACAGAGGGCGGCCAAAGCCAGATCACTGCGAAGGGTACACTGGGTCACGAGGGTGGCAGAGATGTCTACCAGGCCACCGACATTCAGCAGACTCGGGCGATCTGCGCTCCGATTGCATACAACCCGGATATGCTGAAAAGTGAGATTGGAAGGGCGCGTGTTGGAGTTCGAGCTGGCATAGCGCTGGATCCCGAGCTTGTCGTGTTTGGCGGCCAGGCCCAGTTTGGACCAATTTTCAAGCAGCTCTGGTTCCGGCCCAGCGGTGAATTCGAATTTGGAGAGGTTACCAAAATAGTCAACGCCAACGGTGACGGAATATTTTTCATTCCATCTGCCGGTGTGGGGCAGAAAGGCCATATGAACGTATACGTCGGCGGCGGAGTGGGGTTTAACCTGACGAGACGGAACTTCAATGGATTTCCGGATCAGCCGAATAACGTATTCCCCGACAACTGGTCCGCCGAATTCGGCATGAACCTGATCGTCGGAGCCATGAAGGACAATGGGCTGTTCGCCGAACTCAGGTCCACCGTCTGGATGGAGCCAACCGTCCGACTGTATGTAGGATACGTATTTCATTAGCCGCGTTGCACGCGGTTCCCCCCGCCGCGTTGCAAGCCCGGAAACAAAAACGAAAGCCGGTTTGAACCCACCGATGCCAGCACAATATTTGTGGCGCATGGCATGGGGGATTTCGGAGAATCAAAGACTCGAAATTCTTTCCCCCTTGGCAGGTCGACTCCAGTTCAGACCAGCGGCCTGCCAGAAGTTCAAAATCTGCGCCGCGCAAGGACCGCAGGGTCAGCCGCGTTCCCAGCCGCGTTAGCGGCGGCACTCTGTTAGCCACCGGCGTCAGCCGGTGGAATATTAATAAATGAAATACAAAGTGCCGTAGGCACGACAGATCGACAATTCCGATGCTCTCCTCGCTTGTACTACGGAAGTCAATCATCTTTGCTCCGGGCCAACTCCCTCGGGTGCAAGTACATTCTGCAACAGTGATCTATAGATCTGCCGTGCCTGCGGCACTCTGATTCATATCTATTGCAGTACCACCGGCTCACGCCGGTGGCTAACGAACTGCCGCCGCTAACTGGGAACGCGGCTCGCCGTGCGGTCCGCTGGCCTTCAAGTATTCCTCCCGCAGGAAGCGCAAATTCCCTTCTTCGGCAAAGTTTGGCATCATAACCGGCTGGCGGATCATGGCTCTCGTAGGAAAGGAAAACATTCATGAAGATTTGCATGGTTGGGCAGGGGGCATTTGCCAAGAAACATCTTGATGGACTCGCGCGTATCAAGGGCGCCGAGGTCGTGACGATTGCCGGAGGGAGTCCCGATTCTACCGAAGCGGTTGCAAAGAAATATGGAATTCCTCACTGGACCACCAATCTCGACGAGGCCCTCGCGCAACCCGGTGTTGAAGCCGCGATTCTCACCTCACCCACACAGATGCATGCAGCACAGGCGGTGAAAGTCATGAGAGCCGGCAAACACGTTCAGGTGGAAATTCCGATTGCGGATTCGCTTGCCGAGGCGGAAATGATTCTGAAAGTCGCGAAAGAAACCGGAAAGACGGCGATGGCCGGCCACACGCGGCGTTTCAATCCCAGTCATCAGTGGATTCACAATCGAATCCAGAAAGGTGAACTGACGCTGCAGCATCTCGTTGTTCAAACTTTCTTTTTCCGCCGTACCAACATGAACGCCGAGGGCAAACCGCGGAGTTGGACGGACCATCTGCTTTGGCACCATGCTTGCCATACTGTGGACCAATTTCAACATCAGACCGGACAGACTGCGTCTGAGGTTCATGCCATGCAGGGGCCGATTCATCCCAACCTGGGCATTGCCATGGACATGAGCATTCAAATGAAGGTACCGTCGGGCGCCGTCTGCACACTGGCGTTGTCCTTCAACAATGAGGGCCCACTGGGAACGTTCTTCCGATACATTTGCGATAACGGAACCTACATTGCACGATACGACGAACTGATCGATGGCGCAGATAAGCCGGTCGATGTTTCCAGGGTCGATGTCTCCATGGACGGTATTGAACTGCAGGATCGGGAATTCATTTCCGCCATTCAGGAAGGCCGCGAACCCAAATCCAGCGTCGCGGCGGTCATGCCCGCGATGCAGACGCTCGATCGTCTGGAAAAAACTCTGAAGTGAGCAAACCGACCTTCGACCCGGGCTTCACCCAGCAGGTCGGCGGAGTTCTGCGGCGCGCGATCAACAAGGACGGGAGTTTCAATGTCCGCCGCCGCAGAACGCGCTGGAAAGACGTCCATCCTTATCTCTATGTCATCAATCTCGGATGGTCAAAGTTTCTCGCTTTGATCTTTGCGAGTTATCTGCTCGTCAACACGCTCTTTGCATCCATCTACTACGCGATTGGTCCCGATGCCATTCAGGGACTCGATGCTCAGAACTATTCCAACCGGTTCTACAGCGCGTTTTTTTTCAGTGCACACACTCTGACGACGGTAGGGTATGGAAACCTCGCTCCTCACGGCATGGCGGCCAACGTGGTTGCTGCATTGGAGGCACTGGTGGGACTCATGGGATTCGCCGTTGCCACCGGACTTCTCTTTGGCAGGGTCTCGCGGCCATCTGCGCGCATCGGCTTCAGTTCAAAGATGCTCGTCGCGCCTTACCTCTCCGGAACGAGCCTTCAGTTTAGAATCGTCAATCTGCGTCCAAACTTGCTGATGGAACTCGAGGCAAGCATACTGCTGATGACTGTGGAAGGACCGCCCGGTTCGCTGGCCCGCCGCTACGCTCGTCTGACTCTGGAGCGTGACCGCGTTTACTATCTCCCGCTGACCTGGACCATCGTCCATCCGATTGATGAGAGCAGTCCGCTCTACGGGAAGACCGCAGCAGACCTGGAACGGCTTCAGGCCGAATTCCTGATTCTCATCAAGGGTTTCGACGACACATTCAGTCAGACCGTCCATTCCCGGTCGTCATACCGATACGACGAAATCGCCTGGAATGTGAAGTTCAAAACTGCGTTCCACATTGACGACGGCGGTGACGTTGTCCTCGATGTGGACGATGTGAGCACATACACATCGGTCTGAAAAGCGCTTGACACGTCTGGAGACGAACTAAATACTCAGTGGTTCGGAAATCCCGGGACGGGCCATCTTCCTGTAGGCGCGGTCTATGACCGCGCGCGATTGCTCGGACGGAGATTGTGCGCGGTCATAGACCGCGCCTACAGGGGACGAGGAACAGTGAAACCAACAATCGTACGTAAAATCCAGCGAGCCAATAAGGAATCGATCC
The DNA here is from genome assembly GCA_041481485.1 of Terriglobia bacterium. GTDB lineage: Bacteria > Acidobacteriota > Terriglobia > 20CM-2-55-15 > 20CM-2-55-15 > JBGPBY01. The sequence goes on from JBGPBY010000254.1 coordinate 6,647, forward strand.
GCCTGCTTGGAGAGTTTGGCGTTGCTACAGTCCATGAGGCTCAGGGCCGCATCGGACTGATGCGTCCGTATATGCGCCCAATCTACGCAACCGCCCGCGCTGCCGGCAGTGCGATCACGGTTCTGTGCCACCCGGGCGACAATCTGATGATCCATGCGGCAATGGAACTGGTTCAGCCCGGAGACGTCATGGTGGTAACAACGACTTCGGAATCCACCGATGGGATGTTCGGCGATCTGCTTGCCGCATCGTGTCAGGCACATGGAGTGGCAGGGCTGATTATTGAAGCTGGAGTCCGCGATGTCGCAGACATTACGGAAATGGGATTCCCAGTGTGGTCCAGAGCCATTCATTCTCAGGGAACCGTAAAAAACACAGCCGGTTCTGTGAACATCCCGGTCATTTGCGCCGGTGCGCAAGTCCATCCCGGCGACGTCATCGTCGCCGATGCGGATGGAATCGTGGTGGTCGCTCGAAAAGATGCGGATGCCGTCGCGAATCTTTCGAAGGAGCGTATCTCCAAGGAAGCAAAGTCCCGCGAACGGCTCCGCAAGGGTGAACTCGGACTCGATTTTTACGGGTTACGCGCCAAGCTCACGGAACTGGGTGTTCAATATATTGACGAACTGAAGGACTAGTGGAAGGACTAGTGATATTTTAGCAAAGCCGAAAGGCTCAGATGCAGGCCGATTCAGCGGCCAGCAACAATTAACTGCCGGTAGGCAGGGGAAGTCAGGAACTCGAGGTTGAACCGGAATCCAGCAATTGGGTTCATCGGATTCGGTGAAGCCGGATCTCACATCGCAAAGGGTCTGCGTTCGGAGGGGCTGAATCGTCTTCATGCCTTCGACATTCGCGATGTTCGGGAATGTGCCGCAGTACATCACACCACAGTCGTCGATACTCCCTCCGCACTGGCACAATCCAGTGACATTCTCATTTCCGCGGTAACGGCGAATTCTGCGCTGGATGCGGCGTCTGCGATCCGGCCGTTCCTTTCACCGGGAAAACTTTACGCCGACATCAATTCGGTTTCTCCGGCATTGAAGCAGCAGATCTTCTCCACCATCACGCAAAGCGGCGCAGCGTTTGTGGAGGTGGCTGTCATGGCAGCGGTCCCGCCCTATTGCCATCGAGTTCCGATGTTGATCAATGGCGATGGGGCGCAGCACTTCGCCGAAATCATGACGCCATTTGGAATGCGCATGGAGATTCTTCCGGGAAGCGTGGGGACGGCAGCCGCGGTAAAAATGTGCAGAAGTATTGTCGTCAAAGGCCTGGAGGCCTTACTTTTGGAGTGCGTCATGAGCGCCTCCGGATACAATGCGGAAGACCACGTCTTTGCATCGCTGAACGAAAGCTTTCCCGGAGTCGACTGGAAGAAACTTGCCAACTACACGGTGGGCCGCGTCGTATTGCATGGAGAGCGGCGCGCCCATGAAATGGACGAAGTTGCCGCAACGCTTCGGTCTATCGGCATCGATCCCATCATGGCGGAAGCCACTGCCCGCCGGCAGGCGTGGAGTGCAGCGCTCGATTTAAAATCTCATTTTGGCCCGGAGGGCCCTGACGGTTATCAAAGCGTCCTGGACGTCATCAACAAATAAACGGAGAACACATGAAATTCAGAACCATCTTTTCACTGTTTCTTTTACTTTGGATTGCCGTTCCGGCGCACGCACAGTCCAATTTCGTTACGGAGTTTCTGCGCAATTACCATCCAACAGGGGAAGAGGCCGCACCGCCCGTGACGCCGCCAACGGCATTGGCGCAGTTTCTTCAAACCGGTGAAATTCCGATCACGATGAACGATCTCGTGAACCTGATGCTGGATCAGAATCTGGATATCGCGTCCAATCGGCTGGCGCCACGTTCATCGTTATTGCAGACGCTGGTGTTCTACAAAATACTGCAGCCGTCGCTTTCGTTTACGGGATCGGTATCGCGTAATACCGCATTCAGCACCTCTCAGCTGAATGGCGCGACATCTCTGAGCCAGCTGCAGCACAATTTCTCAGCCAGCCTTACCAAGAACCTCGCGGCAGGCACCACCCTGGGAGTGACGGCAACGATGGCGAGAGCGTCGTCCAATAGTATTTTGAGCACCTTCAATCCGTCTTACTCGGGAAGAATCACCTATTCGGTTTCCCAGCATCTGCTTCAGAGCCGCGGACGAGACATCAACTTGCGTCAGATTTACCAAGCGGAGAACAACGAAAAGTTGTCGGAAATTCAATTCGAGATTCAGCTGACCACGTTGTTCACTCAGGCGGAAAAGGCATACTGGGACCTCGTTTTTTCCGAGGGGGATCTCAAAGTCAAGCAAGAGTCTCTCGATCTTGCGAACAAAACGCTGGATGAGAACAATCAGAAAGTCGAAATCGGAACGCTGGCGCAAATCGACGTCATCCAGACCAAATTGGACGTTGCACAGCGCAACGATACCGTCGTCGGCACTAAGGGAACTGTGACACAGGCTCAGGATCAACTGAAGAAACTGATTTCCAAGACGAATGATCCCTCGATGTTCCTGGTGAACCTCAAAACGCTGGAAAAACCCCGCGAGCCAATGCCAAGTGATATCCCGACACTGTCGGAAGCCATTTCCATCGCGATCGAAAACAGACCGGAAATCCGACAGGCGCTGGTGGATTTGAAGAACAAGGACATCGACGTTCAATACTCAAAAAATCAGAAGATGCCGGTCCTGGATGTTAATGCCAGCTACACCCAGAACGGTACAGGCGGAACGCAAACCATTCGCGGGAATGTTCTGGGTTCTACCACTGTGCCGCAGGTGATTCCGGGTGGCATCTTTGACGCATTCGGCCAGCTGTTCGGCTACAACTACACGGGATATTCGCTGGGTTTTTCACTCGTGATTCCGTTGAAGAACAAAGCTGCAGAGTCCGATTTCAGCCGCGCGGTCAACGAAAGACGCCTTTCGGAATCGAAAATCGATACGGTCACCCAGAGCATCGAACTCGAAGTGCGCAATGCTCTCACCGCGGCACAGATTGCACAATCACGGGTGGAAACCGCCCGAGCAACTCTGGATCTCGCAAAACAAACCGCGACAGCCGAACAGGAAAAATTCAATTTCGGCACATCGATTCTGCGGTTCGTACTTCAGGAACAGCAGAACCTGGCTCAGACTCAGTCGGCCGAACTTCAGGCCGAGGTGAACTACACGAAAGCGCTGGTGGATCTGGACAGGGCCATGGGCATGACTCTAAAGCGCAGCAATATTCAGCTGGAGAAAGCGATGCAGCTGCCGCCAAATCCAAAGGCGGATTGAGGCTCGATTTTTCACACGCAAAAGCCTGGGACTCCAACGAATATTCTAAGCTGTAGGCGCGGTATATGACCGCTCACGATCTTGATTCTGCGGGCGGTCATACAACGTGTGAAGGAATGCAATTCCGACTGTAAGGACAGTCGATCAAGAAATCCCTCTCCCAACGGGAGAGGGCGGCCGAAGGCCGGGTGAGGGGTACCACAAGTAAATAT
>JBGPBY010000255.1:0-10106 GCA_041481485.1 Terriglobia bacterium
CGCTAGTTCCCTCACAGGCGAAGAGGTCGGTACCTGTCATGATCCAGTTAAAGGTCGCATAGTCGTGCAGGATGCTGTGGAGGAGACCACCAAAATCCGAGAACAGTTGGCCGATTTGTTGTTTTCCCGTAGCCAGACCCCACTTCGGGAAAAACACTTGCGCATCGTCAGCAAAGAGTTCCAGGATGCTTGTGCCGCTTGAAGTGACACCCTTATTGTCGAAAGCCTTCAGATATTCCAGAGCAACGGATTTGCGCTGTTCATCGGTCATACTTTGTCTGGTGATCGCCATAGTGTTCTGCTCCGCCTTTCTCCTAGATGCGACTCCGGTACGCCAGACCAAACTACTGTGCGTTAGCGGCTAGCGGGCACACTCTATCATTCGGCGTGGATCAGTCGCCAATTGAGAGACCAAATTCATTGACCCCGAGATCCGGGATCTCCGCAATTTGTCAGTGGACGTCGCGGGCTGAGCGCGTTATTGGAATCAATCCTGTTGCGCTCGAATTCGTCTGGCCGTATAACGGTCCGAGGTTTTACCGCTCCAACGTCAGCGGCGCACAGCGCTTGTCACCGAGAGCGCAACGGCCGGTCATTCGAGGTACTACGGAAGGCGGGATCGTGCGGGAGCACAGGCAGAGATGTGCGATTGAACAGCTCAGCGGGAGGAAGTTTCCATGTCTTCACAGTGGCGTCTGATTCTTATATTGGTGCTCGCATTCCAGGGTATCGGCAGTGGCGCACAGGCGCCAACGCCAAACCCTGGGCAGGGACGGGGCGCGCGTGGAGGGGGCGGAGCAGGTCAGAATCCCAATGCCGTTTCCGCTGTCGAGTTCCTCATCGATCCTCCGACACTCATTAACCTTGGCTTCGAGTGGTTCATTCAAGGTGACGAAAATCGGAATGCGACAGTTGCAGTGTCGTACCGCAAGAAAGGCGAAACAACATGGAAGCCGGCTTTGCCGATGCTGCGGTTGAAAGGGGAGCGGGTATACCAGCAGTCTCAAGTGGACGTCATTGCGCCAAACATGTTCGCCGGCGGCATTCTCGATCTGGAGCCGGACACGGCATACGAAGCGCAATTCGTCCTGTCGGATCCCGACGGCGTTCGAGGGGAAAGTCGGCAAATAGCTGCAGTGCGCACGCGGCCTGAACCGAAACCTTATGAAGGGGGGCGAGTGTTTCACGTCTACCCCCATGGCTTCAGCGGTCCGAAGATCGAGCCGTCATTCGAAGGACTGATTTGTGCGTACAACTACTCCTGCGCGGGGACAGACTGGGCGACCGCGGGCAGGCCGCGCGTTAGAGCGGGGGACACCATTCTCGTTCACGCGGGTTTGTATAAATATAACCGTTACGAATACACGAATGACGCCGCGGTGAACCGGACTGAACCGTTGGACGGTACGTATTACCTGACCGGCATCGGCACGCCGGAGATGCCCATCGCCATCAAAGGAGCCGGAGATGGGCCGGCCATCTTTGATGGCAACGGAAACTTTGCGTTGTTTGATGTTCGTGCTGCCGACTACACGTACTTTGAAGGTCTCACGTTCCGGAATGCGGAATACGGAATTCTGGCGGGGACACAGTTTATTGCCGGTTCAAAGGGACTGACTGTAAAGAAGAGCCGTTTCGAAAACGTCGGTTCGGGCATCTTCACAAATTACTCCGGTTCGAGCAATTTCTACATAGCAGACAATTGGTTTTACGGGCGCAATGATCCAAACCACCTGATCGGCTGGAATGGCGCGCAACTTTGGCAAAGATTTAACGGCGTAGAAGGTCAGATATTCCCTCCGAAGATGGCTTCGTATATCGCTGTGAAGCTCTATGGGCCAGGTCACGTCGTTGCGTATAACTACATCGCGGATTTCCATGACGGCATCAATGTCGAAACCTATGGAAATCCCGATGGCTCGGTGGCGTCGGGCCCGGACATTCCGGATGGACCGAAATATCCGCCGCGAGAATACTGGTCGCGCCGTCCCGTCGCGATCGACTTCTACAACAACTACATCACGAACTCACACGACAACCCGATTGAGGCGGATGGCAGCATGCACAACATCCGTATCATGCGGAACATGCTCATTAACCACGCCTCCCATGCGTTCTGCAACCAGCCTGCACTCGGAGGGCCGGTGTATTGGATACGCAATATCGCCTACAACCTGCCGGGCGGCTCGACGCGCCTGACAAGCGGGTCCATGGGTGTGATCTTTTACAACAATACGATTCTGTCGGAGACTTCAGGCAACCCTCAGAACACGCACTGGCGTAACAATCTCATGTTGGGTCAGAACTCCAGTCCGACACTTTTCAGCGTGACCACGAATACCAACTACACTTCGTCGGACTACAATGGATTTCGACCTAACCCCGGTGCCCAGTTCTCGTTTCGATGGAGTTCACCGGCTTTCAACGTTCCCATAAGCCCCCTGGGGCCTGGTCTGAATCCCAATCTTGAGACTCGAGACTATGCAACCCTTGCACAATACAGTCAGGCAACCGGTCAGGACTCCCACAGCATTCTTGTCGATTACGACATCTTCATGAATGTCCGGCGGCTCGACGCGCAGGATCTCTCGACGTTGCAGAAGCTTTACAAAGCGGAGGACTTCGATTTTAGAATCAAGCCCGGGTCCGCTGCGGTGGATAAAGGTACGGTTTTAGCGAACGTGACTGACGGGTTCTCCGGGAGAATGCCGGATCTCGGGGCACTCGAAGTCGGCGCTGCTGTTCCGCATTATGGGCCCCGCCCGTAGCAGGGTTCTTTCATTGGTTCACCGCCATTGGGAACAGGTTGCTACGGCAACGCATAGGCGAGGATCTCTGCGCCACCCTGGGCCGATACCGCAATTACGATGTACTGCTTGCCGTTGTGCATGTAGGACATCGGCGATCCCGTTTGCTTCGCCGGCATGTTGACCTCACCCGGGATATCCTCACCAGTTGATTTGTCGTAAGCGCGAAGCAGGGCTACAGTCTGTCCCTGCGCATTGGTGTGAACACCGCCTTCGCCGGCAACCACCAGGCTCTTGGTGGTGAGCACGCCGATGAACGTTCGCCCGGGTTGGCCCAGGCGGGGAAGATCCAGACCTTTCAGCGCCGCGTTGTTCTTGATGTTGTCTGGCGTGGAGCTGTGGGTTTTCTGCCAAAGGATATTACCCGTGTTCATGTCATAGGCCGTGATGCGGTCATAGGGCGGTTTGATGAGTGGCAGTCCCTGCACCGTTGTGCCGCCGCGCGCGCCACCGCCGCCGCGCGCGCCGCCGGGAGCAGCCTGGGCTCCGGGAGCGGCGCCCCGGCCTGCATTGCCTCCAGCGCCTCCTGCGACTCCAGCCCCGCCCCGGCCGCCGCGCGCTCCAGCCGCCGGCTCATCCTCGCGCTCCCCGGCGGACGCGCGTGCGTCGGTCTGGGCGCCGCGCAGCAGTCCCCCGAAATTGGTGGGGCCTGGCATCGCAAGATCCTGCGACACATTGGCGAGGGAAAACACGGTCGTGTGGGAATGGATATAGAGACGGTTCGTCTCGGGATCAAACGAACCGCCTGGCCAGTTCGCTCCACCAACATCCGCGGGCAACATCAGCGTTCCGATGGGACCATCCGGCGTTGAGAGCGCAGGTGGAGAGAAGATCGGACCGAGTTTGTACGCTTTGGCCTGTTCGATTGCTTGCGCGCGCAATTCCGGCGTGAAGTCGATGAGATCGTCCAGCGAAACGCCCTGCCGGTCGAAAGGTGCCGGCCTGGTGGGGAATGGTTGTGTCGGACTCGTCTTTTCACCCGGAACATTCGACTGCGGGACCGGGCGTTCTTCGATCGGCCAGACCGGTTCACCCGTTTCGCGATTCAGCACGAACAAGAATGCAGACTTGGTCGGTTGTGCCAGCGCCTTGATTGTGCGGCCGCCGCTCTGGGCGTCATACAAAATCGGTGCGCAGGGTAGATCCCAGTCCCACAAGCCGTGGTGAATCGTTTGATAGTGCCACTTGCGTTTGCCGGTCTTGATGTCGAGGGCCACGATACTCTCAGCGAACAAGCCGTTGCCGGGCCGGTTCACGCCGTAGTAGTCGGTCGCAGGCATTTCGGTCGGCACATAGACGAGACCCAATTCGAGGTCTGCACTCATTTGCGCCCATGCGCCCAGATTACCGTTTCTTTCTGCGGAACCGTCGAGCCAAGTGTCATAACCGAATTCTCCTTTCACGGGAATCGTGTGGAAAATCCAGAGGCGTTTGCCGGTCTTGACATCGAAGCCGCGCACAAATCCTTTGGCTGTCGGCCGTGTGTTCGCGCTGCCGGCTGCGAAATGGGCCGCGCCAACGACCACTACATCTCCGGCGATGAGTGGGGTCGCATTGAGGCCCACCGCGGCAGTCGTCAGATCGTACTCCTGATCGTTGTCCACTTTCAGATCCACGACTCCGTCTTTGCCAAATGAGTGAACGAGTTCGCCGGTTCTGGCATTCAACGCGATCATGCGGTATCCGGGCGTCACATAGACGATTCGCTGGTCGGAGCTGTCGGCACTCGACCAGTAAGCCACACCGCGGCCCGCGCCCCGGCGTGGAGCCGCATCCCCTCGTGGTCCTTCGTCCTCGCTGTGCATCCACAGCATCTCGCCCGTTCCCGGATTGAGTGCAATTGCCGCTCGCCGCATGCCGGCGGTCGTGTAGAGCACACCATTCACATATAGCGGCGTCGCGGAATAGAGGTTGTCCGGTGTTGACCCGAGGAAATCGGTTTTGAGACGCCAGGCAATTCGGAGGTTTCGGAAGTTGTCTTTGTTGATTTGGTCAAGTGGCGAATACCGCTGGCTTGCGAGGTTTCCGCCATACGTGGCCCAGTTGGGGCTCGCCGCCGCGCCGGTCGTCGGGCCTGCGGCGCCCTGACGATTGCCTCCACGCCCCTGGGCAAATGCAAGGAGTGACGCGCCTGCAGCCAGAGCGGTAAAACACACCAGGATTCGGGTCTTGCTCACAACTTTTTCTTCCTCCCTCGATTGGTTCGCCTTAGCCCGTCCAGCTTACGCCAATTCCAGCATTTTTTCGGCGTAACGCCTTCCCAACTCGCGGTAGCCCGGCGGAGTGAAATGCAAATGGTCGGACCGGCATTCGCAGCCCTTTGACGAAATCACATAGGAATTCGGAATGACCTTGGGAAGCTCGGCAATGATCGTATTCACACTTGCCGTAGCGCCTTGCTGATCGGCGTTGACGGTTTCACCTGCGAGTATCGGTACATTATCGGCCTTGAGACTCAAGTCTCGGACGAGATCTCCGTAGATCTTGGCGACCTTCGTTGGCCAGTCTTTGTCATTCGTGTTGGATTCGCCCTGGTGCAACAGGATTCCCTTGATGACGCCTCTCTTCTGCGCCAGTTTGGCCATGTCGACCAAATGCTGATAGGGATTGCCACCGTATTCCTTAATGATGCTGGTCATCCACGCCGGGGCAGTGGCAGCGTAGGACTCATAAGTTTCCTTGTTGAAGAGTTCAATTTTGCAACCTGCCACGGCAACATTAACCACGCCGATGGTGAACCTCGCGGGCATTCGCGCCACCATGGTCCGGCCGAAATAATCCGCTGGGCAGAGTCCCGTGGAAGTGCGGCAAAGAGGAGGAACAGCGTCGTACCACTCACTTTTCTTTCGTCCCATGCTTGCGAAGTCCACCGCGGCCAGCATTTGGAATCGCTTGTCGACGCCGGTTTTGTCCTGCGGCTCGATTCCGGGATACCCCTCCATGTTGGATTGTCCGAACGCGAGATATACATGAAAGTTGGGATCGAAGTCTCTGGCCTGAGGACTGCCAATGGCTCGCATCGACGAGGCGAAGCCCACTGTGCCGGCCGCGGCCGCGATTAGAAAATCGCGGCGAAATATGGATTGAGACATCGAATTCTCCTCTTGCGGAAGCTTGTCATTTCGTTTCATCGGCTTTCTTCTTCCTTTCATCCGCAAATACATCGAGCCGAACGGCCGGCGCAAACGCGAGAAGTACATTGCCGGGTTGCCCTCCCTGAAAACCGGGGTAACCCGATCCGATAAACACCATTCCATTTGCGACAATCGGACCGCCCGATGCTCCCGAACCGCCCTTCGCACTGACTCCGTTGACCGTCGTGAATTCGCGTGCCGTATCAAATTCCCAGAGCAACTGACCGGTTCGCGACGACACTGCACGGACCATACCGTCACGGGCGCCGGACAACAGCGCACCGGGAATCAACGTGACGGCACCGACGATGCCGCGCTGATTCTGTCTTCCAGCTGGAGGCATCGCCGGCATCCACCACATTTCCTCTCCTGTCTTTAGATCGAGAGCAACGTGGCCGCTGCTGGTCAGCCCGAAGTATGCGCGTTCATTATCGACCGCGGCCCCGAACAACGTTTCTCCGCGCCCGCCGTCGATTTCACGGGCGACATCCTGCTTCCAGATCACTTGTCCATTGTCTGGGTTGATTGCCCAGATGAGCCCCTGCTTTTCCGGTGCGATGAGAATCTCTCGCCCGTCGGACATTCGTGCGAGTGCCGGTGGAGCGCCGAAGTCCCAGTCGGGACCGAGAATATCCTGCGGGGGACAGTTCTCTGGTGGATACGCGTTTCCGCGCCCGGCACCTCCGCCACCGCCGCGTCCGGCAGCGGCGGGAGCGCCGACAGCCGGCGCGCCTTGCGGTGCGGCACCGCGACCTCTGCCGCCGCCACGTCCCGGAACATTCTGAACACAACCGTTATGCCAGACGTCGAGCGCCAACGCTTGCATCGTCCACAGGACTTTGCCCGAATCCATGTTGAACGCCATCACAGCATTTGCCGTAGACGGCGTACCGGAGAATGCATTGCCCGTTGCGATGTAAAGCGCCCGCCGTCTCAAATCGAGCGTCGGCGTTACCCACACTCCAGCGCCGGCGGGCGCCAGCATCTCTTTGCCGAGCGAGTTTTTGCCGACGACTTTCGCCGCTTCGGGAATGGTGTAAGTCTTCCAGACTTCTTTTCCTGTACTGGCATCGAGTGCGGCGACAAATCCTCGGAACGTGCAGCAGGCGTAATTCGATTGGCCGGCCTCTGGTTCTTCGAGCGACGTGACGGGCACGTACAATCGTCCATCGTTCAACGCCGGCGTACCCGTGATGCGTGCGAGCGGATGAGGATCCGTCAGTGTCTTCCAGATTACAGCGCCTGTCGATGCATCGAGCGCATATGCGGTGCCGCGAGTATCTCCGAAGAACACGGCCAGTCGCGCGTTCGTTCGGCTGAGCCTGCCGATGGTGAAACTGCTTCGCACTGCAGCCTGCGCGCGGAAGGCCCAATGCACGCAGCCGGAGTTCGCGTCGAGCGAGTACACGTAGCCGGCGTTGGAACTCACATAGAGATGGCCGTCGTATATCGTTTGCGCATAGAGCGCCGTTGCGCCAGGGAATCCAAACGTCCACTTCAATTGCAGACGCGATACCTGGGCGGGCGTCAATCCTGCGGCGGCTGCGGTCTGAGAACGCGTATTGCGAAGATCGGCGCCCCAGCCGTTCCATGCAGGGCTGTTGGATTCGCGCAGAGGCGGATGACTGGAACAGATATTCGTCATCTTTTCGGCAGCGCCAACCGACTCGTTATCGATCTTTCGACCACCGACCCACTCCGCGATGAGGCGCTTATCCGCGTCGCTGATCGCCGCAGCGTTGCTGCGCATCGAGCCGTTGGTAAGGACGTCGAGCACATGCTCGGGCGTCATCTGCTTCAGGACGGCTGTTCGCGGGGCCTGATGCGTGGCATCCGTGCTTTCGTGGCACGACGCACAATTGTTGAAGTACTGCGCAACGCCCGCACTCTCCGACTGTACACGGGCGACAACAGGCCAGACCATCGCAGACGCCAGCACCGTTGCGACAATGAGTCGTGTAAGTTTGTTCATGGCCCGCAAGATTATCTCAATGCGGGCGACCAGAGAACCCGTGAATAATACGTTTTGGTGAGAGCTCGAAAATATCACGGAAATTATTGAGTATTTGTTATGCTATCGCGCAATTGTTGCGATCCCAGGGAGGAGAAACATGAAGCGACGAGAGTTCCTGGCATTCACAGGTGCGGCTGCCGCAGTTGCGGCAGTACAGGGATTCGGAATGTACGGCAGTCCCCTGGGTCTACCGTTCGGGTATCAGGCCTGGGAACTCGCTCCGGACATGAAGAAGGACTGGGACGGCACGCTCAAGGCCATGAAGGACTACGGATATTCCTACATCGATCTGAACCAGGTCAGTCCGTACACCGACCGTTCTGCCGCCGATCTGAAGGCTTCCTTCCTGTCGCACGGATTTACGTTTTCCAACGCGCTTTGGAACTACCCGGCGTTCGCCAACGAATTTGACAAAACTGTTACGGACTCGCTGACGCTGGGGCTATCGACGATTGTCTGCTCACCCAGACCGCGCCTGCGAACGAGCGATGACTGGAAAAGCTTCGCCGACGAGCTCAACAAGTACGGCGAACGAACAAAAGCTTCAAAACTCCAGCTGGGTTATCACAATCACGAGATCGAATTCGTCAAGACTCCGCAAGGCGACGTGCCGTGGGACATTCTCATGCAACTCACCGATCCAGCGCTGGTGCGATTCCAACTCGACGTCGGGAACTGCACGTTTGGCGGCGGCAATGCCTATGATTACCTTGCAAAATATCCCACCCGCTATTACGGCGTTCACGTCAAGGATCTCAAGCCAGGGAAGGCCGCTGTCCCGGTGGGTTCGGGCAATCTGGACTGGAAACGAATTTTCACTCTCGTGAAAGCCGCTAACATTCGCAATATCGTTGCTGAAGTTGGTGCGTATGCGGTGAGCACGCTTCAGGGCGAACCGCTCGCCCCGCCGGACTACAGCGTGCTTGAGTTGTACAAACGAAGCGCGGATTTTCTCAAGGCGTTTTCAGAAGTCTGAACATCACGCAAGTCTTTGTGAAAGCGTTCACTGAACGCTTTCATACATCGTGATGCCAACGCCACCCGGTTTCATTCCCGGAGGCGAACTCCGATACAGACCCTTGTTGAGGAACGCATAAGGGCTATCGACTCGCACTTCAAATGTCGGTATAAGCGTTCCTGATCCTGTATTTCTAACGATGATGATGTCGCCGTTGTTCGCCTGCCAGAGATATCGCGCATCGATGGCCGGCGGGCCTGAAAGATTCTGATAGTCCGCGCCGCCGAACAGCACCTTTCCGGTAATGCGCCCGCTGATTTCGCCGCCGGTAATCGGGATGATGTTCCGATTTCCCCTCTTACTCATCCCGACCGATTGGCTGGGACTCAGTGTGACCGTTTCAGTAATAAGGACGTCGCCTTGCTTCTCTGAGGGTGCCGGTTTTCGATAATCCCAGGGTTGATTTGGACCTGGGGCCTTAGTAATGCGCATGGCGTTTGGGGGAGGGGAGATGCTTGAGACGTCGTAGACTCGCATGGTCAAGGTTTTCGCTGCCGCATTTACAGTGCGTCGCGCGACATACTTACCCGAATTGAGCCATGCCGCTGGCGCTGCGTTAGGTGCTTCAAAATCCATGACGACACGAACGTCGGTCGCCGTTCCGGTTCCGCAATTACGCACATAGACATACTTACCGTCGCTGGTTTTCAGAACGAGTATTTGCTCAATTTCAATAACGCCATTGGAGACTCTCAGCTCGAGATCCAACGCTCCTGGCATGACGGTGCCAGTCAACTTCGACCCAGACAGCGTGCCCTCCTGAGCGACAATGACTTTTCGCTCTCCGAATGGAGTTTTGCCGACATCCAGAACCTTGTCGAACTTCATTTCCATTTCAAAAATGAGACTTCCGTTTTCAGGTGCGGGGATGCCGTCCGGCATACCACAGGTCCACGACTCGTGCGGGATCACAACTCTCGATTCGAAGAGTGCGTTCTGGCCAACAGCCCTCTGCGAGTCCGGAGTCAGAACAAGAGCCAACGCAACAAACATGAGGGCACATCTATGTTTCATTGAAATTTGCCTGTAGCCGTTCCGTCGGGGGGGTGGGGGGGGGGGGGACCCCCCGCGCAGGGGGAGAAATATGAGGGGGGGTTGGGTGTTTTTTGGAGTGAAAACAAAAAAAAAACAAA
>JBGPBY010000256.1:0-10093 GCA_041481485.1 Terriglobia bacterium
CCCCAATGTAGGGGCGGTCTATGACCGCCCACAATTTCGAGGAATGCTTTCCGCCAGATTGTGGGCGGTCATAGACCGCCCCTACATTGGGGAATCGCATTCATTCACACTTTTCATAGACCTGCCATCAGTGTTCCGGTTTCCAGCGGGAGAAGCGCCGCTCCAGGCGTTCCGCCAGCCATGTGAAGAGAATTCCTGCGCCCGAAATGACGATGACCCCCACGAACATTGTGTCGGTCTGAAACGATTGTCCCCCATAGGCGACCATGAATCCGACGCCTTCGCTGCCGCCGAACATTTCACCGATCACGACGCCGATTAGTCCCAGCGAGATGCCCTGACTAATTCCGGTGAGGATGAAGGGTACGGAGCCGGGCAGTGCGACGGTTTTGAAAATTTGCCAGTCGGTGGCGCAGTAGGCGCGGGCTGCGCGAAGCAAATCCGGATCGAGCGCTTTGACGCCGGCAATGGTATTGACCAGTATGGGGAAGACGGCGAAGAGGAATACCACGTAAACTTTCGACTTCATCCCGATTCCAAACCACAGAATGATCATAGGAACCATGGCGATGCGGGGCATCGCATAAAGGCCATTGACGAATGGATTCGTCAGGAGACGCAGCCAGCGATACCAGCCGAATAAGATTCCGAGGATAATGCCCACGGCGGAGGCTAATAGAAAGCCGACGGCGAAGTTGCGCCCGCTGAATGCCATATCGGAAAGGAGCGTTCCCTCGGTCAGCGATTCCTTGAATTTGGCGGCGACGGCGGAAGGGCCGCTGAAGAACAGCGGCGAAATCCAGTGCATTTCCCAGACGAATTCCCAGACGGCCAGAACGAGAATCAAGGCAATACTTCCGAGAATCCATCCCTCGTTGCGTTTGTAAAAACTGTCGTTGGGTTTCATGAATGGTACCCCTCACCCGGCCTTCGGCCACCCTCTCCCGTTGGGAGAGGGCCTTTCCATGCAGTCACTTTCTTTCCTCTTCCTCAATCAGTTTCCAGATTTCATCTTCAATTTCGAGAAACTTCGGATCGCGTTTCAAGCTCAACGTCCGTGGTCGGCCGAATGGGACTTGAAACACATTCTTCAATCGGCCCGGCCGCGAGCTCAGTACAGCCACGCGATCCGCCAGATAAACCGCCTCATTGATCTGATGCGTAATAAACAGCACCGTCTTCCGCGCCTCCGCCCAGATCTTCAGCAGCTCCGCCTGCATGAATTCGCGCGTCTGCGCATCGAGGGCGGCGAATGGCTCATCCATCAGCAGAACTACCGGATCGGCAGCCAGCGCGCGCGCCAGGTTCGTGCGCTGCTGCATGCCGCCAGACAACTCGGAAGGAAAATGGCGTTCGAATCCGTGCAGCCCGACGAGTTTGGTGAAATATTCCGTGCGCTGTTTCATCGTCGCGTTATCGAACCGTTGTTGCAGCTCCATGCCGTAGCGGACATTGCCGGTGACGGTGCGCCATGGCAATAGACTGGCGTGCTGGAAGACGACAGCGCGGTCGATTCCTGGCCCATGAACCGGCCTGCCGTCGATAACGACCTTACCTTCCTCAAACGGAAGAAGTCCGGCCACGATGCTTAGCAGCGAAGTCTTTCCGCATCCGCTGGGTCCGACAATCGCCATGAATTCGCCGTCAACGACGGACAGCGAAATGTCGACTAATGCCGGAACCTCGCGGGATTCCCGTTCCAGCCAGTACCGTTTGGAGACGTGATCGATTTCCAGTTTTACCGCAGGGCGAGTTTCGATTTGCGCTCCTCTTCAGACTTAATTCCGGTTCCAAACAGCTTCTCGAAAAAGCCTTCCTTTACCAGCCTGTCCACGATGCTGTTGTCGACGACCGTTTTGAAGTTGAACGCCTTCATTGCAGTTGCCGTTTGCGCGTCCGCCTGATCGACGACCGATTTGACCGCAGCAGCCTGCACAAATGGAATGCGCTCAAAGGCATTGCCCATTGCATATATGTCATAGACGCGTTCAATGTCAGCCTGTTCCTGCTTGTCGTAGGCGAGATAGGCTTTCACGGCAAAGACCTTGTCTTCGTAGAAACGTTTGATCGCTTCTGCCTGCGCCTTGATGATGGATTCCGCCAGTTTCGGATTCGCCGTCAGCGTCTTCTTCGTAAACAGATACACGCTCGATGCATAGATATCCGGATAGTCGGCCATGTTTGCCAGAACCTTGTACCCCTGAGCTTCGACCTTGAAATACGCAGGAGCGGTCAGTAATGTGGCATCGGCGCGATTCGTTGTCAAAAACAACGCGCGGGAATTGGCATCGGTGCCGGACTGAATCCACTGAACATCTTTTGCTTTGAGGCCCGCCTTTGCGATCAGAGCAATGGTGTAGTTATAAACGGCATCTCCGACCATGCTGACCGCAATGCGTTTGCCCTTCAGATCCTTCATGCTTACGATATCTTTTGCGGCGAGTAGGGCAAATGTCCCCTTGTTCAACATGCTTCCCACTGAAATCAGTGAGCCCGGATCTTTCGAACTGGCCTGCATTGCCTGTTCCATCGACGAATTCGTCATGGCGGCATCGCCGCCAGTGATCATCGCCACTCCCAGCGACCCAGCCCCAAATGCGAGGTTCACGTCGAGTCCGTACTTCTGGTAGTAGCCGCCTTCCTTCGCGATAAACATCGGCCACGACCCACCGCTTCTGGCCGGATAGTTGATGGAGATTTTCTGCAGTGCCGGTGTTTGGGCAGATGTGCTGGAAGTAATGACGATTGCAACTACCAGTAACGCACAACAAATTCGGGAAATCATGGAGCCTCCTTTTCGGCTTCAGATGACAATTGAACATTGAACATTGAACATTGAACAATGAACATTTCCCCGAGGAAATGTTCATTGTTCAATGTTCAATGTTCAATTGTCATCTGTCCCGGTCTTCAGACATCGAGCTTGAAGACTTTTCTCGCATTGTCTTCAAAGATCATTTTCTTTTCCGCGGCGCTCAGCCAGTCGAATCCTTCGATGATGTGACGCGTTTCATCGAGCCACTTCCCGGTCTTCGGGTCCTTGACGGTTCCCACACCGGGCCGTTCGGTTCCGAACATACAGCGATCCGCGCCAACCGTCTTGAACAATAGTTCCAAAGATCCGGCCGAATAGAGCACGGTATCGAACCACAACTTGCGAAGCTTATCGGAAAAACGCTCCGTACCGCGCCGCAGCGAACTCGCTTCGAATCGCGCCACCTGATAGGGAATGGCGCCGCCGCCATGCGACGCGATGAGCTTCAGTGTCGGAAAATCATTAAACACGTTGGAATTCAAAAGGGACACTATGGCGATGCTCTCTTCGTTGATGAAGTGCAGCGAATAGGTCAGCCGTTCGGAACGGCAGCCGGCCGAATGGATATGCGCGGGAATGTCGAGTTCCACGAGTTTTTCATAAAGTGGATACCAGTAGCGATCACCCAGAGGTGGAGTCTCCACATCGCTGCATTCGCCGGGATCGGGATTCAACAGGGTACCGACGAACCCCATTTCCTTGACGCATTTTTCCAGATAGGGAAGCGCCGCCTTCGGACTAACGCCCGGACTCTGTGGCAGGCCGCAAACGCCGCGAAAGACCTTCGGGAAAAGCTTCACCTCGTGGGCAATAATAGTGTTCGTTTCTTCCGTATACCAGGTCACGAGTTTTGGAGATTCGCTATGCATCATCTGATATGGACGCGGCGAGATGATCTGCATATCCGTCCCCGCTTCCTTCAGTTGTGCAAGATGCGAGGAGCCCCCGAATACCGGCGAATTGAGCGCCTTGACAATGTCGTCATCCGTCGCGCCGACCTGGCCGCGTCCGTGACCGCCGCGATGCGAAAGTAATCCAGCCTTGTACACGTACAGGCTGTCGGGCGCCGTGACGTGCGCATGCATATCAATGATCATCTAATGTGTGCCTCCGGATTCCGGGGAAAACTCTGCGGCCCTGACTAACGCGGCAGCGTCACCGACTCTTCATATCCTTTGCGGGAATTCAAACCCTCTTCGAAGATGTTCCACGATTCCACCCAAGCCTGCGTTTCGTCGTACATCTCTTTGGTGTACGGTTCGAACACGATGCGTTCTCCCGGCCCGAACGTACGCGGGTCCATGATGTCCTGAAACCGGGCGGAAAATTCCTTCCGGTAATAGTGTGTGTACTTCTGATGATTCAGGTCGAGATCAACTTGAGCGCGTTTCAGCGCGCGGTAGTACTTCAGCACGTCTTCTTCGCTCGTACCTTCGAGAACCGTTGCCGCTGTCATAAAGCTACAGTCGAGAATCTTGCGAAACCCCAATTGTTCTGCAAGGTACATGGGTCCGCTGAAAAGAGTGGCCACGGGAACCTCGCGGTCGATCAACAACTCCAGACGCAGAAATAACGTTCCGCCGAAATGGAGTTTGATTTCGTCGCGCTTCAGGATCGGTTCCAGAGCCTGAATTGTGGTGTAGTGACTTCCCGACTGATACGCGACGGTAACTGGGATATTCGCGAGATCTTCGGGTTTGCGGATTTCGGAATCCGGAGGTACGAAAATCCCTGCCGGCGTCATCGAATACGCTCCGGCCCACAGACGCCCGTGACCGGCTGCCGCGGCCATGTTGACCGTCCAGTGGCAGGCCGAACTAATGTGGCAGCTGCGGCCATCTTCAATGGATTGATAAGCGCCGCGAATCTGGTTCTTCGGTAGTTCCGCCGCTGATTTCACGCTCAGCGTGGTGAGACCTGTCGACGTGACGAACTCGTAGTCAAGTCCTTCGTCTCTGAAATAGCCCTTCTCTTCGGCGACCCACTCCTGCAGCCGCATGTGGGGCCCTATTATGAATTTGCTCATTCCCCTCACTCCTCTATCGGCGAGGATTATTACAGTACTGGATGGTCTGCACAAGAGCAGACCTTGCTGCTTGACTTCCCCTGCGTATCGAAACTAACGTTGCGCAACAACATCTGGAGGGATTTCTGTGGGAGCCCGATTCACTGTCGTCGCTATCATTTTCAGTTTGCTTGCAGGCGCTGCGCCAATGCTTGCCCATCATTCCTTTGCAGCCGAATTCGACGCAAGCCAGCGCGTGACCCTGACCGGCGTCGTGACCAAGGTGGAGTGGACGAATCCACACGTCTGGTTCTGGGTGAACGTCATGGACGAGAAGTCTGGAAAGCCGGTGAATTGGGGATTTGAAATGGGCAGCCCGAACGCCCTTTCCAGGGACGGAGGATGGACTGTCAACACCATGAAAGTGGGAATGGTCGTGACAGTTGTCGCAAGCCGGGCAAAAGACGGAAGCAACCGCGCCAATACATCGACGGTGACGGTGAATGGAAAGAGGCTTGGCGGGGCGTCAAGTCAGGGGACGGTGCAGTAAGGGGTGCAGAAATGTTCAGTGTTCACTGTTCAATTGTCGTTTGTCATCGGAGGTGGCGCTTCGCGCAATAATTTCTTGAAAATGCCGCGCCGAAGGCGCATCCAAAAATGACAATTGAACAGTGAACATTGAACAATGAACATTTCCCCGCGGAAATGTTCATTGTTCAATTGTCATTTTTGGGCGAAAAGGACCGACTCGCTACTGTCTTTGCAGCTTGAACGTTCCCTTTACCGCGCCGGAAACCCACGTGCCGCTGATCGTGCGATTGGAAAGACCAATATTTTCGACTTTTCCATCCGCGACGTAGTGGACAGTTGTTCCCTTGGCATCTTTCCCATCGCCTTCAAAGTGGACCAACCAATCATAGGTCGGGGTTCCCCCGCCGCCACCGCCGCGTCCACCCCCGGCACCACCGCGTCCGCCCTGCGCTCCGGCGCCTGCGGCAGGAGCTGCTCCGCCAGCCGCTGCACCTGCAGCCGCTCCACCAGCCGGTGCCGCTCCAGCACCGCCGGCGCCTTGGGCTCCAGCACCGCCGGCGCCACCGCGTCCACCACCTCGGCCGCCACCTCCGCCGCCGCCCTGTGCTCCGGCGCCTGCAGCAGGAGCTGCTCCGCCAGCCGCTGCACCCGCACCCGCTCCGCCAGCCGGTGCCGCTGCCGCAGCAGCACCGCCACCGCCACCCCGGCCACCACCGCGTCCACCGCCACCGCCGCCAGCCGGTGCCGCCGCTGCGTTACCGCCTGCGCCAGCTCCGGCTCCACCGGCAGCTGCCCCGCGGTTCGCCGGTGGTGTGGTTGGCGTTGGATTCAGAGATGCGTTTTTGACGGCGATCATATCGGTACCGGGATTGATCGCACCCGTGATCACCTTGCCATCCCAGTTAAAAACAACAAAAACCTGGTTGCGAGTGGCGCCTTCACCCCAGTCGCCCAGCCAGGTGCCTGTCAACGGAAAGCCTTCCTGTGCTGCCAACGGCAAGACCAACGCCAAGCTTGCCAGCACACCTATCAGGCCGAGGACAAATTTACGCATCGTGTTTCCTCCAACGGAACTATGTAACTAAAATGTCGGGCGCATTATATCCGATTCGATTTGGGAATTTGAAATTGAATGGCAGCATTATGCGAACTGCAGGTGGTGTCAAGGTATTCTTAAGGGCGAATTGAACGGGATGCGCTCAGCGTGACACAATCGCAGGGCGGAATCCTTACTCGGAGGAATTCATGGATCCATCCCAACTGACTGAATTTGTCGTTTTTATCCGGATCAAGCCGGGATGCGAAGACGAATTTCTCCGCGGCGCGCGTGCGAATCGTGCCGGTTCCGTTCAGGAGCCGGGAAATTTGAGGTTCGACATGTACCGCAGCACGCAGGATCCATGCGATTATCTGTTCGCCGAGAAATACAATTCCGTCGAAGCGGTCACAGCGCACCGCCAGACGCCGCACTTTCTGACGTTTTTTAAGATTCTGGAGTCCGTGCAGGAATTTCCGCGCCGGAGAGAACCAGGAGGCGAAATTCCGTCACACTTTGAACCCATTCCGGAGACCGCCTGATTCGCTCCATGCAGACAATAAAGACAAGGGTAGTTGCCATACTGACCGTATCCATCGTTTCCGTCTTCGCACTAAGGGCTCTAAAGGCAGAACAATCTGCCCCGCCGCAGGACCCTGGAGAGAAGATCCTTCTGCGTGCATGTACGGTTTGCCACAACACCACTGAGATTACCAAGTTCAAGGGGTATTACTCCCGCGATCAATGGGCGGACGTTGTCCGGACGATGCGTGCAGACGGTGCTGTACTGCAGAAAGACGAGGTGCCGGTACTGGTCGATTACATTTTCAAAATGTACGGAAAGAAGGATTTGCCGGACGGCGAGGGCAAGAACATTATTGAAGCATCCTGCACCGGATGCCACGACGCCCAGAAAGCCACCGGACTGCGGCTGTCCAGAACAGAATGGCAGAATGTGATTTCGCGAATGACAGGCCTGGGAGCGAATCTCGCCGACAATCAAATCCCCACGCTGGTGGACTATCTGTCGAAGAATTTCGGCCCGACGCCGTAAACCTGCCCGCTAACGGAGCGTTGCCGTGATGTTACGTTTCGGAGATTCACCGACGGGGATCCGCATCACTTCCTTGCGGGTTGCGATATCGATTGCCGAAACGGAGTTCGCGCCGCCTGTCGAAACATAAACGGTCTTGCTGTCCGGCGAAAACGTGATCCAGTCGGGACTCTTTCCGATGGCGGTTTCTCCCAATAGTTTCAGATCGGGCAGCGAGTATGCGTAAACTTTTCGATTGGGACGGCTGGTGACCCACAGCGATTTTCCATCCGGAGCCACGCCAATGCCATGCGATGGTGAGCCGTTAAACGGGCCGGGATCGCGATCCGCCGCTGGAATCTCCGGCAAGGTAATTCGGCTCACTTCCTTGCGCTGCGCGAAATCGACCACCACGAAGCCGTGAAACTCCGACAGCTGTACGAAAAGACGCTTCGTGGACCCGTCCGGATTTGTTTCGAAGGCGATCGGCCGCACACCTTCGTTGAAGAGCGACCAGAGCGGCTCGTCGGTCTTTGTGTCAAAGACGGACATATTCTTTCCAGCGATGGAGCCGGCAATCAGATACTTCCCATCCGGTGTGACATAGACATTGTGCTCGCCGCCTTTGGTGGGAATGGTCTTGATACGTTCCAGAGTGACGGTATCGATCACGTCGACGGCCCCAGGGTCCGAAACGATGGCGACATAAACCTTACGGCCATCCTTACTGATGAAGATGTTGTTGGGCCGGCCGCTGAGCTTGATTTTTTTCGTGATCGACAGCGTCTTGCTTTCGACGACATCCAGCGTCTGGTCTCCTTCACTGCTGAAATAGAGCTTTGTCCCATCCGGCGCCGCCGCCGCTCCATGATTCAGGGGGATGCCTTTAATCTCTCCGACAACTTTGTTGGTGGCCGGATCGATCAACGAAATGTTGTCACCGCCGGAATTAGTTTGAATGACACGCAGCTGGGCCATCGCGGTCGCCGAGAAAATTCCCAACACAGCCAAAGGTAAGAGTGGTGTTCTCATAGGTAGCGAATTATAGCCGAGATTTGAGCTCGGGTCAGGTGGCGATGAATGAGAATTGTCGAAACGAATTTCGCGAACCTCGTTGCTCGTCTATGGAGCCGATTCGGCTCAGCTGCTTATTGTAACGGTAAAGGTGATTCTGTCCGCATTCCCGGAATGCCCCCAGGAGCTTCAGATTTCGTGTCCCTTTCACCTGCTTCGCACTTTCCCAAAACGCCGAACAATTGCTTCCCTCCTCGAGCCAGAGTAGGCAACGGATGCGCGACAATGAACCTCACGTCGACCTTTGTTCATGCTACCCAGCCGTTAAGTCATTCGAGTTCGTGGTACGCGCCACAACCGGCAGGCAGCCACCGTCCAACGGCAACGAGGGAGAATGGCGGAGAAGAAATATTATGCGGGTGCCAGTGTGAACGGTTTTCCTTCCCCCACAAAGCGGGGAGCCTGACGTCGATCTACCGCACGAAGAAGACGGCTTCTGCCATAGAGCCATTCCATGTATTCTGGCTCACCTATGTTGAAAACTATGATTTGCTCCGTGATGTTGTTCATTTTTGTTGGCTCGATGACAGCATGCACAAAAGGCTCCTCTTCGGCCTCTTCGCAGTCACATAAACTCGAAACCGAAGAACAGAAGACGCTTTATGCCCTTGGTCTCATCGTCGGCAGGAACGTGAAGGAATTTGCGCTCAAGCCCGATGAACTCGAAATAGTTAAGGCCGGCATGACCGACTTTGTGAATGGGACAAAACCACTCGTTGAACTCGAAACATACGGACCAAAGGTGCAGGGACTGGCTCAAGCGCGGGCCAGCGCTGGAGCCTCCGACGAGAAGAAAAAGGGACAGGAATTTGCCGACAACGTCGCGAAGCAGAACGGGGCGACGAAAACCCCCGGCGGTGTCGTCATTCGAACAATAACCGCTGGTACGGGTGGGAGTCCGACTGCAGAGGATATCGTGAGAGTTCACTATGAGGGAAAACTGATCAACGGTTCCGTCTTCGACAGCTCACTCCAGCGCGGTGAGCCGGTCGAATTTCCGCTGAACCGCGTTGTCCCTTGCTGGACTGAGGCTTTGCAGAAAATGAAGAAGGGCGAGAAGGCTCAAGTCGTCTGCCCATCCGACGCGGCCTATGGCGATCGCGGACAACCCCCCACAATTCCGCCCGGCGCGACTCTCAGCTTCGAAGTGCAGTTGATCGATTTTCACAAGCCGTAACTGGAAAGTAGAGGAGTCATGATCGGAGTCGGAGAACGTTCCCGATTTTCTCACTGCCTAATCAGCAAAGGCGAGGTGTAGCCTGCATCAAGCGGCAAACGTTGTAGTGGGTAATCCGCGTGCCTTTCGGCTTTCCGGTTGAACCACTGGTATAAATGACATAAGCGAGGTTGTCCGGTGTCGCGATGGGGTGCGGATTGATATCAGGTTGCTGATCAATTAGAGCCTTGTCGACGTCGAAGCAAACGATCTTCGCTTTCGTTCGCTGTTCGGGTAACTCTTGGGCTAGGCTCGATTGCGTCAGTAGGACCGGTGCCTTGGCATCGTCCATCATAAACGCCAGACGGGCATTGGGATATACCGGGTCGATCGGAAGATACGCGCCCCCAGCTTTCAGAATTCCGAGGATACCGACGACGATC
>JBGPBY010000257.1:0-10044 GCA_041481485.1 Terriglobia bacterium
AGGTTGAATACATCTATTTCCTGCAATTTCTTTCCACGCTAAAAAAACGGCCCGTTTTAGATTGTCTCAAACCACAAAACATTTATTGAGATTTCTTTGAACGGTTTGGCGGGTTGCGGGGTATTACAAAGTGACAGGAACACGAATGAGCACGCATCCCAACACATCTTTGATGGACCCGGCCACACTCTGGATGTCGCGAACGCCGCACGAAAGCGAGGGGGCGGCGGAGATGAGGACATTGATCACACTTGCCGTGTCCGGAGATTCTCAGGCATTTGAGCAAATCGTCGTTCGTCACGAGCGGCGGGTGTTGACCTTGGCCTGGCGCCTGCTCGGTTCCATGGAAGATGCGCAGGACGCGGCTCAGGAAGTGTTTCTTCGAACGTTCAAGTATCTTCATCGGTTTGATGTTCAAAAGCCGTTCGAGCCGTGGCTGGTACGGCTGACCGTTAACGTTTGCAGAGACATTGGCCGCAAGCGGGCGGAGCGCGGACTCGTATTCGTCGAAGCGGAGGAACAGCTGGATCGACACGATCCCGCGGGTGCAAACATCGATCCGTTTGCCGAACTGCAATCCGAACAACAGCGGCGGATGCTCTGCCAGGTGTTGGCCGCACTGCCGGAGAAGGAGCGGGCCGCTTTCGTATTGAGAGACATTGAAGGACTGAGTACCGCAGAAACGGCAGACGCTTTGGGAACAACGGATGCAACCGTTCGTTCTCAGATCAGTTCGGCGCGTCTCAAGATGCGCAAGGCGATCGCGAAATTGAGCGGAGGCCGCCCATGAAGAGGTTGAATTGCGTGTCGTTTGAACCGCTCATCGCTCTGTTTGTGGAGGGGGACCTCAGAGAATCGGATCGGCTGCGGGTTGAGAAGCACTTGAAGAGTTGCGCCCGCTGTGGAGAACTGCTGATCGAACTCCAGAAAAGCCAGGCGGCGTTCAAGACGCTGCGGCAGGGCGTCGTAAACAGCGGAGCACTTTCGGAAGTCCGGGAACGCGTGTTGAACGATATCGGTGATCTTGATCCCGCTCCGGCCTGGGCCGTTGCCGTCCACCGGATGATTTTCGCAGGGTTGCGGCGCAGGACTGCAATCGCGGGAGTGGCAGTGGGAGCGTTGGTGCTGGGAGGAGTCTGGCTGGGACTGCCGCACCACGAGGCAGAGCCCTCTCGGGAACCAGCCTCCCCGCTTGCAATTGCGGCTGTGAATGAGCCAACCATCCAACCCGATGCGACAGAGGAACAGACTTTCGTCAAGCCTGAAAAGACGCCGAATTCGCGCAAACACCGCGCCATTCCTAAGGAGCGGGATACCCGAGTTGCTGCGCAGACCGATTCGGTGCAGTTCCCGATAAAATTCGTCACCGACGATCCGAACATCATCATTTATTGGTTGCCGTCCGACAAAGGAGACTGAAATGAGCCATTATTGGAAAGCCTTCGTACTCGTGGTGTGCCTCTGGGCTTCGTCTGCGAAGTTGTTTGCCCAGACCGATATTTGTTCCACGCTGCCTTACGTTGGGGGCCCCGGAAGCGGCAGTCCAGGGGAAGTCATTGTCGAACAAATGAAGCAACGCGCCGCGACCCAGGAACTGCAGGAACATCAACGGGCCAGCTGGATATCCAAGTTGATTCCTGTGAAGAACAACCTGCCCAATACAACATTGCAGGCGCTTTGTATTTTTCATGCTGAGGTCGTGCCTCAGCCGGCGTTGCGCATCATTTCCGTGCGTGCGCCGCAGGAATTGATGTCCGCCATTGAAGATGCCGTGAAAAGGCTGGATGTTCCGCAGGCCGGGCCGAAAAGCGTCGAGCTTATCGTCCAGATTCTTGTCGCTTCAGATCAAAACGAAACGATGCTGAGAACGGTACCTGCATCGTTAAAGGCAGTCGTGGATCAACTCAAAGCGATCCTGCCATACAAGCAATACTATCTCCTGGATACACAGATCGGGACTGCAGTCGACTCGCGAAATATTTCGTTGTCCGGCGACGTGGTGGGGCTCCGCTCAAAGCCGGATGAAATTACCCAATACCGCTTTGATACCACGGTTCGTATCGGGAATGGAGATACCCTGGCTTCAACAGTTCGATTGTCCGGCTTGAATTACCGTTTTCCCACTGCACAGATCGGGATTGCGACAGATCTGGATATCCCTATAGGTAAGCAGGTCGTCGTGGGAAAGGCGAGTTCAGGAGACCGAGCGTTTATTCTGGTCGTCAGCGCAACGATCATGAATTAGGCGTAAGGAAATCCGGTTGGGAGGCAATTACATTTAGCTGACCGCGCCGCCGCCGATGTCTTGTTTCGATGACGAACTGACCCAAGGTTCTCCGCTATCATTTCAGCGAACTGCGGGCTGTGGCAACAAGGCCCCAATGATTTCTTGATGGCTGAATCTTAACCTGCCTTTAGCAAGTTCAAATCCCGAAAAATCTGTAATCGGCTTCACCAGTCATTTGCATATGCAGCCACTCGCCGGAAATAACCGGCCATTCGTTGAGTTCCGTTCGGCACATTCGGATCTATTTCCTAGACTCCACTGTGGTGACCCGTTTGATTTTCACTTCAATCGTAATTTCTTGTTCGTAGGGAAGCGAACCACAAGGAGCAACTATGCGCAAATCCCGCCGGTATTTAAGTGTATTAACGACCTTGTCTGTCCTGCTGATTGTTTTCCTCGTCCAACCATCCGCTGCGCAATCCAACGGTTCGTTGAACGGTAAAGTGACGTTGCAGGAGTCCGGTATGCCTCTCCATGGTGTCATCGTGACGATTGGTCCATTGAAGCGGTCCGTGCAGACCAATGATGAAGGAGACTTTGAGTTCAAAGACGTTCTACCGGGAACCTATGACGTCGTCGCTCATCTGGATCGTGTACCGGACGTCGTGCAATCCGTGAAAGTGAATGGAGGTACAGCTGCGACCGTAGACTTTCAGATGCGGCTCCGAGTCGTGGGGGAAGCCGTTACGGTAACCGCCACCGGCGATGAAGAATCGGCGTTCAAAGCGATCCAGTCGGTAACGACGCTCGATTCCAATGAGATCTCTGAAAAGAACACACAGTCGCTGGGGGATGTGCTCGATCATGAGATGGGTGTCGCGAAGCGTTCATTCGGTCCCGGAAATGGACGGCCTGTTGTGCGCGGTTTTGACGGAAACCGGGTTCTTGTCTTGCAGGACGGGCAAAGCATTGGCGCGCTCGGTTATCAATCCGGAGATCATACGGAGCCAATCGATATTTTGAGCCTCGAAAAACTGGAAGTCGTGAAAGGACCAGCGACACTTCTCTATGGCAGCAACGCCATCGGCGGTGTCGTGAACGCCGTCACCGGACACGAATCTGAACATAAAGGAACACGGGGGTACGTCACAACCGCCGGCGGATCGAATAACTGGCAGGGCGGCGGAAGCGGTGGTTTCGAATACGGAACAGATTCATGGCTGTTCTGGGGCAATGGCAGCGGTCAGCGCGCCGGCAATTATAAAACGTCGTTGGGAACTGTGCCGAACTCGTATACGCGCGAAGGCGCTGGTTCCGGGGGCGCCGGGTATTTTCAGGGAAAGACCTTCTTCACTGCGGACTATTCCTTCGATCGCCGCCGCTATGGGATTCCATTCGATCCCGATGAGACCGATCCTGAGGTTGTGTTTCTCAATCCGCGTCGGCACAGCGTGAACTTTACAGGCGGGGTACGCGACCGCGATTCCTTCATCAGCGGAGTACAGGGCACATTTCAGTACAACGACTATAAACACGCGGAAACGAATCCCATTGAGGACGTCGTTAATACGGAATTCAAAAACAAGACTTCCAACTATCGTGCCACCTTTGATATGCGGAGGACCGGAAACTGGTCCGGCACATTCGGCATGTCGGGTCTGCATCGGAACTACAGTGCTCTTGGCGAAGAGGCCCTTGCTCCACCAACCAAAGAAAATGATTTCGCTCTCTTTGGTCTGGAAAAACTTGAAATGGGCCCCCTGTCGTTTCAATTTGGAGGCCGATTTGATCACAATGGCTACAATCCCGAAGATGGGGTCGTCGATCGTTCGACGCCGGATCTTTCATTTGACGGAGTGTCCGCGTCTGCCGGGATGAGGGTATCGACCTGGAAGGATGGCGCGTTTGTCGCATACTATTCGCACTCTTTTCGTGCGCCGACGCTCGAAGAGCTGTATAACGAGGGCCCACACGGCGGCAATGCGACATTTGAAATTGGAGATACTACTCTCAAGCGTGAACGGAGCGATGGAATCGATTTTTCCCTGCGTCATTCGAACGGCAGGATCCGTGCTCAATTCAACTACTTTTACTATCACCTGAAGGACTTCATCTTTCTCGCTCCCACGGGGCAGTTCGATGGCGAGTCCGGATTGGAAATGGCAAATTACACCCAGGGAAACAGCCGGTACACGGGACCGGAAGCCAAATTCGATGTGGCCGTGAAACATGATCTGTGGCTGTTGACAGAACTCGACTACGTGGATGCGAAACTGACGGACACAAATACCCCTCTGCCGCGAATTCCACCGCTGCGAGGGCGGATTGGATTCGAATGGAACTACAAAACCCTTCGAGTCGCGCCCGAGGCCGTGATGTCGAAGAATCAGGACAAGCTCTTCGCGACAGAAACAGCAACTGCCGGATACACCGTTTTTAATGTAAACGGCTCCTACAGTTTTCCGGCGCAGCATTCCGCACAAACGATTTCGCTCACTGCATTCAATCTCGGCGACCGGGTCTACCGGAATCACATGTCCTTCATTAAGGACTTCGCTCCGGAGATTGGGCGCGGAGTACGGCTGACTTACACTGTGAGGTTTTACTGATCCATCAATAACGATCGACAAAAGCGGCGCGCGTCCTGGAGCCGGAGTGTCCAGCTCCAGCCGCGCTTCGTAGACGTCATTCGCTGAGCCGCATAGAATATTCATTATGGTCGCATCTTTGATCAACGTTCTCGGGTTCACGACCGGAGCAATACTGTATGCGATGCTGCTGTGGATGGTGGTTCAATCCCACCCACCCAGTGAACGATGGTTTACTTCAAGTTCCGACCGGCTCTCTCTTTTAACCGGCGTACTTGGTTTGTTTTGGAATATTGGCGCATTCTCCGCCTATGGTCTGCCGGCTCTGGGGCTGGTTGAGCCCTCTCCCCTGCTAATGTCGCTGGCATTTTCGGCGCTGGGATTTCTTCCCGCCGTTGTTGTTCATTCCGTGTTGCGGTCCCGTGGCGAATTGAAACGTGTTGTGGACCAAATGATCCTGCTGTTCGCCTATGGATTAAGCGTCAGCAGTTCCGTACTTCACATTGATGCAGCTCTGAGATGGCGAATTCCATTCTCGCCGTCAGCGTTTGTGATACTCATGGCGGGCTTCCCGGCAGTCATGATTGCGCTTCTCATCGATACGCGGAAGACCCCAAGGGCGAGCCAGACATTGTGGGTTGTGGCATTGGCTGTGTTTGCGGTTTCTGCGCTGCATCTCAGCAAACACGCCGGCACGGATCCGTGGTGGCTGGAATTGCTGGGTCACCATGCATCGATCCCCCTTGCCCTGGCCTTTCTCCACCAGGACTATCGCTTCGCTCTGGCGGACATTTTCCTGAAGCGGGCTCTCGCATTCATCGTTCTCGTCTGTCTTGTCTTTGGGATTTATGCACTCGGAGTTGCTCCCATTTTTAATACGTGGAGAATTCAGGGCGGCGCCGATGAACAGATGGTCTTGATGATCCTTGCAATGTGGGTGGGCACCGCGCTGGTTTTCCCGTGGATTCGCTCGATCACGACGTGGTTTGTGGACAACGTCGTTTTGCAGCGGCCGGATTACGACATGCTTCTGGCGCAGGCGTCTCAGTCCATGGCACGCCAGGAAACCGTCGAATCCATTCTGGAAGATCTTAAAGGACTCATTGGGCCCGCGCTTTCCGCACGATCCACTCACTGGAGAGCGGCAAGTCATCGGGATCCCCAGACGATTCAGAATGTCGTCACGACGACGGCTCGCAGCGCAACCGTAATCATTCCAACCGTGGAGATGCCTCAATACGTCGTATCGATTTCCGAACTCGAAGGCGGCCGCCGGCTTCTTTCGGATGACATAGCGGCAATTGAAAAACTGGCGCACCTGGTGGCGCGGCGAATTGATGCGATTCGAACGGCCCAGGAACGATTTGAACGGGACATTCGGGAACACGAAATGAGCCAGCTCGCCTCAGAAGCGGAACTGCGCGCTTTGCGGGCCCAGCTCCATCCCCATTTCCTGTTTAATGCGCTGACTACCATTGGTTATCTCATTCAAGAAGCTCCGGAGAAGGCGCTCGCCACCCTGATGCAGCTTTCCGGGTTGTTGCGCAGTGTACTTCGCAGCAGCCCGGAGTTTTCAACGCTGGGGGAAGAAATGGCAATCATTTCCGCGTATCTCGACATTGAAACCGCCCGGTTTGAGCATCGCCTTTCGGTGACCATCGATGTTCCGAATGAACTGCGGCGCATGAGAATTCCGACGCTTCTTCTGCAGCCACTGGTAGAAAACGCCGTTAAACACGGCATCAGTGAATCGAGTACGGGCGGGGAAATCCGGATTTCTGCGGATGTCATTGGAACGGAGACTCAGAACCCCCTGCTTCGTATCGTCGTGGCGGACACCGGCGCGGGAGGGAGCGGTCCTGAATTCACGAACGGACGAAACCGCGGTGTTGGCTTGAACAATGTTGAGCGGCGATTGGCATGTTACGAGAAAGATCAGGCGCACATGCACATCACGAGCCAGCCTGGAATCGGTACCCAGATCGAACTGGTACTGCCTGCGAGGACAATCATGGAAACGGTGAGGACTTAAGATGGCCGCAAAGCTGCGTGTCGTCATTGCAGACGATGAAAGGCCCGCGCGCTCATTTCTCGCCGCCAGATTGCGTCAATTTGCAGATGTCGCACTCGTGGGAGAAGCATCAAACGGGACGGAGGCGGTCAAACTCATCGAACGGGAGCGTCCGGACATGGCGTTCCTCGATCTCCAAATGCCGGAGCTCGACGGCCTCGGCGTTGTCCGCCTGCTCAAGAAAACTCGCACTCCGTTGATCGCATTTGTGACCGCATACGATCAGTATGCTGTCCGCGCTTTCGAATTGAACGCGGTGGACTATCTCCTCAAACCCGTCGACTCCGCGCGTCTCCGCGAAGCTCTCGACCGCGCTCAGGAGCGCCTGGAGCAAAAGGAACTCCGAACCGAAAGTACAGAACGCGTGCGGGCAGCTGTAGAACAATACGACAATATCGTTCCCCGCGTTCCTCTGGAACGGATTCCAGTCCGGCGCCGGGACGAAATCCTTCTTGTGGCTGTCCGCGACATCGCATCGGTCGTGGCGGAAGGCGAGCTTCTGCATATCCGTACCGGACAGGGCGATAAACACACCATTTCCTACCGTCTTCGAGACCTGGAGTCGAGAATCGCATCCAGCAGATTCATTCGGCTTGGGCGCGGCACAATTGTCAATCTGGACATGATCAAGCGGATTGTTCCGTTACCCGGCGGGACTTATACGGTGATGCTGACGAATAATCAGGAATTCAAGGTCAGTCGAATTCAATCCAGGATAATCCGCGAGCAGTTACTGCGAATGTGAGTTGGCAAATAGAAACAAGGGTGAGGTGACATACCGCAAAACAACGTTAGACTAATTTTCGACTGTGTGAACTTCTGTCTGGAAATGAAAAAGGCGGGCAATTTAGATCCGGAGATGGATTCTTCGAAAACTAAAGTTTTCCGTACGCCCGCAGCTGCGGCGAAAGATACGCGACAATGGCAGCCACAGCAATGGTACCAATTCCGCCCGAGACCACCGAAAGGACCGGGCCGAAAATTCCTGCGGTAAGCCCGGATTCGAAAGCTCCCAGTTCATTCGACGTTCCGATAAACAGCGAGTTCAACGCGGAAACCCGTCCACGCATCTCGTCCGGCGTCATTACCTGCACCAGCGTGACGCGCAGCACTACGCTGATGTTGTCGCACGCTCCCAAAAGCACCAGCATTGCCAGGGAAAACCAGAACACGCGAGAGACTCCAAACAGCACGGTTACCAGTCCGAATCCCGCGACAGCACACAGAACCGCCATGCCGGCACGCTTCATCGGACCGCGATGCGCCTGAATGATCGCCATTGAAAATGCTCCGATTGACGGCGCCGCGAGAAGCCAGCCGAGGCCTTGAGGTCCGACCTTCAGAATGTCTTTCGCATAAACGGGCATCAGTGCGGTCGCTCCGCCCAGCAGTACGCCGAACATATCAAGCATCATGGCAGCCAGCACCACATTGGTCTTTCGCACGAAATGCAAGCCGGCGGCAAGCGTGCGCAACGTGACCGGAGTCCGTTCCTGTTTGTCATGGACGTACCTGATGCGGGAGACCAGCAACACAAAGGTCAATCCGGCAAGAGCATTGATTCCGTAGACCAGCGTTGGACTTTTGAAGAATGCGATCAGCAATCCCCCCAGAGCCGGGCCTGCCATCGTTGCAATTTCGAAACCGGTGGTATTCCATGACACTGCATTACTGAAAATCTCCATCGGCACAATTCGCGGAAGAAATGCGGCGCGTGCCGGCATCCAGAAGGCCTTCGCCGTTCCGGCGGCAAACAAACACACATACATGAGGAAGACGTCGCCGCTTGTCGAAGAATTGAGTGCGAGTCCGATCGCAGCCAGGGCATTGAAGGCCAGAGCTCCCATCAGAACATACTTGCGGTTGTATCGATCGGTGACATGTCCGGTGACTGCGACCAGCAGCAACTGGGGCAGGTATTGAGCCAGGCCGACGTATCCGAGGTGCAGTGCGGAATGCGTGCGTTCGTAGATTTCCCAGCCGATTGCGACCCTCTGCATCTGAAGGCCGAGAATCATGACAATATTGCCCAGGTAGTATCGGCGGAAATTGGCAACGCGGAACGCAGCGTAAGAGTCGTGAGATTTAATGATTGCACCTCTCGAACTGAACAAACCGCGTCTACCGGAATATCTCTAATAGACGCCTTCGAAAAAGGCACTAAGCTTAACATCGAACTTTACCTTTAGAATGGAGTCCGAATGACGATTGAAATCGACCGCTTCCGTGTCCGCGAAGGAAAGCGTGTCCGGCTAAAGGACCTGCCCACCGACATCAAGGATTTGTATAAGTCCAAAGACGACTACGAGCTGATCCTTGCGGATCATGTCCGGGAACTCAGCGAACTTCAGACATTGCTTTATGCGCATCACCACTATTCTTTCCTGTTGATCTTCCAGGCGATGGATGCTGCAGGAAAGGACAGTTGCATCAAGCACGTCATGTCGGGAGTCAACCCTCAGGGTTGCCTGGTTCATAGTTTCAAGCGGCCAAGCGGGGAGGAGCGCGATCACGATTTCCTCTGGCGCACGACACGTGCGCTGCCGGAACGAGGCAATATTGGAATTTTCAATCGGTCGTATTACGAAGAAGTTCTGGTAGTGAAGGTGCATCCGGAGTTTCTTCAGGGCCAGGGGATACCGGTTGAACTTCTTGATGAAAAGAAGGTCTGGGATGAGCGATACCGTTCCATCCGAGACCTCGAAGGTCATCTGAATCGAAACGGAACGCGCATTGCGAAAATTTTTCTGCATGTTTCGAAAGGTGAACAGCGCCGGCGTTTTTTGAAACGTATTGACGAAGCCGACAAGAACTGGAAATTCAATGTCGAGGATATGGCGGAGCGGAAGTACTGGAAGCAATACATGCAGGCATACGAGGAGTGTATGGAAGCGACCAGCACGAAGGAGTCGCCGTGGTACGTCGTTCCAGCTGATGACAAGAAGGATGCGCAGATCGTTGTGTCTCAGATCGTGCTGGATTCTCTGCGAAAGCTGAAGATGAGCTTTCCGGATCCCGGCGATGCGGGGCGGAAGAAGTTGCTGGAGATTCGGAAGGAACTGGAGAAGGCTTGAATTGCAGTGGAAGGGGAATTCCTTGATCTGTCGCGCCTCCGGCGCTTGATTTCTTTGTGTATGGAATTCCACCGGCTGACGCCG
>JBGPBY010000258.1:0-9968 GCA_041481485.1 Terriglobia bacterium
AATTCTTCTTGCTGCGAATTCAATGAGTCGTTCCTCGAAGTGGTCCGATAGTGCGATCTTATCCTGCATCGGCGAAACGATTAGCATTCCGGCTTCCACTTCGGATGAGAATTGAGCATCGGGAATTGAACATTGGTCAGATCCTCACTCTAATGCCGAACAGATACTACCAAGTTATTTTTGCGCAAGCCCTAAGGCAAGATTGATTTTGGAAGCAAGCTGCAAGACGGACGGCAAATGGTTGGTTGGTAACACGACGATGCGTATAGTCGAGTACTGAGATTTTGTTGATACTTCAAGTTCTGGTCGGAGGTGATGATAGCGTCAAAGTGCCCCTCCGCACTTTGAATCAGATCACCATTTTCAAGACGGTCCCAGCCCATTTCCTGAGCAGTCTTGACGTCATGACCGGGCAAGCTATTACGGAGCGGCCGCGGCACACACGTATCAAAAAGAATCTTCACGCAACGGGTTCGAGCATCCGGCTCTTGGCGTACTCCAAAACTGCAATCGCTTGTTCGCGCGTCACCGATGGAAACGCATCGAGCCATTCATCGATGCTGACGCCGCCCTCCAGATTCTCGAACAAACTGCTGATGGGCAGTCTCGTCCCGTAAAAACATGGGGCGCCGCTTACACGTTCCGGGTTTATCCAAATCAGGGGATTTCCCTCATTCGGGATCAAGACATCCATGCTCATTGGTGAAAATTATCACATTTGGGCGGAGAGCGCTGATTTCCCTAATTCGTCATCGATTCAACATCGATCTTAGTGCTGGTCCTCGCCTTGACGGTGACGCTGGCACCCCTGGGCTCGATTCTCGATAGCAGTTCGGGAGTGAGTCCTCCGGGAGGCAACGCGCCGGACGGTCCGGCGAATACTTTGTAATCTCCAGGACGCACGCCGCGGAACGTGTACTTGCCATCGGCGCCGGCAGTTGCGGTTTTGTATTGTGGAAGCAACTGCTTGTCGGTGGGCACCAGAAGCACCGTCGCACCGCCCATAGGAATCTTGTCGGTATTCGAAACGATGCCTTCAACGGTGCCGCCGTCAGAAGAGAGCAGAACTTCAAATGGCGCCGGCGTCGCATTGCGGACGTTGATGCCGCTGGTGAGGATGCTGGTGTCGCCTTGCCGCACATCGGTGATGAAGAGATTGTCTTCTCCCTGAATGAAAACCTGGTAGTTGCCTTCGGCCGCACGGGGGATCGTCACTTTCCCGTTTGCATCCGGGGACTGTGTGCGATCGAGAATTCCGCGATAGTTGCCAAGGCGGCTGGCCGTACCTGTCGCAGACAGGCCGATCTTCAATGTTCCGCCCTCGGGTGCAGGCTTTCCATCGATCTTGACGACGCCCGGCACGTCCTGGCTCGGGTGAAGCACGAAGCGGATATTCTCGACATCATGATCCACAACTTCAACGGTCGTGCGTCCCCACGCTTGTACGCCGCCTCCTGGGCCGGGAGATCCGCTGGCATGCGGCATGCGGGCGAAGAGGTCGTACTTCCCGGGAGGAACTGACGGGATCTCAAAGCCGCCGGGTGTCCCTCCAATAATGACAGTGCCGACCATCTGCGGGTCCGGCCCCGCTTCCGAACCCAGCATCAGCACCGCTGTCCCGACGATTGGCAGCACCCCATCGACGACCACGCCCGAAATCTTGAAGCCTCCGGCTGGTTTTGGATTTTGATCGGGCGGCGGAACGATCACCACCTCCATCTTTACGGAAATGTCGATGCCTCGGACTTCTTCGCCGGACTTCACAATCACCTTGCTAGCCTGTGCCACGTCCGTCGTGCTGGGAAAAAGTGTCGTTACCAGCACTTCCATTTCTCCAGGCCTGCTCGGGACAGGGCTCGCAGGACGACCGCCCTGCACCTGAGCCCGAATCACATATTCGCCAGGTGGCACGAAAAACATTCGATATTCCCCACGATAGTCCGTCATTCGATTTGCAACATCGGGCACAACCCCGGAGTTCAGTGCTTGTGCGCCAGGTCGGAACGCCTGAACTCGAATAAACGGCAGCGGGTTTCCCTGCGGATCGAGGATCTTGCCGGTGATGGTGCCGCTTCGCACCATGGACACATTTGGGATTGCAACCGCTGCTGCGCTCGCCGGCACAGTCACAGGTACTTCAGCGCGCGCGAGGAACGGTGTGTTCGGAGTGGTGGATTCGACGAAGAATCCGTCCGCTCGAATGACAACCGTTTGCCGGCCGGCCGGCACGTTTGCCACGGCAAAGCGTCCGCTGGCGTCGGTTGTCGTTTCGAGCAAGCCGTTCGGCGTCACGATGGCGACGTCGGCATCGGCAATCGGCTCGGAGGTACCCGAAACGATCACCGTTCCGGTGACGGATCCGCGTGGCCCTTGCGAAGAAGGTGTCTGCAACAACAAGGCAGCGATCAGTATGAAGAGCTTCATTGGCGCCTCCGTTAGTTGCTTTCGATGATCGTCAGCGATTCCGTGCTGCTACCGCCCTGTACGACGGTGATCGGTTTGCCGCGCAACTCGTGCTTCGAAAGGAATCGCGCGTTGTAGAACTCTCCGCCCGCGACACCTTCGAAAGCGAAAATCTTGTAATTGCCGGGGGCGATGCCACGAACCGTGTATTTTCCCGACGCATCCGATGTGGCCGTTTTGTACAGCGCATGATTCTCGCGGCGTGCATCCGGAGGAATGACGACGACCGTCGCATTGGCAACCGGCTTATTAGAGCTATCGCGCACCACCCCTTCCACGGTTGCAGCGCCGGATCGAAGCGAGACCTGAAGGGGCGCCAGGGACTCCTTACCGACCTCGAACCCCGTGTCGAACACGTTGAGAGCGCCCAAACGGACGTCGGACATATACAGATCCGGGGGAAGACCGGCGCCCATCTCGGCGAGGTACCTTGTCTGAGGAATGTTCAAGATCGTGAACGTTCCGTCGTCTGCCTTGGGAATGACGGCACGGGCCGTAACGCCCTGGTACGTTGGAGAAGGATTGCCGACCGCACTGAGTGCGACTCTGACGGTGACGTTCCCGGGCGCGTGGCCGTCGATCGTCAGTGTCCCATCCACGTTGCGGCTGGGAACGAGTTCGATGGCAAGGCCCGTGGCGTCCTTGTCGAGAACATCCACGGGAACGCGGTTGATGTTGAAGATTCCCGATCCCGTAGGAAAATTTTGGGTGACTCGAGGCACAAGGTAGTACTGTCCCGGCAGAACATTGCTCACTTCAAATGTGGTGCGGAGCCCGTCTGCCGATGTCGTCAGGAAGGCGGTACCGGCTGACGGAACGGTGCCACCGAGATTAGTGGAGCGCATATCGATGACGGTGGGATCCCGATACTCCAGTCCGAGGTAGACCTGAATTCTTACGGGAGCATTTGGATCCGCATTGGCGCCACGCCCTCGAGGCGCGGCGACGGGGCCGGTGGACGGGGCAGCGTGAATCTCGCCGCTGATTTTGTACGTCGTGGCTTTCTGAACGGTGATGTCCATGCCGCTCAGCTGGTCGCCGCTCTTCACCGCGAGGACTACTGCATCGGTTGTCGTCAGCGACCGCGGATAAAAGGTCCGCATGAACTGTGGTGTCGACATTGGTGCAGGCGGACCTTGAGGCTGTGCACCGCCTCTCGGCCCGCCAGCCGCCGGCGCGTTGGCCGGATTGCTCAGGGCATAGGTTGGAGGATCCACAAGAACCACGTAATCCCTAGGAGGCAGCCAGAACATGCGGTACTCGCCGCGGTCGTCGGTGGCTTGCGAAGACTGTGCCTGGGGAATAATTTTGCCGTTCAAGTACGTGATCTGGTACGCGGTCACGTTGGCGTTCGGCAGTAACTTGCCTGCAGAATTCTTCACCCGTCCGGTAATTGTTCCACCAGCCAGCAGCGGAACGGAGACATTGGCGGGTTTCCCAGCTTCAACGTTTGCGATCGCCGGGCGGCCCGGAATGTCGAAGAAGCCTTGCTGTTCGGCTTCGAGCGTATACTTACCGGGCGCCACATCCTTGATTGTGTAACGGCCGTTGGCGTCTGCCATGGCGCTGTAGCGCTCTGTATTCGTCTCTCGGAATTGCGCGATCGCCATCTGGTTTTCCGGAAGCGATGGGGAGTGTCCCTTCGCGGCGACGTTATCCATGAGGATCTGGAAATACTCTTCGTCAGATTGGCCGGCTTCTTGCGGTTTCATCGTAACGCCCCTCGCCGCCCAGAACTTGAGAAGCGCCGCCAGTGCGTCCGGATCGAATGGCGCATTGGAGATCGCAACAAACGCACCGGGAATCGGTTCGGTAGTTCCTGCGCGGGTGACGACACCTTGAATCGTGCCCTTCGCGGTGCTCTGCGGCACGGCGGCCTGAGCGACAGGAACGGGTTCGGCTGCAGGTTGTGCAGTGAGAATTGCCGCAATGGCGCCCACACTTTCGGCGACGGCTGCCGACGCCGTTACGGCAGGTAGAATTGCTGAAGGCGCGATCGCAGGTTTTGCGGCGGTTGCGGGGGTCGCCTGCAGCGTATTCGTCGATTGCCACATGCCGACGACAATCCACACACCGAGAAATATCAGCGTGCCGACTGCGGATTGCCAGTCCACCACGGACGTGCTCATTCCAAGCACACGTCGAAAACGCTGAAGAACGGCGCCATCGGCGGCCGCGACCGCCAGGATCGGACGCGGTTGGCGCGCACGTTCCATTTCAAGAAGGGCCTCCGCGTAGATCTTGCGGCTGCCGCACAGACGAATCGCGATGTCGTCGCAGCAATGTTCGCGCTCGGCGCGAATCCGTTTCGAAAGCCACCACACTGCGGGATGGTAGAAGAGGATTGATTCGACGCAACGCTGCAGGATGTTGACGATGAAGTCATACCGCCGGATATGCGCAAGCTCGTGCGCGAGAATTGCGCGGAGTTGTTCGGTGCTGAATCC
Organism: Terriglobia bacterium; assembly: GCA_041481485.1. GTDB lineage: Bacteria > Acidobacteriota > Terriglobia > 20CM-2-55-15 > 20CM-2-55-15 > JBGPBY01. Next base: position 4,911 of record JBGPBY010000258.1, read on the forward strand.
GGAGATCAGAGAAACCGGCAGCAACACCACTGGGCGCAGCCACCCCACCACAACAGGGGAATCGAGACGGACGTGAGCCAGCAACCGGATAGGCATGCGAAGCCCAAGACGCGCTCGAACACTTTCGAAGATCTCCATGACTCCTGGAGTGAGAATCTCCCTGGCCGACTGGACGAGCTGCCACGAGCAACGCCATCCCAAAACCAATCTTGCCGCAAACACCAGCACGCCGGCACACCACGTCAGGAGGATACGCTGTGCCCACAGCGATGTATGAAGCGCTGTGGCTGCGGATCGCCCCCCATCTATTGATGCGGATGCCAGGTTTAGCGCGAGGATCAACCGCTGGGCGACAGCGCCGGTCTGCGAGTAGAACGCAACCGTGAATAGTGGAGCCGCCAGCATGCAGATCAGAGATCCGATCGCAAATGCGTATCGCGCTTCCGCGGAGCGATGACGCAGCATCCGAAGACCGGCGGCAGTAATCAGCGCGATAACGGCGCCCTGCCAGATGAAGTGGAGAAGAGATCCGGCAAACCGCTGGATCACTTCGGGAGCGATCAGGTTGGCGTTCATTTGGAATCTCCTTCAAACTCTTCCAGCAATTTCTCCATCGCCTTCAGAGTTTTTGGTGACGGCTTTCGGGTGGAGAGTGCGCGCAGGACCATCTCTTTGACGGAACCGTCGAATGCGCGCTGGAGCAAATCCTTTACGAGATGAGTCTGTGTCTGCTGCTGCGAATACCTCGGACGGTAGATCTGCGGCCGAACGGTGTCGTCGCGCGTCACCAGTTCCTTCTCTGTCATGATCTGCAGCATTCGAAGCACGGTGTTGACGGCCGCAGGCCTCGCTTCATTCATGATCGCGTGAATCTCGCGGACTGTCGCCGGCCCCTTCTGCCAAAGCACGTTCAGAATGGAAAGCTCGAGTTTCGTCGGACGAATCTGGTTTCTTGCCATGGTTGGGCGGATTATGACTAAACCTTTAGTAAAATTCCACTAAAACTTTAGTGCATTAATTAACGGGCGAATTCTTTGTGAACGAACCATCCATCTCTCAGCCGCCGATTCTTGTACGATGAGCCGCATTTTGTCTCGTGTCCCCTCAATTTCAAAATATAATGCGCGCAACTAAATCTTTCCGGTTGAGGTTGTGATGAGATGGATTGTTCGCCTCACTTTTGGATTTGCTTTCGTCCTTCTTCTATTTCTATCTTCGAGTGCCGGTGCAACGCAGAACGCTCCATCGGCGGGCATCGCCGGCCGATGGGAAGCCGATGGATTGCCCGGCGGCCCATGGACGTTTGACCTCAACCCGGAGGGCGCTACGGTAACCGGCTGGGTGTCCCAGCATGGGGGTATTTCGGGCCCCGTCGAAATCCACGACGGGCGGATCAACGGCAGCACCATCACATTCAAAGCCCAAAATCCTGTGGTATCGACGGTAACCAAGCTGATCAACTTGTCGGCAAGGTGCAGGGAAACGAAATCGCCTTTGCGCGGTCGCTCCAGCTCGAGCTTACCGCTACTCAGGGAGGCGACCAGCTGTTTGGATCCTATGCGTCGAACGCATTCGTTGCGAAACGGATCAACGCAGCAACTCCAGAGAATGAGATCCATAAGACAATCGCCAGCGCGAAAAAGAAGTGGTCGCTACATACATTCCGGCAATATGAATTCGACGTGACCTGGCAGTGCACTTGCCCCCTTCCTGCGCGAGCGTACTCCTACAAGGTGAAGGGTACGGACGGCACCGCCGTGATGGATGATTCCGTGAGAGCGTCGCTGAGAGGCGTTATTCCTCAGGCCCAGCAGCTGCTTCTCGATCACTATGGGACCGTCGACCACCTCTTCGACCTTTTGCTGAAGGTCGCGGAGAGACAGCCGTATTCGATAAAGGCCGAATATGATCCGAAACTGGGATATCCGGTATCTGCCGAGGTGCATCCCGCGGGAATTTCCATCGTCGACGATTTCCGATTTACGATTAGCAACTTCCGAGTTGTGGAGTAGTGTTGAACTAAGGCGAAGGAGAGCATTGCCTATGACGTTCCGGCTTCGACGAGTATTTGGGATTGTGATGGGTGTTCTGCTGCTCTCTCTTTCTGGCACAGGGCAGACGAATCCACAAAATTCCGGAATCGTCTCCGGCAGGGTGTTTTCGAATGATGGAACTCCGGCAGTTGGGATCCGCGTTGCGGCATTGCTCACCACGGCGCCTGCTTTGAACGAGCGCCCTTCAGCGACAAATGAAGCGGCGACTAACGGCGCACTCATGAGCCTTGCTCAAACAGATGCCGAAGGGCGCTTTCGCCTCGAGAACATTTCGCCGGGCGCCTACTACCTTGTGGCGGGGCCCCTGGATGCGCCCGTCTATTTCCCCGGCGTGGCCGGGCAGGCCAGCGCAAAGATACTGACCGTTACCGCTGGGGCAGTGCTGGATGGGCAGGACTTCCATATCACGGTTCCGTTTGCGGTGAAAGTCCGTGGGCGCGTGATCCGTGACGGGCATCACGCAGGCACTCAGATAATTCTGAACCGTAACAGCACGGGCTTCAACCCCGGTGTGAATAGCAATTTCAACACGACCATCGCACCAGACGGTTCATTTGAATTTCCAGCGGTGCGGCCCGGCATCTATCAGGCACGGGTCAATCCGGGAGTGGGGTCGTTTGCGATTACCGTCGTTGTCGCAGATACCGACATCACCAATCTGGAAATACCCATTCCACTGTCTGCGGTCGACATCGCCGTTACAGTAGACGTGACACTCGAAGGCGGTGGCGTGCTTCCGCGCTTTCAACTGCAGTTCATGCCAACGGGCCCGCTGCCAGCAAATACTCCGGCGGTACCTCCGAACTTCTCCACGAGTGGAAGGATCATCTCGCTCAATGGAGCGAAAACCCAATTGACGCTTCCGACGCAAACGTTTCCTCAAATGGAGTACCGGGTCAGGGCGATGCCATCGGGAAACAGCGGACTGCCGGAAGGCTACGTCATCCAATCGATGATGGCGGGTTCAGTCGATCTGTTGACCCAGCCGGTCAAGATCTCGGCTGCAATGCCGACGGACATTGCGATCAAACTCGGTGTGGCGGCACAACCTCCATGGGTGCGCGTGCAGGGCAAAATCACCGGCATCGACGCAGATCATCCAGCGCCAGGCACGATCGCCCTGCAGGGTCAGACGCCAGCCCCCTTGAGCGCTCCGGTTCTCGCGGACGGCACGTTTGAGTTCCCCATGGTCCTGCCCGGAACGTATCAGGCGCGACTTACGCCGGCTACGGACCAGTTTTCCAGATCGATCGTCGTCCAACGGGAGGATCCTACCCGCGTAGAAATTCCTTTGCTGATTCCTTCGTTTAAAGTCTCAGGCCGAACCAACGACGTGACGCCGCCAAACAAATTTCTCCGGGCAACGCTTATGCCTGAACCGTCTGGTGGTTCGACAAATCGTCCCAGCTCGAGCGCTGTCGCGGCAGACGGTTCGTTTGCATTCCCTGCCGTTCAACCCGGCACCTACCGCGCCTACATCGCAATCTGTGAATCCGACGTCTGCATGTCCAGCGGAGGAACGGTGATCACGGTGGACAGGAATATCGAGAACCTCTCCGTGTCATCGGCATCTCGCGATGTGCCGCCTCCAGTCAATATCGCTCAAATACCGCCGACTTTCGTGACAACCACAGCCGTGGGTGGAACCGTGATCATGGAGAATGGCGCGTTGATGCCCCGCTTTCGCTTGAAATTTACCGTTAACTCGGTGACGCGGTCCGTATCCGTCGACCAACGGTTGTTCACTGCTGCGCTTCCACCCGGCGATCATCGCGTTTCCATAGCGGATCTCCCCGCAGGTTTTGAAGTTCGATCCATCGCCGACGGCACGTCCGATCTTCAGTTCTGGCCGCTGACCATGGCCCCAGCTCCCGCCGGCGCAGGCGCTGCCCCAGCTGCGCAGCGAATCCGTATCGTCCTCGGCGTGACATCTCCTGCACCATGGGTGAGAGTGAGCGGACACATTGTCGGTTCTGCCACCGGGAAAGTTACTTCGGTCGAATTGACAGGCAAAATCCTCGTCGATACTTTGAAAGCGTCCGTCGGACCGGATGGCTCGTTCGAATTCCCCATGGTCCTCCCGGATACGTATTCGCTCCGCCTGCAGCCAGGCGGGAATGCGGAAGGCCAGACAATAACAGTCGGTGCGGCCGGATTGAGCGGTCTCGATATCGACGGCGCCATCCGGTAGAGTTGGCAGGAAATGAGAAATGGTAGAAGGTCGTCTGGCGATCTGGCTGGTAGAATAGGTCTATGTCGAAACCCTTAACCGCGGACGATCTTCTTCCGCTTGTTGCGTGCCTGGAGCCTGAGGAACGCATTCGTCTCCTTCGGTTAATCACTTTACGATCCGGCACCACTCATACAGCCGCAGCTTACCGCGTCTTGCCTCCCGCACGCGACGAGTTCACGAGTGACGAAGAGCCCCTTGCGTGGGACGCCGGAGGCTGGGAGAACATGCAATGAATCGCGGCGAGATCCGGTGGTACACCTTTCGATTACCGGACAAGCGACGGCCGGTTCTGATACTCACGCGAAGCGAAGTCATCGATCAACTAAACGAAATCATCGCCGTCCCCGCAACACGAACCATTCGTGGTTTGCCAACAGAGGTCGTTCTAACAACAAACGATGGGATGCCGACCGATTGCGCCCTGAATTTCGACCACATATCCATGGCGCAACGCGACCGAATTGGATCGATCCTCTGCGGCTTTCCTCAGTCGAGATGGCCTGAGGTACGACAGGCGCTGCTTGTCGCCTGCGGTTCTGGGACACAAGAGAATGAGTGAAGATCGCTTTCTTTAACGGTTTGCTTTAGCTCAGCCGGATGGGTAAACGTTGCGCGACTTGAAGGAGTAATCAATGCCGGATCACTTCTTCGCTCACTTCTGCGAGTAGCCGTTAGTGTAGTGTCCCTCATATAGCTATACATATTATTGTAGCCGTGATAGAAACTCTTTCATGGCGAAAAAGACGCAGCCCTTGGAGTTGTCGACGGCAG
>JBGPBY010000259.1:0-9911 GCA_041481485.1 Terriglobia bacterium
CAACTGGCTGATGGTGGAGTAGGCGAGAACTTTCTTGATGTCAGTCTGAACCAGACCAATCGAAGCTGCGAACAACGCGGTTGCAGCGCCGACGCAAGCGACGACGAGAAGCGCACCGGGCGCATGATCGAATAAAACCGCGGAGCGTGCAATCATGTATACCCCGGCAGTAACCATGGTCGCCGCGTGAATCAGCGCACTGACAGGAGTGGGTCCTTCCATTGCATCGGGTAGCCAGACAAACAGTGGAATCTGTGCGGACTTTCCCGTTGCGCCGATGAACATCAGAAGACAAATCGTGGTCAGCGTGCCGATCATTCCCAGGGGCTCGACGGGATACACACGCGCCGCTTCGAACACCTGTCCGTAATCGACGGTTTTAAAAGTCCAGAAAATCAGCATCGCCGCAAGGATGAAACCGAAATCACCGACGCGGTTGACGATGAACGCCTTCTTGCCGGCATCGGTTGCGGATTTCCGGTCAAACCAGAAACCGATCAACAGGTAAGAACAAAGGCCCACACCTTCCCAGCCGACGAACATCAACAGATAGTTGTTGGCCAGAACCAGCGTCAACATGGAAAACATGAAGAGATTCAGGTACGCGAAGAAACGATAGAACCCGGAATCGTCATGCATGTAACCGGTCGAATAAACGTGGATGAGGAAGCCGACGCCGGTGACGACCATGATCATCAGGCCTGACAGATGATCCAGTTGGTAGCCAAAATTGGCATGAAACGTTCCGGCCTGTATCCAGACAAAATAATTACGGACAACCGGCAATGCTCCTTCCGGCATGCGAAGCATCTGCAGGAATGCGCCAAGCGAGAACAGGAATGAAACGGCAACGGCTCCCGTCCCAACGATTCCGGACACGCCTTTGGAGAAGCGCTTGCCGGCGGCGCCATTGATGATGGCGCCCGCCAGCGGGGCAAGTGGAATGATCCAGAGCCAGTTAATAAAGTCCATTTACCATTTCAAAAGATTGCTGCGGTCCACGTTGAGCGATTCGCGATTACGAAACATCGCAATAACCAGTGCCAGTCCTACAGCAGCTTCGGCCGCTGCCACCACGAGTACAAAGAAAACGAAAATCTGACCGCTGATGTTTCCATGCTGGCTCGAAAAAGCCACAAACGTCAGGTTGACCGCATTCAGCATGATCTCCACAGAGAGCAGCAGCGCGATGATGTTGCGTTTTACGAAAAATCCGAGAACTCCGATGAGAAAGAGTACTGCTGCAAGAATGAGATACCAGTTCAGTGGAATCATACGTCCTTCTTGGCAAACACCACGGCGCCCATCAGGGCGATCAGTATCAGCAGCGATGTAAGTTCAAATGGAAGTACGTAATCGGTAAACAGGCTTTGTCCGATCGCTTCCGGCGAGCCGGTCATTTGCGTCGAACTCGACGCGACTCCGACGTTCCACACCGTTGCGCCGATCAGGAAAAGCAGAAACAGGCCCAGCGGTATTCCCGCGAACTTGAGCCATCGCAGCCGATCGGTTCCGTCTTCATCGACCGGCAGATTCAACAGCATGATCACGAAAATGAACAGCACGACAATGGCGCCCGCATAAACGATCACATTGATCACGGCCAGGAATTCGGCCTGCAGCAATATGAACAGTGCTGAAACTGCGGTGAGCATCACAATCAATGAGAGGGAACTGTAAAGCACGTGTTTCTGAACCAGAACGTTGATTGCCGCACCGACTGCCAGCGCCGCGAATAACAAAAAGAGAATCTGGATCATGACAGTGCCACCACCAGGCTGGTGATCAGAATGTTGGCCAACGCAAGCGGCAGCAGAACTTTCCAGCCGAACTGCATCAGCTGGTCATAGCGAATTCGGGGAACCGTTGCGCGGATCATGATGTACGCAAAAATAAAGGCAAACACTTTGGAGACAAACCAGACGGTGGGCAGCGCCATTTGAAGCCAACATGGGCCAAACATCGGGCCATTCCATCCGCCCAGAAAGAGAATCGTGGCGATCGATGAAACGGTGACCATGTTGGCGTATTCCGCAAGAAAGAACATGGCGAACTTCATGCCGCTGTATTCGGTGTGCCAGCCGGCGACCAGTTCCTGCTCCGATTCCGCCAGGTCAAACGGCAGCCGATTGGTTTCGGCAACGGCGCTGATGACGTAGACAAAAAATGCAACGGGCTGAAGGAAGATGTTCCAGCGAGGGATGAACCCGAACCATGTGCCCTGCTGGCTGGTCACCAGATGGGCCAGACTCAGAGTACGCGAAATCATCAGGACACCGACCACCGAGAGCGTCAGGCTCAGTTCATAGCTGAGCATTTGTGCCGATGCGCGCATGGCGCCCATCAACGGGTATTTCGAATTGGAGGCCCACCCGCCCAAAACGATTCCGTAAACGCCAAGCGATGTGATCGCGAAGATGAAGAGAAGGCCGACATTGAGGTCGGTTATCTTCAGATCGGGACCGAAGGGAATCACGGAAAAAGAAAGCAAAGCGGGGATCAACGATACGATCGGTGCGGCATAGTACAAAAGGACGTTGGCGTTTGTCGGAACAACCTGCTCCTTGAGCAAGAACTTCAGTCCATCCGCGAGAGGTTGAAGCAGCCCAAACGGACCCACGCGATTGGGTCCCGGACGCATCTGAACGAACGCCATCATGCGCCTCTCGAGAAGCGTCGTGTAGGCGAGCGCGGTCATGACACCGCCGAAGATCGCCACCATCTTGGCCATGAGAACGAGAAACTCGCGGCTGGTGAAATATTCGATCATCCGCGTCTGCGCAGATCGTCGATGAGGGCCTCGACGGTGGGAACGTCGAGGTTCTCGTGGAATTCGCCATTGACCTGCATCGCAGGCGCGGTCGTGCAGGACCCCAGACACTCAAATTCAATTGCGGAAAACAGTCCGTCGGCGGTGACCTGTCCAAGACCCACGCCCAGTTTGCGCTTCACGCAGGCCTCGATATCGTCTGAACCCCGAAGCATGCACGCCAGATTGGTGCATATCAGTATGTGATACTTGCCGGCAGGCTTTCTTCGCAGCAGCGTGTAAAACGACATTGTCGATTCCACTTCGGAGGCGGAAATCCCGAGAATGCCCGCGATGTATTCCATGGCTTCGATGGAGACGTAGCCTTGTTCCTGCTGCGCGAGAAGCAGCATCGGAATCAATGCCGATCGCTTCTGGGGGTAAATGGAAACAAGCTGCTGAAAGCGTCCTTCGACTTCGGAAGAAAACATCAGCGCTCCCACTCGAGAGCGCCTTTCTTCCAGACGTAGATGTAGCCGGCGAGAATGGCGGCAATGAAGGCCAGCATTTCAAAAAAACCGAACAGTTTAAGATCGTGATAGACGACAGCCCAGGGAAAGAGGAATACCGCTTCGATATCGAAGAGGAGAAAGAGCATGGCGACCAGATAAAACTTTACTGAAAAACGGTCGCGGGCCGTTCCCACGGGTTTCATACCGCATTCGTAAGGAGCCAGTTTCGCCAGCGACGGCTTCCTCATCCCGAGCACGAAGGAACCGATTACCGATACCGCCGCAAACCCGCTGACAAAGATCAAAAATATGAGAACCGGCCCCCAGCTCGATAGCATCCAACCCCGTGTAAGCAACTGTTGCGTCAATAATTTCGACGACGAACCAAATCAATGACTATAGTCAGCGGCTCGCAAAACTGTCAACGGCAAAAACTGTCCCGTAACCCAGGTTGGCGACAAAACTCGAAGGTGAAGGAATTCGGTTCCCAATGTAGGGGCGGTCTATGACCGCCCACAATGGTGAGGACTGCAACCCTCCGAATTGTGGGCGGTCATAGACCGCCCCTACATTCGGAACCGAACACGCCCGTGCTCCAGGGGTGCGGAGACGTTTCGGATAACAATTTCCACCAAACGCCTGTGCTAACATTTTCGTCGTTATGACAATCGAGATTCGTCTGAACGGAGAGTCCCGCGAAATTCCTTCACCTTCCAATGTGTTTCAACTGCTGGATTTCTTCGAACTCCCCAAAGAGCGCGTGGCGGTGGAACGGAATCGACTGCTCGTTCCCCGGTCGAAATGGGATTCGGTTTCGATAGAAGGCGGAGACGAGATCGAAGTCGTCCACTTCGTCGGAGGGGGAGAATCCGAAAGCCTGGTGATTGCCGGCCGCACATTTTCCTCCCGGTTGCTCGTGGGAACTGGAAAATATCCAAGCCACGCCGTCATGCGGGAAGCACACGAACGATCGGGAGCTGAAATGGTTACGGTCGCGGTTCGGCGCATCGACCTCAAGGCCGCCAGGGGAGAATCGCTTCTCGATTACATCGATCGTTCGCGCATCATGATTCTCCCGAATACCGCGGCCTGCTACACGGTCGACGAGGCCGTTCGCACCGCGCGTCTGGGCAGGGAAGCCGGTCTTTCCAATTGGGTGAAGCTTGAAGTCATTGGCGATGAGCAGACCCTGTTTCCGGATACCGCAGCCCTGATTGAAGCCACTCGGATTCTTGTGAAAGAGGGATTCATCGTTCTGCCCTATACCAACGACGATCTTGTTGTGGCACTGCGGCTGATTGAAGCCGGCGCTTCGGCAATCATGCCTTTGGGCGCACCGATCGGATCGGGCATGGGAATCCAGAATGTTCCGGCAATTCGGATTTTGCGGGAACGGATCACCGAAGTGCCTTTGATAGTCGATGCCGGTGTGGGTACGGCTTCGGACGCCGCACTGGCGATGGAACTTGGCGCTGACGGAGTACTGATGAACAGCGCGATTGCAGGATCCAGTAATCCTGGAGGAATGGCAGAGGCCATGAAGTACGCCGTAAAGGCCGGACGCCTCGCTTTCACTTCCGGCCGAATTGCGCGCCGCCTTTACGCCTCCGCGTCATCGCCGCTGGACGGCCTCATTCGGTAATATCACCCCGCGTTATTGCGGTTGCGCTGCTCAAAATCGTCGCGGGACGGTGGATGAAGAGTGAGGTCGAAGGCCAGCCATAACATCTTGGCGTATCGGATAAACCAAAACCCGAAGCACACGCCGACCAGGATCATCGCCGCCAAAATGATATTGTCGGACTTCACTCCGGCCACGTATTGCAAAAACGGCCACGTCAGCAGCGCCGCCGCCACGGTTGGCGGATACGCAATGGCATAGTGCGGCAGGTAATAACCACTCTCCCGCATGAAAAAGTACTTGCAGTGGGGACAATGTTCGGGTGTGTCAAGCAGGCTCTTGAAGATCTTGCCTTTCCCACAAACCGGACATCGCAATGTGAGGATGCTCCGCAGGGTCATCAAATTCCAATATACTACACGCTATGCCTGATAACAGTTTTGATGTCGTATCCGTCGTGAACATGCCAGAAGTTTCAAATGCCGTACAGCAGTCGATGAAAGAAATTCAAAATCGTTTCGATCTGAAAAACTCGAAATCCGGCATCGAGCTGAACGAAAAGGACAGCAAGCTGATCATCACCAGTTCCGATGACTTCAAGCTGAAGGCCGTGGTAGAAGTGCTCCAGCAAAAATTGGCCAAGCGACAGGTGCCTCTCAAGAACTTCACTTACGGGACGATCCAGGCTGCGGCAAGTTCCACTTCAAGACAGGAAATCACCATACAGTCCGGGATTCCTGTGGAAAAATCGAAGGAGATCGTCAAAGCGATCAAAGAGAGCAAAGCCAAGGCTCAGGCATCGATCCAGGGGGATCTGGTGCGAGTCAGCAGCAAAAGCCGCGATGTGCTGCAGGAGGTCATGCAGTTGCTGAAGAAATCGGATTTTGGCGTGGAACTTCAGTTCACGAATTACCGGACGTTCTAACTAGCCGATCTTCGCCTCGAACACGCGATTGAAGGGCGTCTCTGTCGCTCTTTTGAATTTTTTGAGGCCTGCGGAAGCTGCAATCTTGCGAAACTCCTCATCGGGTGCAATCGACCCCAAAGCCACCGGTCCAGACGAAATTGCGTTGGGTGTGCAGCACAGCACGGAAGCGGCAGAGTACAAACGTCCGACAGGATTGAAGTTCGATTCGGTCGTGGTTCCCGCTATCGGCTCAACGATCATGACACTGCCGTCGGGCTTCAGCGTTTCTCTGGCATGTTTGCATGCGCCTTCGGGGTCTCCCATATCGTGCAGACAATCGAAGAATGCAATGAGGTCATACCGATGGTCTGGGTAATCCGTCGCGGTGGCAACTTCGAAACGGCAGTTATCGCCGAAACCGCTTTCCCGCGCCGCGATTCGGGCGCATTCGATGGAAGGTGGATGGTAATCGAAGCCGTAGAATTTTGAGTTTGGAAACGCAGCAGCCATCAGGATGGTCGATGCTCCATGCCCGCAACCGACATCGGCCACAACCGCACCCTGCTGAAGTTTTGCAACTGCGCCATCCAGTGCGGGGAGCCAGGAACCAATCAGATTTCCGATATAGGACGCGCGAAAAAATCGTTCGGTGCCGTTGAACAGATCGGAATGATGCTCACCCCAGCCCATACCATTTCCCGATCTGAAATTATCGGCGATGCGGTCCGCCGATCGAGACATCGCTGTGGCGATCTGGAATCCTGCGGCGACGAAAAACGGGCTGTCCTCATCCGCCAGAGCTGCGGCTTGCTCGTCCGGCAGCCGATACTTTTTGCTTTCCGCATCGTATCCCACGTAGCCGCTGGCCGCCTGATTCATCAACCACTCGCGAATGTACCGCTCCGACAACTCCATCCGTATCGCCAGTTCTTCGGATGTCACTGGCCCCGATCTTTCCATTTCCTTGTAGATGCCGAGCCGATCCCCGATATGTGTCAAATTCGCGCTGAGAGCGGCACCCAAATCGCCAACAATCTTTCCGAGAAACGCTTCGAGCTTCTGCTGATTGATCTGACGTTTGGGTTTGGCGGACATTATCTTCGGGCTCCTTTACAAAACTGGGTAACGCCAAGAGCCTATCATTTGAGCAAATCACGACAATTCAAAAATCTGAAAGTATGGAGAATTTCCTCCGCGACCGAGAAATCTTTCGCGAGAAATCTGTGGGACTGGTGGAATCGGTCTGCCTCCGATTCGCACATTCAATGGAACACAGTTGCCGCATAGTTGCCGCAGGATGGGGATTGAGGTGTCCAGACCTCGCACTTCGTGAGCTTCTGGTTGGTTTCGTCCGATCCGGTTGTTGGTGGCAAACCAATTGCGAACTGTCCGGCAGCAAGAATTGAGAGATAACAATTGGCATCAGTTTTTTCCCGGAGGTAACCATGGGTCAATTCCTTTCAGACATTAAAGAAATTCGCCGCCGCGCGCGACTGAATATCGAAAAAGGTCCTGTCACTGAAAACTACAAGGCGGACCGGGACAAAGTGATTTCCGTGTTGAACGAAGCGCTGGCGACGGAAATCATCTGTGTGCTGCGCTACAAACGGCACAATTACATGGCTGTTGGCATCAACGCAGAATCCGTTGCGGGAGAATTCCTTCAGCATGCGACTGAGGAACAGGTGCATGCGGACCAGCTTGCCGATCGGATCACACAGCTCCAGGGTGAACCCAATTTCAGTCCTGAAGGATTGTCGACGCGCAGCCACTCGGAGTATGTCGAGGGCGATTCACTCGTGGATATGATTCGAGAGGATCTCGTTGCAGAACGCATTGCCATCGAGTCGTACTCGGAGATTATCCGCTGGCTTGGAAACGACGATCCGACATCCAGAAAGCTCATGGAGGAAATTCTGGCAAAAGAAGAAGAGCATGCCGATGATCTTGCCCGGCTGCTTGCGACATACGAACCCGCAAAGCTTGCAGCGGCAAGAGAGCAGAAAGAGCAATGGGAAAACGAAGGCGGCCGCAACGTTCGCCGCGCGTGAGGGAATGCGACTCCCCAATGTAGGGGCGGTCTATGGGATTGCATTCCTCAAAATTGCGGGCGGTCATAGACCGCCCCTACATTGGGGAGTCGCATTCATTCACGTTTTCATAGACCGTGTCTCAGCCGAACTTTAGAACGGATAGTGCGCCTGTCCCATCTGCACCGTGATCCATTTCACTTCGGTCAGGGCTTCCATGGACCACTGGCCGCCTTCGCGGCCCAGTCCCGAATTTTTCACGCCGCCGAAAGGAATGTGTTCTTCGTCATGAATCGTCGAGCTATTGATGTGCACCATCCCGGTTTCCAATTCCATCGCGAATTTGAACGCCAGTTGCAGGTCGTTCGTCAATACGGCTGACGACAATCCGTAAGTGCTGTTGTTTGCGAGTTTCAGGGCGTGATCCGGGTCATTGGCCTTGATCACACTGGCCACCGGGCCAAACAATTCGTCGTCGTACACATCCATTCCGGGAGTGACGTCGGCAACCACCGTCGGTTCGAAGAAATTGCCTTTGTAATTCCCACCGCACGTCACGCGTGCACCCGCCTTCACCGAAGATTTGATGCGTTTGTCGATGAACTCGCATTGTGACGCGCGAATCAACGGGCCAATCACGGTATGGGGATCGCGCGGATTTCCCACCTGCAGCGACTTTGCTTTTGCCGTGAGCAGTTCGACGAACTGATCGTAGATCGGCGCTTCGACGATGATGCGCGACCCGGCCATGCAAATCTGACCTTGATGAATAAACATGCCGAAAGCCGCGGTGTCGACGGCATACTTCAGGTCCGCATCCTTAAGAACAACAAGGGGACTCTTGCCGCCCATCTCCAGAGTTATCTTTTTGCGATTAGCTGCGCACTGTACCGCAAGTTCTCGTCCCACCGCCGAGGATCCGGTAAACCAGATCATTCGGACGCGCGGATCCTTCACCAGGACTTCTCCCATTTCCGGACCATCGCCCGGCACCACGTTCAGCACTCCCGGCGGGAGGCCGGCTTCTTCGAAGGCTTCGGCGATTTTCAGACCGAGCAGCGATGTTTCTTCCGAAGGTTTCAAAATGAACGTGTTCCCTGCGGCCAGTGCCAAGCACACCTTTTTGGTACTGAGGATCAACGGAAAATTGAATGGCGCGATTCCGGCAACTACCCCGAGCGGGCGCCGGATCGCAATGGAGACCAGACCCGGCAGATCCGACGGCATGGTTTGGCCAAACAATCTCCGTGCTTCTCCAGCAGACGCCCGGACCTGCGTGACCGTGAACGACACTTCAAATTGAGCCTTGCCAAATGTGGAGCCGGCTTCATCGATCAGAACATCCACGAATTCCGATCGTTTGGCTTCTATGATTTCCGCGGCGCGTATCAATATGATTTCGCGTTCGGCGGGCGGCCTGTTTGCCCAGGATTCGCGGGCCGCATATGCGGCATCGATGGCCTGGGTCATTTGCGCTGCGGCAGCCATGGATATTGTCGCCACAGTGCTGCCATCTGCGGGATTGAGGACGCTGGCCTGCTGTTTCTTGTCGAGCGTTATTCTCCGGCCATTGATGTAGGGCATCGAACACCTCCAAATGCAATGTTATGCTTTCGCGTCAACTTATATCGGAATCAACCTAGGAGGAAAACATGAAAAGTAAGGCATCAGCGGTATGGCAGGGCGGACTCAAAGACGGAAAAGGGACGATTTCCGCAGACAGCGGCGTTTTGTCCAGTGTTCCGTACAACTTCAGCATGCGCTTTGAGGGGGCAAAAGGAACAAACCCCGAAGAGCTGGTTGCTGCTGCCCATGCCGCCTGTTTCGCAATGGCGCTTTCTGCCCAGCTTGGAGAGGCCGGAATCACGGCGAAAAACATTGCCTCGACGGCTACAGTCTCACTGGAAAAGACGGACGCCGGATTCGCGGTCACATCCAGCCATCTGACCGTAACGGTTCAAGCGCCAGGAGCCAATCGCGCCGCCGTTGAGAAAGCAACCGAAAATGCAAAAGCCGGTTGCCCCATCTCCAAGTTATTGAACGCCAAGATTTCCCTCGACGCGACCTACGAGCTCTAACATCTTTTAATGGG
>JBGPBY010000260.1:0-9903 GCA_041481485.1 Terriglobia bacterium
CGCGAATCGCTGGTCCGATTCCGAGCTCATACAACATTACCGGCAGGAGACCGAGACGTTCCACCAGCGAATACCGACAGCCCGGAAACTCCACCCAGTGGATGAATCCAACAATCCTTGAACCTTCAACCGCCACCAACCGGCGGCCACGAAACAACGCAAGCCCGTTGCGAAAAAATGCCTTGTTCTTCTCAACAACGGACTTCCTCCCGAATGCCGCAATATGAAGTGGGTTTTCCGCGAAGGCACGTGCCAGCAGATCGACTGTTTCTTCCACCATCCCTGAACTCCATTCGAGTATTTCCATGAAGAAGATTCAAATCATAATTTTTTACTTCGACTATTTATATATTCAACAATCTGAACTTCGCCCCGGCGCATGGTCCAGTGATGATTCCATTCGAACAGAGGTTTTAGAACCGGAGAGAAGAATCGCACGACGGGCTTGTCTACGATTGGATTCCAATCCAGAACGACGTGCGTGCCGGATCCTTCCGGTCTCAGTATCCATTTCGAAGAGTCGGTCCGGAAATCTCCCCTTGCCTTGAATTCAATCAATGTCGGCTTTTCGCGGCGGATCGTATCAATCACGAAATGGAGCTTGTATGGCAGCCAGCCCCGCGCCACCGCAACAATTCGATCCTCGCCCGCATTCGTGGCGCTCAAATAAACGCCCTGCCACCAGACCGGGAAATTTTCCGAATCGGCAAGAACATCCCAAACCTGTTCGATCGGACAAGGAACGTGCCAGTGGTCTTCAAAATGATACTGATTTAAAGACACTATCCTTTGTCCCTCCGCTCGCAGTGAACTTTAAGATTGGCGATCGTAGTAACGGATCTCGACTCGGCGGACAATCTTCATTTCTTGCACCCGTTCGAAGGATCAAAGCGTGATTCCACCGTCGACACAGAGAACCTGGCCGGTGACATAGTTGTCCGGTTCCAGGAAAAAGCGAATGGCCCGCGCGACGTCGGCTGCGCGGCCGAATCGGCCAATGACACCCTGCATGATGAAGTGATCGTACTTGCCTGAAGCGATGCTCGCTTCCGCCATCCCCGCAGCCGTGATGCCCGGACTGACGACGTTGACTCGAATGCCGGCCGGACCTCGCATCTCTTTCGCCAGAATCAGTGCCGCGTGTTGCAGTGCCGCCTTCTGCGCGGCATAGATTGTGGATCCTGGAAAGAGTGCATTGGCCTGCATCGTCGATAAGAGGACGATGGATCCGGGAGTTCCAGCGCTCTTCATGCGGGAAGCCGCTTCGCGGGCAAGCAGAATCGGCCCGAGATAATTCGTGGCATGCGAACGATGCATTGCGGCATCCGTTTCTCCCCGCGCCGGATCGCCGGCAAAAATGACCAGGCCATAGATTTCCGAGGCACTGTCCAGCAGGCGGGCACGATTGGCGGAATCAGTAAGATCCACCTTCAAGATTGTGGCATCCGCGGCGAACTGATCGGCGCGTTCTCGATTGCTGAGGTAGCTGATACTGAGCCGTGCGCCTTCGTCAAGAAGCCGTTTGGCAACCGCAGATCCGATGCCCCCGGAACCTCCCGCAAGTACGATTTCCTTTCCATGCAATGTGCAAGCCGGCGACACGGTACCTCTCTGACGTTCAATTCTAAGGTGTGACGAACAACCAATACCAGATCTGCCGCCGCTACGCGGCTTTTTATGGTTGGGATTTCGTTTTCCACCGGCTCACGCCGGTGGCTATAGGAACTGCCGCCGCTACCGCGGCTCAGACAGCAAAGCCTGATACTGGGTCAGTTTGAAATTTGCGACGGCAGCCCACTGTAGGCGCGGTCTATGACCGCGCACAGTTTTTCAGACGGGGATTGCGCGAATTGGGAATCCAAAAACGAGAGATTGTGCGCGGTCATAGACCGCGCCTACAGTGGGGCCGCTGCCGCAGATTTCAACTTTACATTTTAGAGTCCAGTTCTACTTTCAAGCAGCTTATGCCGGTGTAGAGCGTGACCGACACCGCCTGGTCCAATTGGGAGTGGAATTCACTCCTGTGTTATAAGAGGCCCATCATTCATTCCACGAGGAGGCAGGCATGAAAGCTACGGGACTGTCCGCTTTGCTGCTGGGGCTCGGCCTCAGTTTCTTTTTCGCAACAATGCCTCGCGTATCGGGTCAGGCCACTGCCCCGCCCGCAATAGACAACGATGACATCGGCGGCTTAGTCACCGGAGCGCAGGGCCCCGAGGCGGGTGTGTGGGTGATTGCGGAGACGCGCGCCACTCCGACACACCTGATCCGGATTGTCGTCACCGATGATCGCGGGCGCTTCGTCGTGCCCGATCTGCCCCCCGCCGAATACGACGTTTGGGTTCGCGGCTATGGGCTGATCGACTCTCCCAAAACAAAAACAACGCCCGGCAAGGTCGTCAATCTCAGGGCCGTTCCTGCGCCCGACAAGAAAGCGGCCGCGCAGTACTACCCGGCGCAGTACTGGTTTGCGATGCTGCAGGTCCCTCCGAAGAGCGATTTTCCCGGCACGGGCGAGCAAGGAAACGGCATTTCGGCAAACATCCGCAGTCAGGGTGAATGGATACGGCAGGTGGTCAACACCGACGGCTGTACCGGGTGTCATCAGATGGGAGGCACGGCCACGCGCACGATACCGGCGAGCATTCTCAGCCAGTTCGCCGATTCGAAAATGGCGTGGGACCGGCGGCTTCAGTCCGGACAGGCCGGCGGCAGCATGAGTACGCGATTTACGCAGGTCGGAAGACAACGCGCCCTTTCGATGTATGCGGACTGGACAGACCGAATCTCAAAAGGAGAATTGCCGGATGCGGCACCGTCGCGTCCGCAAGGGAGAGAGCGGAACGTTGTCGTGACGCTGTGGGACTGGGCCGATCCGAAGGCGTATCTGCACGATGAAATCGCCAGCGACAAACGCAATCCAACTGTGAATGCGAATGGTCCAATCTACGGTGCGCTGGAAGAGAGCGCCGATTATTTTCCCGTGATTGATCCAAAGACCAATACGGCAAGCCAGATCAAACTCACGTCCCGCGATGCCGATACGCCGAGTTCCGGCAATCAACCGCCGGCGGCAGCATCGCCATATTGGGGAGACGAAGTCATTTGGAACAGCAAAACAACCGTGCATAGTTTTGCGATGGACAAGCAAGGCCGCGTGTGGGCCGCTGCGCGTATTCGCGGCGCCAACACCCCGGCCTGGTGCCGCATGGGTTCAGACCATCCTTCGGCGAAGCTGTTGCCCGTCAATTCGACTCAGCGCGGCCTGCTGATGTACGACCCCAAAACGAAAGCGCTGACAGCGATCGACACGTGTTTCAGCTGGGGGCACGTCAACTTCGACGACAACGATGTGCTGTGGTCCTCATTCGGTCCAGCCGGAGTTGAAGGCTGGTTCGACGTCAAAGTGTGGGACAAGACACACGACGAAAAAGCATCGCAAGGCTGGAGCGCATTTGTTCTCGACAACAATGGAAACGGCAAGCGCGACGCGTACACCGAAGCCAATCAGCCCGCGGATCCTTCAAAAGACCGGCGGCTGAACAACGTGCAGTACTACGGCGATTCGCCGGCGCCAGACGGCTCGGTGTGGGGATCAGTACAGGGGATGCCCGGTGCGCTGGTGCGGTTCGTTCCGGGCGCGCATCCGCCGGAGACGGCGCTCGCTGAATATTACGAAGTGCCGTGGAACAATCCGAAAGCTCCGGTTCAGGGCTTTGCTCCACGCGGCATGGACGTCGACAGCAAAGGCGTAGTCTGGACCGTGCTCTCCAGTGGACAGCTCGCCAGCTTCGATCGGAAGAAATGCACAGGGCCCCTCGCCGGCCCTGCGGCTACAGGCCAGCACTGTCCCGAAGGATGGACGCTCTATCCTTTGCCGGGCCCGAACTACAAAGGCGCAGTCGAAAATGCGAGCGCCGATTCGGCCTACTATGATTTCGTGGATCGATTCGACATGCTCGGCATCGGCAAGGACATACCGATTGCGACCGGAAATCTTTCCGAAGGGCTGCTCGCACTCGTGGACGGAAAGTTCGTGATGTTCCGCGTGCCGTATCCGATGGGATTCTTCGCCAAAGGAATGGATGGACGCATCGATAATCCCAACGGAGGCTGGAAAGGCAAAGGCATCTTCACGAGCATCTCGACACGCGCGCCGTTCCACATGGAGGGCGGCAAGGGAGTCCCGAGCAAGCTGCTGAAGTTCCAGGTGAGACCCGATCCACTGGCGAAGTGAGCGCGGGCTAATTCGTCCTTTTGAGTTTTAGCTGCCCCGTTCCCCTGAAGGCGCGGTCTATGACCGCGCGCGATCCCAAATTGAGAGATTGTGCGCGGTCATAGCGGCCTTACCCGATCGATCGTGAGACATCGGGAGAGAAACTTGACGAAATCACTTCGACGTAGAATCAATTACTTACTGGTCAAGTTTCTTGGGAGACCGCGCCTACAGGGGAACAGCGAGCAACTCTCAAAATGATGCACTAACAATCGCGGCTATTTCTTTTTGGCGATCGAGCGGATGTAATTGACGAGGTTCCAGATCTCTTCGTCTTTCAACTGGTCCTTAAACGGGACCATGTTGAAATCCGGCGGTACGCCGTTTTTGATGTTGTCGAAAATTTCGCCGTCGGCGGAACCATGATCCCATTGATCGTCGACCAAACTGGGCGCTGCGGGAATGAGATCATTGCCCGGCCCCCCTTCTCCGTTGATGCCGTGGCATGACGCACACTTGGCGTAAGACTTCTTCCCTGCAGCAATAGAGTCTGCGGTCGGGACAATCGGATTCCTGAGTTTGGCCGCATCCGGATTGCCCTGCGCGGACGTCAGGCCTTGAAAGCCACAGGCCAACGCAGAACCAGCCACAATCGAAAGAAGGAAACGTAATTTCACGGCACTCATTCTACCCCTTGGAATACAATGTGGCCACTATGCCAAAACTTCATCTGGACTTGATGACTCGCCGGCAGGCTCTCGGATTGCTGGGAACTGGAGTGGCGGCCGCTGCTCTTCCCAAAGGTGCGTTTGCGCAGGAACCCACATTCCCTCAGGGCGCAATCATCCGAACGATTCTCAAAGACGTCGCGCCCGGAGATCTGGCTGGTGGCGCCACTCTGTTTCACGAGCACCTGCAACTGGGGACGGACTTCAACGCGAAATTCTCGGCAGCCTCCGCAGCGGTTCGAGCCGCGAACGCAACTGCACCGGCTGCGCGCGGAGGGGGCGCACCGGCAGCGGGCGCGGGAAACGCCGGCCGCGGTGGAGGTGGAGGCGCGGGTGGTGGACGAGGCGGCGGCGCAGCCGCTCCGGATATCATGCACAACGTCGATCTGATGTCTGCCGAAGTGGCCTCGACTAAAGCCGCTGGCGTCGCGTGCATTGTGGATGCAGGTCATCCGGATATGGGACGCGACATCAATTTCCTGCGTCAGGTAGCAATGAAATCCGGCATGCCGATCGTTGCCGGCGGCGGATTCTATTCGCAGCCGTTCTATCCGATGGAAATTTCCACCATGAGCGAAGATCAGATCTTCCAGGCGCTCATCAAACAAGCCGATGATGACAATCTCGGCGCGTTCGGCGAAATCGGCTCATGGGATGAAATCACCGCCGATGAACGCAAAGTATTTCGCGCCGTCGGACGGGCACATGTAGCTACCAACATTCCCATCTTTACGCATACGGGAATCCCTGGGAAATCGGCAGTGGAGCAGCTCGATATTTTCGAAGATGCCGGCGTGAAGCCGGAACACGTCGTCATCGGACACCTCGGAAATCTCGTGGATGCGAACGTGTATGTTCACAAAACGATCTGCCGCCGTGGCGCGTTTATCGGATTCGACCGTCAGGGTGGAGCCAACGATGCGCAGCAGGTTCCCATGGTGATGGCGCTCGTCGACGCCGGTTTTGCCGATCACCTGATGTTTTCCGCCGATGCATCCAGCGGCTACGCGAAAACGCTGACCGTGTTCCTGCCGAGGTTGAAGGCCGCCGGCATCAGCGACGACGTTCTGCACCGCATCATGGTGGACAATCCGCGCCGGTTCCTTGCCTTTGTTCCGAAACGGCCTCGCAAGGGTTGACTAGCGAAAACTCTGTTTCCCACCTCCGCTTTGAGTCACAGTAAGAGGCTGAAAAATGGCACAGGGAGTACTTGCAATGTACGATTCTCAAGACCGCTTCAGTGACATTCTTGAAATGATCGGTAGCCTTGCCAAGCTCGACTTCAGCAAACAATTGCCGGTCAAAGACGACGACACTGTCGAAGACAGTATCGCCAGCGGTCTCAATATTCTGGCTGAAGAACTCAAGCACTCCGTAGTTTCAAAAAAAGAGCTGGAAGAGAAAAGAAAGCTCATTGAAACGATTGTTGAAAATATCCCAGTGGGTATTTTTCTTAAAGACGCGAATGACAATTTCAAGATCACGCTTTGGAATAAAGCTGCCGAAGATATTTTTGAAGTACCCCGCGAATCAGTTCTGGGGAAAACTACCCACGAACGCTGGCCCAAAGAACTGGCCGATCTTTATCAGGCCGACGATGTCCGGGTGACCTCAAACAAAGTTCATGTGGATATTCCTGAAGAGCCGTCGGTGACAGAAAGTGGCCGCCAGATTTTCCTGCACACGCGTAAAGTCCCCATAAAGATGGGCGAAGAAGAAGAAAGATCTTTCTTACTTGGCGTTTGCGAAGACATCAGCATCGCCAAGAAGGTCAAAGAGGACCTTGCCAATTTGTTAGCGCGTGAAAAAGAGGCCCATGCCGAGGCCGCCCGCGCCAACCTGGCCAAAGACACATTTTTGGCCACGCTTTCTCACGAGCTGCGAACTCCACTTACCGGAATCATTTTGTGGTCTGAGCTCATTCGGCAAAGCGGATTTGACGTGAAGAAACTTGAAAAGGGACTCCTGGCTATTGAGCAGAGCGCCAGGACCCAGTGGCAAATGATTGAAGACCTCATTGATGTTTCCAGAATTCAGTCTGGCAAGTTGGTTTTAAATCCGTCGGAGGTCGAACCCGGCGAAGTGGTGCGCCGCGCATTAGAATCCGTTCAAATTTTGACGGAGAAAAGATCTATCCGGATTGAATCGCAGATCGATACCGAACTGGGCCGGGTTTTGGCTGATTCTATCCGTCTGCAACAAATCGTCTGGAACCTCTTGTCGAATGCCATCAAGTTTTCGCAACAAAATGGCGTGATCCGCGTATTCGTGAAGCGTCAAAAAGGCGAATCCAGGAAGCCCGTCGTTTCGATCCAGGTCATTGACGAGGGCAAGGGCATCAGGCCAGATTTTCTTCCGGAAATATTCAATCGCTTTGCGCAGGAAGACAGCACGACGACGAGGACTCACGGCGGGCTGGGAATCGGGCTGGCTATCGTGCGCGATTTGGTGAGACGGCAAGGCGGCAAAGTGACAGCTGAAAGCGCGGGCGAGGGCAAAGGGGCCACGTTCACAGTACAGCTGCCCATAATTGTCGGGAGCCGAGCCTCAAACACCGAGTTCGCCGCGTCATCTGAAAATTCGAATAACAATTCGAATCCAGGTACAAATGACCTGGCCGGTCTCAAACTTTTAGTCGTCGATGACGACCCTGGAATCGTTGAAGTCTTTGTGGCAACTTTGACTTCGTACGGAGCAAAGGTGTTTACCGCATCATCTTCGGCGGGGGCTCTGTCGGCCCTGGCCGAAACAAAACCAGATATCCTGGTAAGCGATATTGCGATGCCCGGTGAAGATGGTTACAGCCTGATTCACAAAGTCCGGATGTTGAGCCCAGAGCGTGGCGGCCAAATTCCAGCGTTGGCGCTGACAGCATACGTTTCTGAAGAAGACGCGGCCCGTGCCCGATCGGCTGGCTTCAACGAGTATTTGGCCAAACCTTTTGAAGTCCGGGATCTCGCTCTTGTCCTGTCCAGACTTGCTAAAAACCTCCCCGGTGCCAGGCCTCTGGCCGCAGGCTCAAAATAGTTAATTCACAAATGACGGGCGAAATCCTCATTCGAAACTATCAGGACAGCGATCACGCATCGGTTGCGAACCTCTGGGCGACGGTTTTTCCGGATGATCCTCCATGGAACGCACCGTCGGAACTGATTCTCAGAAAGCAGAACACCCAACCTGAACTTTTCTGGGTCGCACAACAAGACGGCGAAATCGTCGGGACGATTCTCGCCGGCTATGATGGCGTGCGAGGCTGGATCTATCACCTTGCTGTCGATCCCGCCCAACGGCGAAAGGGTACTGCCCGCCTGCTCATGCAGACAGCCGAAGCATCCCTGGAAGCCCTGGGCTGTCCGAAAGTCAATCTGCAGGTTCGACTGTATAACCGGGCAGCCGTCGCATTCTATGAGGCCCTTGGATACGGAATCGAAGAACGTGTACAGATGGGAAAACCGATCGGCAAATATCGACGACATTGAACATCCCGCAGGTATCGGGAGATTCGGACTTCAGGCCAGCCCCGTCAAACTGTGAAAAACTTCGCATTGAACGTCTCCTGTGCGAATTTCTTCACACCTGTCACGCCTTCGGAAGCAGTTGTTAACAAGAATTCACATTATCGTTGTTAACCAATTGCCCACTTCAAGCGTCTTTAGTGGTGAAACGGCGGATTCGCAAGCCGGTCGGCATGCATCCGATAAACTGACAAAAAAGTCTCGTTTGAAATTAAAGCGAGAATCCACACATTGAAATTTGAACCGCACGCTACCCGGCGGTTTCTATAGATCAGCCGCGACGAACGGAATCAAAAAATCGTTGCCGGCATAATTTTGTAAGGAGAATCAACCATGCGTCTTCGGACACTAGTGCTGGGGCTTTCGATCCTGATGTTCACTGTCCACTCCATTCATGGCCAATATAAGGAAATGTCAAAGATCGAGAGTCTTTCCAAAAGTATGCCCGAGCCCGAAATGTTCAACGGGATGGCGGCTCACTTTGGCGTGACTGCCGACACACTGAAACAGGAGAAAGCCGCCAACGGTCTATCCTTCGGCCAGCTTTATTTGGCCCATGCCATAGCCAAAGTCACCAAGAGCGATCCCGGTGCGATCCTGGTGGAATCCAAGGGGAAACTCTGGACTGAAATTACAAAAGAAAAGAAAGTGGATATGAAGCTGCTTGCAGATGATGCGGACGTATTGGAGAAGGCGATCAAAAAGCTGCAGAAATCGAAATAGTTCTCGGGGTTCGAGCAGGATGCTCGGATCTCCGGCAAGTTCAATATGGGAGTTCGGGGAGTCGTTTCCGTTTCGGGATTATGGAACGAGTCGGCCGTCGCCTCCGTCGACGTCGATGCAATGCTTCACCTCGAAGATATCCAATCGATGCCGATTCCGAGTTCGGAACGCAGACGGGCAGCCAGTTGCGCAGCACCATGCTGGATGTGGCGAATGCTGATCATCTGATGTTCGAGCTTCGAAACCTTGTACCAGTGGAATCCGCTGTCCGGACGAAATGGATCGAAGGCATCGATCCAGCTGTCCACGTTATCTTCGCAGAACTGCAAATACTCCAGCGCCTGTAACCGCGTGTAGGGTTCGGGGATCAGCGGCAGGCGGCTATTGGGATCGGGCCGACCGGCAATTCCATCCTCGTGCTGAACATTTGCCTGGTGGTGCTTCCATGGACGGAAAGACCCGGAATCCGGCTGCAGATAGAGGTGGGCAAAGTATAGCGTGTGGTAAGCCAGCTGCCAGAATGCATTGGCCTGGTCCTGACGAAGCCACAATTCTTCCGGACACGCTTCGATTGCTTTTCTCAGCATCGCCAGTGCCGCGCGATTCTGGCTTTTCAAAATGGAACGGATGCCCTCGGTGGAACCGGGATTGGAAAACCGGGTAGAGCTCATTTGGATCTTATATCACGGCCGGGTTTGGGCCCCCGCCCCCCCCGGGCGCA
>JBGPBY010000261.1:0-9819 GCA_041481485.1 Terriglobia bacterium
CTCCGGAACTTCCACGAAAATACTCGTCAATGACCGTTTGGATGTTGCAATGGTGACTTGCATCGATGGCGTCCACCTTCCGTCAAACGGTTTGCCCGCGACGATGGTACGGCCTCACGTGAAGATCCTCGGCGTATCGACACATTTGCTGGACGAAGCAGTCCAGGCGGTCTGGGATCGGGCCGATTACATCGTTTTCGGGCCCGTATTCGATACGCCTGGGAAAAAGGGAGTTGGGATAGAAGCACTTCGGAAGGTGGTACGCAGCGTAAAAATTCCGGTCCTGGCGATCGGGGGAATTACCCGTGAACGAATTCCGGAAATCCAGCAGACCGGGGCAGCAGGGTTTGCCGCGATCCGCATGTTTCAGGGTTGATTGGAGTCCTCTTTTGCGGATCCAGGCAAGGCGCGATAGATGCGGGATACCCACTCGGAGGTTTTCGCTTCCAGCCTCCGCTTTCCTCCCAATTGAGGTGGACGCCATCCAAAGAACTCGCGGAATGGTTTCGAGCCAGTGCCTGGTTTGAGCGGTGAAGGTTCCAGCAAATTACGAGTGAGGAAGCCGGCCGACGCCCGATAGGTAAAGATGTAGAACAGGAAGGGATGCCGGATCACGTAATCCCCGTTGACGGCGATGTCGCAGGCCAGGTGCAATGCCGCGCCCAGCAAATAGCCGACCAGAAATTTTACGGGCCACAAAAAAGCGGCGAGAGTGAGGATCGTCATCAACTCCGCAGAGTGCAGCGGCAACACCACTCGTTTCGCCTGATCGGTAAAGTAATAGCGCAGAAAACTGGCGGGATCCGGACGTCGCCATTGTCCTTCGAAGACGAGGTAGTCCAGGTAGTGGTCGGCATCGATGAGAAAGCCGCCAGTGAAGCATCCGGCCGCGAATTCCATCGAACCGGTAGCGGCGTATCCCACAGCGGCAAGGCCGACCGATGTCGCTAAGTGACCTCCAGGCATCATATCCTTCTAGTGTACAGAGCGGACATGACAATTGTGTTTCTCGTTGTTTCAGGTTCCACCGGCTCATGCCGGTGGCTAGGGAGACGGCCGCCCATAAGGGTTACTTCGTGCCCCTTGGTTGGCAACTCCAAATGACTCTCAGCCGCGGAGCGGCGGCAGATCCCCTTAGCCACCGGCGTAAGCCGGTGGGTAGGCAGCCCCAAAATCCCTTTCAGCCTCGCAGCGATGCGATTACCGCATCGAGCGCAGCCCTGGGGTTCGCGCTCGCCGTCACTGCGCGCCCGACGACCAGATAATCCGCGCCGGCTTCGACTGCTTCACGGGGCGTCGCCAACCGTTGCTGATCGTCGGCCGATTGTCCGGGCATGCGAATTCCCGGAGTCACGATTTTGAATTCGCGCCGCACGGCCCGCCTGACCAATCCAATCTCATGCGGCGAACACACCACGCCGCCGATGCCGCATTCCTCTGCCAGCCGTGCCATCGCGTCGACCTGCTGTTCCATCGAACGCTCGATGCCAATCTCCTGCAGAGCCGATGAACTCAGACTTGTCAGCACAGTCACCGCCACAACGAGCGGACTGCTCTCGCCGAACTTGTCCCGCAGCGATTTCGCGACACTGTCCATCATCGCCCGGCCACCCGCCGCGTGGATCGTCATCATGGAGACTCCGAGCTTTGCAGCCTCCAGCACGCCGTGAGTCACCGTGTTCGGAATGTCGTGAAACTTCAAATCGAGAAAAACCTTGCCGCCAAGATCGACAATCTCTTTCACCAGGGCCGGACCTTCCGCCGTGAAGAGTTGCATTCCGACTTTGAACATCCCCACCTGACCGTAAAGCGGCTGCACCAGCTTCAGGGCTTCGTCTCGCGTGCTGACATCCAGCACCAATATGATTTTTTCTTTCATGATTCCGTTTGAATCTTCCCGATGAGTCCACGAATCGAGGCGATACCTCGTCTCTCGAGAAATTTCGTCAGTCCATCCAGAACGCGCACAGGCGCCTTTGGATCTTGAAAATTCGCCGTCCCGATTTGAACCGCAGTTGCGCCGGCGAGGAAATACTCCACAGCGTCTTCCGCAGAAAAAATGCCTCCGAGACCGATGACGGGAATCTTCACGGCCTTCGCGCACTGGTACACCATTCTCAGCGTGATCGGACGGATTGCGGGCCCCGAAAGACCTCCGGTAATGTTTCCAATCCGCGGCTTGAAGGATTCCGTATCGATCGCCATGGCGACATACGTATTCGCCACGGTCAATGCGTCCGCGCCGCCGTCCTCGGCCGAGCGGGCCATTTCCGCGATATCCGTCACGTTGGGAGACAACTTCACCATCAACGGCCGCGTCGAGCGGCTTTTGAGATTCCGCGTCAACTGGCGTGTCAATTCCGGATCTGTACCAAACACCATGCCGCCATGCTTTGTGTTAGGGCACGAGATATTCAGTTCATAGGCGGTAATTCCAGGGCACGCATTCAGCTTCTCGACGACTTCCACGTATTCCTCTTCGGCAAAACCGAATACGTTGACGATTACCGAACAGCCGGATTCGCGGAGAAACGGCATTTTGTCCCGAATGAACGCATCGACTCCGACGTTTTCCAAACCAATGGAATTCAGCATTCCGGAAGGCGTGGGGAACAAGCGGGGCGGGCTATTTCCGGCGATCGGCTTCGCGGATGTTCCCTTGACCACAATTGCGCCGATGCGCTTCAGGTCGACGAACCGCGCGAATTCCTCGCCGTAACCAAATGTGCCGCTTGCCGCGATAACGGGATTTTTAAGGCGAATTGCCGCGAACTCGATGGACAGATCGGGCGGTTGGCTCATATGGCAGACTGGAATTTAGCATATAATTTCAGCCGCCATGACGCTGAAGCCGAACTATCAGTTGATGAATGCAGATGAAATGCATGGCACTTTGAATCGGCTGGCAGACGAAATCTGCGCGGCCCACGATGGCCGCGAACTGGTTCTGGTCGGCATCCAGCGCCGTGGAGTTCCCATGGCGCAGCGCATCGGCGCAGTCATTGCGCAAAAAACCAACAGGCAGCCGCCTCTGGGAATTCTGGACATCAACCTCTATCGCGACGATCTCACGCACGCCGCGGTGCAGCCGGTCGTTCGGCGGACAGAGCTTCCGACGTACATTGACAACAAGGATGTCATCCTGATTGACGATGTTCTTTATACGGGACGTACGGTGTGCGCTGCACTACGGGCGCTTACCGATTTTGGAAGAATGCGAACCATTCAGCTTGCCGTCTTTGTCGATCGCGGCCATCGGGAGCTTCCGGTAGAGGCCAATTATATCGGCAAGAAAATCGGAACGAAAGACAGCGAGGTTGTCGAAGTGAGACTGGCAGAGATTGACGGTGAAGACGCAATATACGTGATGGAAAAAGCGTGAAGCGAAAAGATCTCCTGGGAATCCGCGAGCTCGAATGTCACGAAATCCTCGAAATCCTCGATACGGCCGAGTCCATGCAGGAACTGTCGGCCCGGCCCATCAAAAAAGTCCCCACGCTTCGAGGCAAGACCGTTATAACTCTTTTCTCTGAAGCGTCCACACGCACCCGCACTTCATTTGAAATTGCCGGCAAATGGCTCTCGGCAGACGTCATTAACGTGGTGATGACTTCAAGCAGTGCCACGAAAGGCGAGACACTGATCGACACTGCCAGAACCCTGGACTCCATGTCTGCGGACTGCGTTGTCATCCGCCACCCGTCTTCCGGCGCACCGCATTCCATTGCGCGCGCGACACGAGCGCGCGTGATCAACGCCGGTGACGGGGCGCATGAACATCCCACACAGGCTTTGCTCGACGCACTCACCATCCGGGAGCGCACAGGCACCCTGTCTGGACTGAAAGTGGCCATTGTCGGCGATATTGCCCACAGCCGCGTTGCGCGCTCCAACATTCATTTGTTGACGAAATTCGGAACCGACGTCTGGGCCTGTTCGGCACCCACACTGATGCCGGTCATGTTGAATGAAATCACAGGCGAAAATTCAGGCAGGCTCCACATTACAAATTCAATGGATGAGGCGCTGGACCAGGCAGACGTGATCATGATGCTTCGCGTTCAGTTTGAGCGAATGAGTGAATCGTTCTTCCCTTCGGTAAGGGAGTATTTTCGCTACTATGGTTTGAGCAGAGAACGGGCGTCCCGCGCCAAAACGGGAGCCATTATCATGCACCCCGGTCCAATCAATCGTGGCGTGGAAATCGCATCCGACGTGGCCGACGGCGCGTACTCTGTGATTCTCGACCAGGTGTCGGCCGGCGTCTCAGTGCGTATGGCAATCCTGTATCTGCTGCTGGGGGTGTGATGGATCTGGTGATCAGAAACGGCCGTGTCGTGGACCCGAAACGAAACATCGACGCGGTCGTGGATGTGGTCGTTCGCGATGGCAAAATAGCGGCCATCGGCAATTCTCGGCCGGCAGGCATTCCGGAATTCGACGCAACGGGACTTGTTGTCGCTCCCGGGTTCTTCGATATTCACGTGCATCTCCGCGAACCGGGAACCGAAGAGGCGGAAACGATCGCCACCGGCGGAGCCGCCGCGGTTGCCGGAGGTTTTGTTGCTGTGGCGGCGATGCCGAACACCAAACCTTCAAACGACAATCCATCCATTACGTCCTATATTGTTGCCGAAGCGAAGCGATCGTCTCCAGCATTGGTGTTTCCCATTGGAGCTGTCACAAAGGAACAAAAGGGGGAATCGCTCGCGGAAATCGGCGAGATGGTAGAAGCTGGAATCGTCGCCATTTCCGATGACGGCAAACCTGTCATGGATGGGCGTTTGTTCCGGCGGGCTCTGGAATACGCACGATTGTTCGATTTGCCCGTGATCCAGCACTGCGAAGACCTGAATCTTTCAAAAGGCGGCGTGATGCATGAAGGCGCATGGTCGACACGCCTCGGCCTCAAAGGCATCCCGTCTTCAGCAGAAGATACGATGATCTCACGCGACTTGATACTGACCGAAACCACCGGCGGGAAATACCATGTCGCTCATCTCAGCACGAAACGCGCGGTCGACATGGTTCGGACTGCAAAGGCGCAGGGACTGCGCATTTCGGCCGAAGTGACTCCGCATCACTTTACCCTGACCGACGCTGCAGTCGCAGAATTCGATACCAACGCTAAAATGAATCCTCCCCTTCGGTCCGAGGAAGACGTGGATGCACTTCGCAAAGGCATCCTCGATGGCACTATCGATGCCATCGCCAGTGACCACGCGCCGCATCACATCAATTTGAAGATGCTGGAATTCGATCGGGCGCCGTTCGGAATCACCGGACTGGAGACCGCAGTGGGGCTTGCATTTTCGGAGTTGCCGCTTCCGATCGGCCGAATGATTGAGCTGTTCTCGATCAATCCTCAGAAAATCATGCGGGTTTCGCCCTGGGGATTGTTCGAAGGCAGTGCGGCCCACCTGACCGTACTCGACCCGAACCGAAAGTGGAAATTTGATGTCGCTCTATCGCGTTCGAAAAGCCGGAATTCTCCATTCAACGGCCGCCAGCTTAAGGGCAAGGCAGTGGCCACAATCGTTAACGGCAAAATAGTTTATGAGGATCGTAACTAGTCTCGTACTTGCTGGAC
Source organism: Terriglobia bacterium (assembly GCA_041481485.1). GTDB lineage: Bacteria > Acidobacteriota > Terriglobia > 20CM-2-55-15 > 20CM-2-55-15 > JBGPBY01. The sequence continues at coordinate 5,591 of JBGPBY010000261.1, forward strand.
TTCTAACGTCCACACTCCATGCGCAGACGCCGCAAGCCGTCGTGGACCGGGTCTACAACGATCCTCGGATGAAAGCCGCAGAGCAGTTTCTCCGTACGGACCATGATCGAATCGTCCGCGAAATCATTACCCTGACCGAAATTCCAGCGCCGCCATTCAAAGAAGCCGATCGTGCCCGTGCGTATATGCAAATGTTGAAGGACCACGGTCTGTCCAGCGTGGAAACGGATGCCGAAGGCAATGTCATGGGAATTCGCAAGGGTGTGGGCAATGGTCCTCTAATCGCGGTCGCGGCCCATCTCGATACGGTGTTTCCCGAAGGAACAAACGTCAAGGTCAAGAGAAACAATACACGTTTGATGGCGCCAGGAATCGGTGATGATACCCGCGGCCTTGCGGTGCTGCTCGGCGTGATCCGCGCCATGGACAACGCAAAAATCCAGACTCTCAGCGATATTCTCTTTGTCGGTGACGTGGGCGAAGAAGGAGCCGGCGACCTGCGCGGAATTCGTTATTTGTTTGAAAAGGGGCCGTACAAAGGGCGGATCGCCATGTTCCTGTCGCTGGACGGAGCCGGCAGTGGAAACGACATCATCACCGAGGCACTGGGAAGCGAGCGCTACCGGGTGACGTTTCATGGGCCCGGTGGACACAGCTATGGTTCCTTCGGACTGGTGAATCCTGCCTATGCGCTTGCCTTTGCGATCAACAGGCTTTCCAAAACTACGGTCCCAGCGAAGCCGCGGACCACATTCAATGTTGGTGTGATTGGCGGCGGCACTTCGGTGAACTCCATTCCCGGCGAATCGTGGATGGACGTGGATCTGCGTTCGGAATCCCCTGCCCAGCTGGAAAGACTTGCAGACAACTTCATCCGCCAGATGCGCGCAGCAGCCGATGACGAAAATGCAGCCCGCTCGACTGCTCAGGGCCGAATTGAAGTGGACATAAAGCTGATCGGTGAACGACCGTCAGGCTCGACTCCTGCCGATTCCCTGATCGTGCAGATTGCCAGCGCGACGGTTCAAAAATTCGGCATGACCCCGACACACAGCAAGGGAAGCACTGATGCGAACATCCCCATTAACCTCCACATTCCGGCAATCACGATCGATTCCGGCGGCGAGGGCGGCCGCGCCCATGCACTGGATGAATGGATCGACGTGGAGAAGAATTCCAGCGTCAAAGGCATTCAACTGATCATGACCACTCTGGTCTCGCTGGCCGGTTTGCAATAACACCCAATCCGAATTCAATTACAGCCGGGCGCAACTGTAGGCGCGGTCTATGACCGCGCACAAATTTTCAGACTGGGATTCACTGGATCGGGGATCCATAAACGAGAGATTGTGCGCGGAAATCTCTTGATGGCTGCGCCCTATCGGGCTTGCATTCGCTCCGCTCATAGACCGCGCCTACAGTAAATTAGGGACAGAGAGCAATTTCTCGGTAAACACCAATATCCGTCATGTGAACCCAGGTAATTGCTTTCTGTCCGCTATTCATTCGCAAATGACAATTTTGAATTCATGTCTGCTGACGCGGCAGTTCGATACGGTAACGAACTTCCTGCATGTCAAATCCCAACCGCGCGTCGATCCTTTCGGCGCCTTCGAGTGTCATCCCCGCTCTCTCATAGAATCTCCGAGCCCTGGAATTGCCGCGTAACACCCAGAGAGTCGCCACGGTGTAGCCACGCTCGTGTAGAAAGTCGAGCCCGCGTGCCATGAGGGCGCGGCCCGCGCCTGTGCTCCAGAATTTCGGCAGCACATAAATCGCGCGGATTTCACCCGTTGACGCACCAACACCTTCGTCGCGGCATGGACCCGCCGACACAAATCCGACCGCCCGGTTGCCAGCGTCGGCCACGAAGGTCATGCGCGCGGCTTCATTTTGGTTAGAGATAATTTGGGTCCAGCGTTTCATGAACTCTTCTACAGTGCGTGAATCCAAAAACTCCTGCGGCATTAGTCCCGGGTAGGCGCCCTGCCACGTCCGAAGGTGAACTTCGGCAAGGTCAGGGACGTCTTTCTGGGTTGCCTCACGAATCCACATGGGCGAATTCTAGCGTTGTCGCGATAGGCGACATTATTGAATTCCGAGTCTGTCTCCGAATTCCCGCCGATAGTGCGCGGTCATACATAAGGACGGTCGATCAAGAAATCCCTCTCCCAACGGGAGAGGGCGGGCATCAAGAAATGGCGGCCGGGTGAGGGGTACCACAAGTAAATATCGTTACTTGCGGTACCCCTCACCGGCCGCTGCGCGGCCCCCTCTCCCGTTGGGAGAGGGATTTCTTGATGCATTCCTTCAGAGGCACCGTCACAGATTTCGACTGACGTCACGCCCGCAGCGCGCCATGCGTTCCTGCCGCAACTTCCGAAACCGTTTCCGCAAGGCGCCGAATGCCTTCTTCAATCTCGGCCGGAGACAGCGCGCAATACGGAAGTCGCAGGAAGCGCTCGCCGCCGCCTTGCGGGAAAAACGCCATGCCGTCGGCGAGGTTCAGATTGCGTAGCGCAGCGGCGGATCGAACATCTGCGGTTTGAATGCCCGCGGGTAACGTAATCGAAAGGAAAAATCCACCGTCTGGCCGTGTCGGCTTCGCATCCGGCATATGTTTGTCCAGAGCTGCGAGGCATGCATCGAGACGCGGGGCATACAGGACTTTCAATTTCTCGATCTGTGGAGTCAGCAATCCGCGCCGGCACCATTCGTAAGTCACGCCGTGGGCAAAATATCCCGGAGAAATGTACGTATCTTCCGCAATTTTGCCAACCTTCGCGAGCGTGTCTGGATTTCCCATCATGAATCCCGCGCGCACACCAGGCGCTATGAGCTTCGTGAATGAACTCATGTGCAAAACGCGATCCGGAGCCATGGAAAACATTGTCGGCTCGGCTTTACCTCGATATCGGAGCAGTCGGTAGGGCGCATCTTCAAGGACCGTGAACCCGTACTGTTCCGCCAACGAAATTACGCGCTTTCGTTTTTCGGCAGAGCATGTGGCGCCGGAAGGATTCTGAAAGTCCGGAATGATGTAGAAGAATTTCGGAATCCGCTTCTTCAACGACGATTCGAGAACCGCGATGTCCGGCCCGTCTGTTTCCAGTGGAATGCCAATGACTTCTGCCTGATGGCGTCTGAAAATTCCAATCGCCCGATCGTAGGAAGGCGCCTCTGTGAAGACGGTATCTCCGGGGCGAATCAAATGGCGGCAAAGAAACTCGACGAGTTCCAGCGACCCGTTTCCGGTCAGAATCTGCTGCGGTTGAACGCCCTGCCACTCCGCAAGCCATTCGCGAAACGGCGCAAAACCCAATGCCGGACCGTACTGCATGATGGCAGCTCCGCGCGTTTCAAGAACAGCTTTGGCCGCTTCGGCGATTTCGGCCAGTGGAAACGATTCGTTTGCAGGAATGCCACGTGTGAAGTTGATCTGCTGTGTGTAAGACATAGACATCAATTTTAGCGCAGATTCAGCGGGTAGAGGACTGGCGAGACTGTGCGCGGTCATAGACCGCGTCTACAGCGCGCGCACCGCAAGAATTTCACTTTCAGACGGTGGTGAGTCGATCCACCCGGCCGGTGCTGTCACCGACTTCGTGCGAACTCGCGTAACTTTAGTTCAATCCGGCTGCCCTCAATGGTCGGGATTAATGCTGGACGATCGCGGTATCCACAGCTCCATGGATCATCACAATCTGCCAGTCGTTTCCGTTTTTCTTAAAGACCATGGTATTGATGCCCTTCACCTGATTGGTGGCCTCGAGCATGTAGTTGAAGCCTGCCCATCCGCCGGTCTCCCAGCTTTCGGTCCTCAGATTGGTGATGGTTAGCTTGCGCTGCGGGTTCGCGGACAGGAGACGATTCATCCAAACCGTAGCCAATAGGTGATGGCCATCTTCATCCAGCCAGACGGCATCGGGCGCGATGAGTTTGTCAAAATATGCGGTATCCCGCGCGTTGAAAGCTTTGACTACGGAATTCAGTACTTCCGCAAGCGGACCGTTTGCCGCTGCCGTCGGCGCAAATATATTGGGACGGCCGCCTCGAGCCGGCGCCTGCGCCGATACGGTCGCAATAAGGACCGTCGTTAATAGGGCACCAATCAAAATCGTTCGTTTCATATGTCTCCTTTTCGGCATTTCATTACCTGTTAATTGAGACTGTAGGCGCGGTAAGGACAGTCGATCAAGAAATCCCTCTCCCAACGGGAGAGGGTGGGC
>JBGPBY010000262.1:0-9815 GCA_041481485.1 Terriglobia bacterium
AGCCTCGTTGGCGGGGCAAGGCTTGCGCTCACCCTCGGCTGATAGATCTACGCTCTACTATGAGATGTTATTTGTGGGCAGCCGCTTAGTCACGGTCGGTCTCCGATTCTTCTGGTCTGGTTCAACGAAAGGCGACTGCTCCACCTGAAATTGCTGGATCGGGATAATACAGCAAGACCTCCAGGCTTGTGTGTCACTTGAAAAACTATCACAGTCCGGAATAACGCTCTCTTTTCGGGCTGCTACATTGACCGCAAGTGGAGGACCCGTAAATGACGAGCGACCTGGAGCAGCTCATGTCTGGAATTCGCGTCGTGAGCTGGGATGTGGACGGCACGCTGTTCTCGTATTGGAAAGTGGTGGCGCCAATGGTATGTGAGGTTATGGGCGCCGGAGCAGCGCAGGGCTGGGGATATGTGGCGCGTCAGGTGGACCAGGTCTGGCAGTTCCATCGAACGGTGGAGCAGCAGCGGCGCCGCCGGGATTCAGCGGTCCACACCGCTTCTCTGGAACGTTTCTCGGACGCTGTTCGATGGGAGCGCGAGATGCTCGACCGGGCGCTCGTCACAATCCGTCCAAGACGCCGGGCCACGGCATTGATGGACCACCTCGCGGCCGCCGGTGTGGCCCAGGTGGCCCTGAGTGATTTCGAATGCGCCTCGAAGGCGCAACGTCTTCGCCTCGGCCATTACTTTGTCCAAACGTATTCCTGTGAAAGTCTGGGTTTCTGGAAGCCATCTCCAGTTCCGCTCGCCCGCATCCAGCAAGATTTCGGCATCACGGCTGACGAACATCTGCATATTGGCGATCGTCTTGACGCCGATGGCGCAGCCTGTGCGGCAAACGGATGCCGCTTTCTGCCAATTGGTCGCGTTCCCAGAGCCTGGAACGTCTTCAACGCGATTTGCGCCGCCTCGGCGCCGGAGTAGGAGAGTGTCATGTCATCATTGTCTGTAACACCTGCCACTGTGGATATGCGCGCCCGGACTGGAAAGCAGACACTGAGCGCGATACGAAAAGTCATCCCCACCGAATATCTCCGTCCGAACGCGACGCGTTCATGGTTGGCGCTGGCGCGAGTGTTCGCCACGGTCGCGCTTTGCATACACGCATTGACCGTTATCCCGCACAACACGGGCGCCGCGCTGCTTTGGGAGGCGCCTGCGATGGTCGCGGTGTGGATCGTCTATGGCTGGGCCCTCGTTGGCCTGTTCGTCATTGGTCATGATTGTGGCCACGAATCGTTCTCGCGGAGACGATGGGTCAACACGCTTGTCGGTCACATGGCGATGGCGCCCCTTGCGAACAGCTTCCATGCGTGGAAGCTGTCTCACAATCATCACCATGCGTACACGTTGCTCCGCGGACAAGAGGTGGACTGGGCTTCGCGGCTTGTGACCCGGGAAGAATTAGAGCATCCATCCTCCAGTCTGAGCTGGTTGACGCGCCTGGGATACGCGATGCCTTTTGGCGTGGCCGTATGGATTGGCTGGAACATGATCAACCGTGGATTCAGGATGCGGACTGCGATTGATCCAGAGACCTACGCGAAGGAGAGAGGCCGGCTCATCACATCGAGCGTGATCATGACCGCTGTTGTCGCCGGAATCTATGGAGGCTTGTGGTACGTCGTCGGTTTTGGAGGAATGCTGAAGTTCTACAGCATTCCGGCAACAATTGCCGCGCTGACGGGAGCGATCATCATCACCATTCAGCATGCCAATGAACACAGTCTGATTTATGACCGCGAGGGGTGGACGCCGCTTCGAGGTCAGTTGGTATCGACCTTTGATGTGCGCTTTCCCGCGTGGATCGAGCGGTTGTGGTTCGACATCAACATCCATATTCCTCATCATCTGGCGCCGGGCGTTCCCTGGTACTTCCTCAAGCGCGCCGCCCGGCCGCTGCGCGAGGCCTTTCCGGACTGGTACCAGGAGCAGCGATTTGGCGCGAGTCATTTTTCATGGTGGCGCCGCACGCCATTCCTGAAGAAGGTCGATGGAAAGGGATACTTCAAACTCGAACCGCGGCAAGCAAACCCAGATCCAAAACGTCGCGCGCGCTGGACCAGCCGCCTGGTAGTCATAGCCAGCGGCGGAGTTGCGTTGGGTTCACTCCTTTTCGAGCCTCAGGGCATTGCCGGACACGCCGCTGACATTCTCATTCGAACCTACGCAATCTTCGTTGGCACGGTGATGGCCCACGAGGCGGTTCATGGACATCTGGGGCGCGGGCGATCCGGGAATTTGTGGTGGGGGACGATCGCTCTGCTGCCGTCGATGGTACCGTTCGGGAACTTCCGGAAGACGCATTTGCTTCACCACGCGTTCACGAACATTCCGGACGAGGATCCCGATCATTTCATCCGTTACAGGAGCGCGGTGGAGATTCCGTTCCGCGCACTCGCCATGCCCCATCAGTGGTTTTTCTGGCTCTGGCGTCGTGGCCGGATCAATCGGGTGCACGTGATCGATCTTGCGGTGAACTACGCCGCGATATTCACGCTCTTCGGCGGCATGTTGCTGGCTGTTGGCCCGTCGCGTCTCGCACTGGGCATGCTCCCGGCGTTGGGCCTGGTGTCGCTGCTGTTGTGGCATCCATTTGCGTTCAAGACGCACGAGGGGTTCTCAACGGGAGCGCCCGAATTGCGCTCTCACAACTACTACGGCCGTTTCATGTATTGGTTCTCGTTCGGGCTGTCGGCCCATCGGACGCACCATCAAGAGCCACGTCTGACGTGGCTGCAGTTGCGGCGTTTTGTGGAAGCTGATCCGAAGGGCGGGTTCCTTCACCGGATACTCGCGCGGCGTGACACTCGTGTTGTCGCGAGCGCGTCATGACACGCCTGTCGACGATCGATCGCATTCTGTCGGTGGTGGATCACGCGGATTTCGGCGTGATTCTCCATTTTCGAAAGACTCCGGCAATTGATGCGCTGAGGACTGGGGCGCGGAGCGCGCGAACCCTTTATCCGGTGACAGGGTCTCGCATTGACGGCGCGTATTGGAAGTCAGCGGCGACACCCGCTGATGGCGCTGATGGCGCTGATGGCGACGCTGGCGTCGCCCTGTCCACGGCCAGCGATCCGGCGCGAGAGGTGGAGGCTTTCCTGAATCGCCCATTCGACCCGCGCCATGAAGCCCCAATTCAACAGCTCCTGGCGCCCGGCAGATTTCTCGTCACACGCGCGCACCACGCTGCGCTGGACGGCTTCAGTCTGGGACTGTGGCTGCAGCATCAACTGCAGATTACGGCGGGGTTGGAACCGCCAGCCACGGAACCCAAAATGGATGGGACAGTGAGAATGCGCGCTCCGCGACATTCGAAGGTATTGGGCGGTCATAGACCGTCCCTACAGTGGGGATCGCAGTCGCTCTGGACCAGAAAGGCGTCCGGCGAGTTCCGCAAGCGCTGGTTATCGATAGAGCTACCGGGAAAACTTTCCGCGAATACGCTTGCGGCGGCCACACTGCGGACGATCGTGAACTGGAACCGCGCGCACGGAGCACCATCCCATGGGATGAGCCTGTGGATGCCGGTCAACATCAGAGATCGTAACTCCGCGGGTTTTGGAAATGGGACAAGCCGAATTCGTGTGAGCATGCATGGCACGGCGGATATTCGGAGAGAGATACGTGGAAGGCTCCGAAGCGGAGAATGGGCGGTTCCTGCGGATCCGCTGCTGATGCATCTGCCTTGCGTGTTGAGCAATCCCATCCTCCGGATATATCTCCATCGGCCGTGGGCTCGCATGGGTTCGGCCGTCTTTTCCTGCATTGAAGAATGGCCGGGCCGGGATGACGCGATGTTTGCGGCCGTGGAGAAGATCGATCTGGTCGGCCAGCTCCACAGCAGTCTTCCCCTGGCGATCAACACCATGACACATCGGGGCAGGACGGAAGTGACCATTACCTACGATGCGAGCCGCCTTTCCGCGGACGACGTTTCCGCGTTGGCGTCGGACCTGGCTCGCGAGGCCGAAGTGGACAGCCCAAAGCGCCGGGCAGAAACAAAAGAGGTTGGCTGCATTCGCCGTTCGCAACCTACATTGCGCGGGCCCTTCAATGATGCATTGCGCGCTTGCATCGGCGCGCTCATTCATGGACTCGGCGCCGCGTGCAGCGTAATCCATCGAGCGCGGATTGCGTCCTTCACCAATACGCAGCAAAAGCTACGCCGCCGATTCCGCATCGAGCCGAATTCTCCGGTTCTTGCTTACGGATCCCCGGTTGAGGCGGAGATTCGCCGTGTGGCCTCGCAAAGCGCGGCAGCGCGCTGGGCTGAAACCTCGGGTACCACAGCGCGGCCGAAGCGCCTCCTGTACACGCCGCAACGCATTCGTCAGACGTCGTGGACATTCATTGACGGGTTTGTCCGGGCATTCGGCGCCTATTGCTCCGGGTTCCGATCCAGCCTTTATGTGTTTCGTCCCTTCGACGATGGTGATTCGCTGACTTCGATGCTCGTTGATGAGGGGCGCGTTCCGTCGTATCTCGCCACATTGCAGGCGCCGTATCGAGTCGAGAATCTGCCCGAGCTACACGAGCTTGCCGCGCGTTATGGCTCGGCCGCCCTTCGTCTGTGGATTCTTGCAGTCGCGAATCCCGGGGTCCTTTACAGCACGAACCCATCGACGATCGCGCTATTCCTCGACGAGGTCGCTTCGGAATGGGATCGCTGCCGTAAACTCATCGTCGATTTTCGCCGGAATCCTTCATGGTTCGATCCAGCCGTTCACGCGATTGCCGCGCGGCTCCAATCATGTGGAAGCGAGGAGCGCATCGACGCGATCGTGTCCGCCGGCGCGGCCTTGCCTCTGGATGTCTGGGCGCCTGCAGTCCACACGGTCATCTGCTGGACAGGCGGTTATGTGACACCCTTTCTGGATCGGCTGACAAAGCGCCTTCCGCCGGATCGCTATCGGCTCGTTCCCATGTACTCGATGTCCACCGAGACCATTGAAACGATCGGGCACTTCGAACAGAACGGCGCCGCGTTTCTTCCACTGGCGCGAGGAGTGTTCTACGAATTCATCGAGGAAGGCCTGCCGGACTCTCCGGAGAATCTAAAGACCGCCCACGAACTGGAACCCGGAAAGGCATACACGATGGTCGTCAGCGACGCCTACGGATTGCGACGGTACCAGACCGACGATGTGTTCCTCTGCGCGGCCGTGGTTGCGGGGTTGCCCGATCTGCGATTCCAGCGCCGCCGGAATCTCGAATACTCGTTCACCGGCGAGAAGTTGTCCGCGGGCCATTTGCAGTCTGTTTTCGGTCGGCTGCGATCGGAAGGTATGGTTCCGGAAGGCGCGTTTCTTGCCGGTGTGCCCTCTCTTCACGGCGGAGACGGGTTGCCTCACTACAAGATTGCGCTCGTGAGTTCCGAGTGCAGCCGGAAGGAACAAGCAGCCCGTGGCAGAAGTTCCAAAGCTGAAGACCGGCGGCCGAATCCAGAGGACTTAAGCAATTTTTCCGCCGGTTTCGTACACTGCCGCCACGTACAGCTAGACGAGGTCATTGCGAGTGATTGCGATCGGATGATCCAGGAGGAGAACCACGAGTATCGGAGGAAACGCGAGACGGGCCGTCTCGGTCCGGCGCAGGTGCTTCGAATGTCGGTCCGTGATTTTGTGTCGCGCGTGGGCGGCCCGGCGGCCGCCGCAGATGGTCAATTCAAGTTTCTTCCGTTGTATCGCCGGCTGTGGGAGGAGCTACCGGGCTAGCCGCTTCGCGTGTTTCGCGAAGATCGGGTTGTCGGGAAACTCTTTCGCGAGTACCTGAAACAGTTTTTGCGCGTCGGAGGTCTTCTTTTCACGCAGGTAGGTGACCGCAAGCAGGATCTGCGCGTACGGTTTCAGCAATGATCCATTCTCCGCTGCGGAACGCAGGTCTTTGATCGCCACGTCCTTGCTGCCCGGATAACCGCGGAGCCTGGCCAGCCAGCGAATCGGAAAGGGCAGTGATGCGACGACATAGTTGGTTACGCCCGTCCAGATATAGGCGTCGTAAAACATGGAGTTCGCTTCGACCAGGAGTTTGGCGTTGTCGTATCCAGCCCGGCCGGGTTTCGCCGCGCCGCGGCGATCCTTTTCGATCAGGAAAGTGTAGTCAGCCTCCACGCCATTGGCTAAAGCGAGCGCAAAGAGCGCGTTTTCGTTTTTGGATTCGTGATTCAAAATAGCGTCAGCCAGCTTGCGCGCTTTCGACGTCAACTCCATGAGGTGGCGCTTGAGATCCGCATCGGGTTTGCCGGTCGCTTCCGCGACCAGATGCTTATCGTCAACGTAGAACTCCGCGTCCAGCGCGCCAAGGCGATGGAGTTCCATGAACAGCACGCGCGCCGCGTCGGCGGCGTGCCCCAGGGGATCATCGGGCTTACGGGCTATGTAGTCCGCAAAGTCCGTTCTCGACGTGTCGAAGTCGAGAGAGTACATCGCCCTGAACCCTGCCTGGAGGCGCGCGTCAGGCGGCGCCTGCGCCTCGACGTTTCGCGGGTCTGAAAGAACAAGCGCGGCCAGCGCCAGCAGCAGGCATCGCATCCATTGGACCATGATGATTCCCTCCCTCCGGTTAATGTATGAAACGCCGCGTTCTCGCAGTCCGCGCTTTGTGATACTTCTACAACCCTCACAACGTGAATCCTCCTGCTGGAGATGCGGGCTGCCGACGCTGAGCCGCGATCTTAACGGGTACATGCGCCCGCCAAACACGATGCCACCGCGCCACACAGTTCGATGCTCGCTTTGTCCTTGAATCACGTAATCTCGAATCTCCACACGAACCCTGCCGCCCATAGTCAGTGGGGATTTGAGACGGAATGTCGCGTATTGCGGCGCAGTTGTTCATTCAGCCATTTTGTCGCAACCCCATATAGATGCGGAGAACGGAACGGCCGCGCGTCGATGATTCCGGTTTCCGACGGCGTGCGCGGTCATAGACCGCGCCTACAGTTGCGCGACCGAGAATTCAATCTTGTTCTGGGAATGTTAGGTCGGCTAGTTTGACGCGAGTCGTGGTCCCCTGGGTTTTATACGACTCGGGATTCGCTATGCAGTCGTCACTCTTGAACGCCGTGCTTTCGTAAGACAACTCAGAGTCGCCGATCCACTGCATCCGACCCATTTGAATCATGTCGATTCCGGGAAAGCTCGGTGCTTCCAGCTGCACCATTTTTTTCAACTGCGTGTCAACTACTGAAACTCGACCTGAGATCCCGCAACTGCCTCCCGCCGTACCCAGCGAGACAAATGCAAAGTAGTGGCCGGAAGGCGACGCGATACCTTCCTGGAGTTCAATGCCGCCAGTCATGCCATATCGGGTAAAGGCACCGGTCGAAAGTTCGTAACCCACCATAACCATCGGAACGTTTTTCCAGGTATCGGTTGGGACATCCAGCAAGACTCGGCCCCTTGCTTCATCGAACGCAACAACTCCAACCGATCGCACACAGGACTTGCTGTTACTGTAATTCGCGCAGTCTTCTTTAGTCACAGGAAGCTGGTCAAATTCAATGCGATATTTCTTTCCTCTGACTTCAATATCCAGGTGCTGGTCGATGTTCTCAGCAAACAAAGAAGCGGACCTGTAATAATTCTTGTTGTCTTTGAGGGCTCGTTCGACTGTCGATGGGTCTGAAACCGTAGCGACCGGGATACTTTGGGTTTCCTCTGATTTGGTATTCGATTGCGGTATTGGTTTGAATTCCGTGCGATTTTCGTGGTGCCGGAGCAGCAACAGCGTCCCACAGCCGAATATTATCGCGGCAACTGCAACAAGTAATGTTTTTCGCACGAAGTTCTCACGGGGAGTCTACCGCACTCGATTCCTGGAACTTCTCCTCTAATTGTCATTGCCCGCGTACCCCCGTTTATACTTCTTATGCTTAGCTGCCTGCGTGCGCTGGGTTCGTGAAGGATCTGGCGGAGCGGAATCCGGTCCCTCGATTCCAGCGTCCCTCGATTCCCGGTCCTGTGGGCAAGTCGGCAACTTCGTTCTTGCTTCCTGATCTGACACGGTTTACAAAATACCCATGCGCGCTCTCGTTCTTGCCATCGCATTCCTGACACAGGGCGGCACGCCGCAACAGAGCGGCGTTGTCAGCGGGCGGTTGCACTTTACCGGAACCACGGGGCCTCCGCCTATCGTTCGAGTAGCGGCAATCCCGGCGGAGACCGGCGTACCGGCCGCGGACTCCATCCTGATCGGAATTGGCGCAAGCGACGCATCCGGGAACTTCCGTCTGGAAGATGTTCCGCCGGGCAGGTATTACATCATAGCGGGTTTCGTCGCCGCGCCGACCTACTACCCTGGAGTAACCCGCATCAGCGACGCGCGCGTCGTGACCGTGACTGCAGGAAGCGTCCTCACCGGCGTGGATTTCGCATTGCAGAGTTCCCTAACCGAGTTCGTCGATACTAACGGACGACTGCTGACGCGGATTGAGGGCGTTGTCGTCACAAACAACGGCAAGGCGATCCCTCCACTGTTGTCCGTCTTCGCGCAGCAGGGCAATGGAGGCGGAGCCTTAGGAATCGGGCCGGATGGCCGATTCCAGTTCCAACTGGCGCGAGGTGAATACAAGGTTCGCCTCACAAACGTTTCAGCCCGCTACGCGGTGGAGTCCATATCGTATGGATCCGTCGATCTCCTCAACGCGCCCCTGAAAATCGACGGATCCACTCCGGCGAATATACGTATCACCTTACAGGAAGTTAATCCGGAGCGTGTTTTCAAGGTCAGCGGCCGTGTCATCAGCACATACGATAGTTATTGGTTCCGGAGGCCGATGATCCGCCTGCGACCAGACGTCGACCCACGTACGTCAGGCTTGTATCCCGAAGGGCAGATTGATTTACCCGTGGCAGCCGATGGCACGTTCGAAATCGCAGACGTGGTGCCCGGACGATACCTCCTGATTCCCCTTGGACTCCCGATTGGGGGCGTGCAGGCCACTCCGATCACCGTTGAAGATCACGATCTCCGAGACGTCGAAGTCCCGCTTCCCTTGCGCGCGGACATCATTGTCCACGTCCGCTCCATCGACGAAAATGAGAACGTCCTCCCGAACCCCACGGACTACAACGCCGTCAGGATGGAATTGCGTAGTCCGCGTTACGCGAGCGGAAGCGGCCTTCGAGCCCTCGTTCCCGAAGGATCGTATTCGGTCTCACTAACGGCGCTGCCGGCAGGATATGTGCTGAAATCGATCACGTCTGGAGGCCGCGACTTGTCTCAGACCCTATTGGATATCGACTTGTCGGCGACAAAGATCGATATCGAGGCTACTTTGCAGCTGCAGAAGCGCTGAAGAACTTCGGGAGTATCGGGGACTGGCAAGGCGGTAACTTCATTCGCTGGAATATTGGCTGGAGGCTTTGATGTCGATTGAGGAGTTGACCCGAGAACTTGCGGAAAACCGGGAAAAAGTTCAGGTGCGGGACAAGGCTCGACGCGACATGGATCACGTGCGGGAAAGTCTTCAGGAGGAATACAAACGGCGCTATGCCCTCGCGGAAGTTCTGAAGAAGGAATTGCGCGACGTCGAGCGGATGGGGGGACTGTCGTTGACAGGCCTGATCTATGAGTTTTTCGGTAACAAGGAAGAACACATGGATAACGAGCGCCAGGAGCAACTCGCCGCGAAATTAAAGCTGGATCAATGCAGTCATGTAATCTCCGAGCTGGAACGGGAACTTTCCGAATTGGAACGGCGTCTCTCGAACCTTGAGGGTCTCGATGAGCGATATGAATCGCTGTTCAAGGAGAAGGAACAGTTGCTTCTTCAGTCGAGTAGTCCAAATGCACACACATTGG
>JBGPBY010000263.1:0-9810 GCA_041481485.1 Terriglobia bacterium
ATTCGATTCCGACTGTAGGGGCGGTCTATGACCGCCCACATTTTCGCAGGTTTGGAAATTGTGGGCGGTCATAGACCGCCCCTACAGTCGGAATCGAATTCCTTCACAATTCCGCATTCTCTACGTCCCCAATTTATTCTGTTCGTGAATATCCAAATCCAAACGAAGAGGAGCACAGCAGATTTGCAGACAAATTATTTGCTGATCGATTACGAGAATGTCCAGCCTAAGGACTTATCCATCCTCTGTGAGCATGGCTTCAGGGTCCGAGTATTTGTGGGAGCCAGTCAGGCCAGGATTCCTCTCGAACTGGCAGAGTCGCTGCAGCCGTTGGGAACAGCAGTGGAATATGTTCAGATCTCCGGGAATGGACGCAATGCTTTGGATTTCCATATTGCCTTTATGATGGGACAACTGGCGACAGAGGACACTGACGCCAATTTTCATATCATCTCCAAAGATACCGGCTACGATCCTCTTATCGACTACGTCAATCGACCTCGCATCCGCTGCCATCGGTACGAGGACATCGCACTGGTTCCGGCTGCCGGAAGTACAAGAACAAAAAACGTAAGCGAGCGGCTGGATCTCGTCCTGAAGAATCTGAAGGCGCGCGAGAGTGGACGACCCAGAAAAGAAGAGACCCTGCGTAATGCAATTCAGAGTCTGTTCCAAAAGAAACTGGCGGACAACGAAGTCCAACAGCTGATTCAGGAGCTAAAAAAGAAAAAGCACATCCGGATTCAGCAGAACGGAAGTGTCAGTTACCAATTGACCGCGATCCAGTAGAAGTAGAAGCCCCGGATTCCCTGAGTTTGCAGATTCGCACGCAGAGCTACAATAAACTGCCATGACAGCAACTCAGTCTGAAAAAGCCGCGCGATTTCGCGCGCTGCATCAACGCGATGACGTATTCCTGATCCCCAATCCATGGGACGGCGGCTCCGCGCGCGTCCTCGAACGGCTTGGCTTCGAAGCCCTTGCCACATCCAGTTCCTCTGCGGCCGGCACGCTGGCACGAACGGATGGAAACCTGACGCGAGACGAGGCCATCGCGCATTGCCGTTTGATCGCTTCTTCCACGAACCTTCCGGTTTCCGGTGATCTGGAAAACGGTTTTGCCCGAGAACCTGAGGCTGTAGCGGAAACCATCCGGCTGGCTGCCGGCGCGGGACTGGTCGGTTGCTCGATTGAGGATTCGACCGGTGACAGCAATAACCCCCTGTATGAACTCAGTCACGCGACAGAGCGAATCGCGGCAGCGGTCGAAGCGGCGCGTGCCTTTCCGTTTTCATTCATGCTGACTGCACGCGCCGAAGTATTTACTCGCGGCAACGGACGCGTGGATGACGCCATCCGGCGGCTGCAGGCGTATGAACGAGCCGGCGCCGATGTGTTATTTGCTCCGGGTCTTCCAACAGTGGCGGCCGTACGTGAAGTCTGTTCGGCGGTACGCAAGCCTGTCAATTTCATGGTAACTCTGAGAGGGAAATCGTTTTCAGTATCCGAACTGGCGGCCGCCGGTGTGAAACGCATCAGCTTCGCATCATCGCTTTATCGTGCCGCGATGAGCGGACTGATGAAGGCAGCCCGCGAAATTCAGACAGACGGGACGTTCAATTATTTGGACGACATCCCATCCGGCATGGAATGGAATTCCTACCTTAACTCTCCTGAGAAATGATCACGGAGCGCGGCGCATTGGCGGTGTTTTTCGCGGGACCATGAAGGGGTAAAGGAATTCGATTCCGATTGTAGGGGCGGTCTGTGACCGCCCACAATTCGGAGGATTGCATTCCTCAAAATTGCGGGCGGTCATAGACCGCCCCTACAGGGGGAATCGCATTCATTCACTTTCTTTATTGCCCGGTGCGAATCGCGCGCCGTAAAAGAGAATGGCCGAAGACAGCACCATGGCGGCAACCGGAAGAATGAAAGAATTTTGAAGTGTGCCGCGGTCGGCGATGTAGCCCATCATTGTTGGCGAAGGAACATCGCCAAGGATGTGGATGACAAAGATATTGATGGCCAGAGCGGTCGCGCGAATGTGAGGTCCCACCGAGTTGATCAGCGCTGCATTGAGTGGAGCCATATTCAGCAAAAGGAAGAAAGCAGATATGCAGATCGCCGGCATCATGGCCGGACCTCGAAAGAAGAGGGCAACAATCATTGCGGGAACGCCGAGCGCCATGCCCACGGCAGAGATGAAATAGTAAGCGCCTTTCATTCGGGGAAGAAGCTTGTCTCCCAGCCATCCGCCGATGAGCGATGCGAGAATTCCGTCGACGACAATGATGGCCCCGAAGTACGTGTTGGCCGATTCCAGGGAATAGCCGCGTTCCCGCGACAGGAATGCCGGCATCCAGACCTGCAGGCCTCCGAGCGAAAATGTCATCATCGCCATCCCGAGGTTCGCGGTCCAAAACGCCCGATTCGAGGTGAGGCTGCGCAGTCCGCCGCGCACGACGGATTGAGGCGAATCGAAGTGACCGCGTTTGGGTTCGGGCATGAACCACATAACCAGAGACAAGACAAATCCTGGAATTGCAGCAATGTAAAACGGGAATCTCCAGCCGTGAGCAGGAGCGAGATTGCCTCCGAGCAGATATCCGGCCGCGCTGCCTACAGGGATCGCCAGGTAGAAGATCCCCAGAATCCGTCCGCGTTTTTCCTGAGGAAACAGATCGGCCACAAACGTGGGCGCAATGGTGGAGAATATCGCTTCACCGACGCCCACGAGCGTGTGACGGAGCAGCAGCTCGCGATAGGTGTGTGTGACTGCGGTCAGTAGAGTGAGTGCGCTCCACAACGTGGCGCCAACGGCAATCACCCGTCTCCGCGAAAACCGGTCGGCCAGTGGTCCCGTGAATGGCGCGCTGATCATGTAGCAAAGCAGGAATGCGCTGGTGAGGTAGCCAATTTCGGTTTTGCTGACCTGAAATTCCGACTGCACCAGTGGCTGTACGGCAAACAGCACCGTCCGGTCGATGTAGTTCAGGAGATTGAGACCGGTCAATACTGCGAGAGCGGTCCAGGGATACAGCTTGCGGCCGGAATCTGCGCGCTGTGGTTGAATCATTGTGAGAGTGTAGTGCGAAGAAAGCGTAAAACTGAGAAGTTGATGACGGTCACTATCGATTCGCGGTTTGCGAAAACTTTGATAACCTGCGCTGCAGCTGAATGGATTCCTGGCTTACCAGTGCCACGATCACGAAGGCGGAAATCACGCCGGCGCCTGTGAACAATGGAGTCTATGTTTCGCTTTGTCTTAACCCTCAAGGAGGTTCTGTGGTCAGAAAAATTCTCTTAGTCGCTACCTGCATCGCATTCCTGTGTGGAACCGCGATGGCGCAGGATGCAAAGACCGTGATCGCCGCCGCGCAAAAAGCGTTGGGCGATGTGAAATCCATTACGTTTTCGGGATCCGGGAAGGACGTGTCGTTCCAGCAATGTGGCGCCAACTCCACGGATCAGATCTGCAAGGGGACGCATAACCCGATGCGTCCGATCAACGGCTACGTTCGCGTGATCGACCTGACGACTCCGTTGTCGCGAGCCACCGGAACCACGATGAATGTCGTCGGCGGTGGCGGCTCCACCACAATAGGACCAGGAAACTTCAACCAGGCGATCACCCAGTTGGACGTTTCTCAGGCCTGGAACAGCCAGGCGAATAATCAGGTGGAATTTTGGCTTACACCGTGGGGCTTTCTGAAGGGTGCTGCGGCGAACAACGCAACCGCCAGCAAGCAGGCTGACGGTAAGAAATACACCGTCCTGAGTTGGAGCCCAACGACGAAGGCGCCTTCCGGCAAGAACTACACCATTAACGGCTACGTGAATGACAAGAATATCGTCGAGCGGGTCGAAACCTGGCTGCCAGACAACATCATGGGCGACATGCATGTTCTGGCTGTTTACAGCGGCTGGAAGAATTTCGGCGGAGTGATGGCTCCGGCGAAGATCGTGGAGACACGTGGTGGCTGGCCCTTCTTTGAATTCAACATAACAGCGGCCAAGGCAAATCCATCGGATCTCGCGACGCTCGCACTGCCTGCTGCCCCAGCGGCTGGTGCTGCTGGTGCTGCGGGTGGTCGCGGCGCGGGTGCTCCTGCCGGCGCTGCAGCTCCTGCACCCGGTGGCGCCGGTGGTCGCGGTGCTGCAGGTGCTCCTGCCGGCGGCGCTGGCGGACGTGGCGGTGCGGCTCCTACGCCCCCGCTTCCCGGCGCGCAAGCAGCCGGTGCGGGCGGTCGCGGCGGAGCTCCTGCCGGAGCGCCTCCGGCGGCTGGTGGACAGGGTGGACGTGGTGGCGGTCCTGCTGCCGCGCCCGCTATGACGGTGACCAACGAGAAACTCGGTAACGGCGTCTACCGGCTCACCACAGGCACTGGCAGCTACGATTCGGTGATCGTCGAGTTCAAGGACTACGTCATGATGCTCGAGGCGGGACAATCCATCGCAAGAGGTGTTGCCTATATCGACGCGACCAAAAAACTCATTCCCAACAAGCCGATTCGTTACGTCTTCAACACCCATCCCCACGCCGATCACACCGGAGGGTTACCGGCATTGGTAGCCGAAGGCGCAACAATCCTCACCTCGAAGAACAATGTAGAGTTCCTGGAAAAGGCGCTCAACACTCCAAGGACGCTTCTCGATCCCGCTACCGATCCGTTGGCGAAGAACCCCAGGCCGGCAATGGTAATGGGAATGGGCGACAAGGAGGTTTTCGCGGACGACACCGGCAGGGTCGAGTTCTATTACGTGCCCGGCGCTCCTCACTCGAATGGATTGATGATCGCCTATCTCCCGAAGGAAAAGGTACTGTTCCAGGGAGACTTCTCGCTGCCTACGATGCCGGGAGAGGTTGCCAACGATCACGTGAAGGCTCTCGGACCGGTGCTCGCAAAGCTCAACCTGGACTACAACCGCTACATTAACGTCCATACTTCCGCGGCGCCGCAGACGAAGGCAGAAGTCATGAAGGCGCTGGACGATCGCAAGAAAGCGGACGCGGCGGCCAAAAAATAGAGCTCAGTTACCCACTGTAGGGGCGGTCTTTGACCGCCCACAATTTGAAGGACTGCATTCCTCAAAATTGCGGGCGGTCATAGACCGCCCCTACAGTGGGGAGTCGCATTCTTTCAGGCAACAGTCAAATTCCGCGGCGGGGTTGTCCCCACTCAGGCCGCGGTGGCCACGTGTTTTGCGGGATTGGAAGATATTCGGTTTGGCGAGCGTTGCAATTGATTTCTAAGATCGCGGTTTTCCTTTTCGACTTCGAAGAGGCGGTTCTTCAGAGCATCAATCCTCGCTTCAAGGTAGCCATACATCTGTTCATTGTTTCTGTTGTCGTGGTCGGACACTGAATATCTAGTCACTGTTTCCTCCATGAGACCAGTATCGCCGTATTGCTTCGATAACAGAATCGAACGAAGGTTCACTCCAGAGTGGCACCATCGGATAGGCCGCTTCGGGAATAAATTGGGGACAGAGAGCAATTTCTCAATACAACTCCAGGCATTTCCGTAACGTTTCACAAGAAATTGCTCTCTGTCCCCAATTTATTGCAGGACGCGGATCCGGTGATTCTCGCTGTCTCCGATGTAGAGGGTGCGGCCGCTCAGGAAAAGGCCATGTGGGCGCGCGAGCTTGCATTTGAGCGGATCGCCGTCGGGGCCATCGCCGCGTTCTCCGGTTCCCGCGACAGTCGTCACGATTCCGGTTTGCAAATTGATTTTGCGAACGACGTGATTCTCGGTGTCGGCCACGTACAAGGATCCATCCGGCGAATAGGCAATTCCTTTCGGGCCATTCAGCGCACCTCCGGGTGAGCCGAATTTCGCCTGCAGCGCAGGACCGCCGTCGCCGGCATAGCCGAGTTCTCCGGTTCCCGCCAAATGCCTCAATCGTCCCTGAGCTGGATCGATGACGAAAATCTTGTTTCCTTCCCGCAGCACCAGGTACATCTTGCCGTCCGGGGCGATATCGATTGAACGCGGTCCCGTCACGGAAGTGTCTGCCAGCGGGGCTTCTTCCGGAGTCGGAGTCCGCGCGCCGGTGCCGGCAAACGTCGAGATCACGCCGGTTCGAGGATCGATGCGGCGCACGCGATTGTTCACAATGTCGCAGATGAAAACATTGTCGGATTTGTCGAGCGCAATGCTGTGAGGCTGATTCAACTGCGCCTTGTTGGCGGGCCCGCCATCGCCGCTGAATCCGGCAACGTTGGTGCCCGCCGCAGTTGAGATGATTTTTGTGGCCACATCGATGAAGCGCACCACATGATTGTCACGCTCAGCGACGTAGATATTGCCCACGCTGTCGAAGCGGACTTCATGAGGGGTATTCATCTGGGCTTTGGTGGCGGGACCACCGTCTCCGGAATATCCGCGCATTCCCGTTCCGGCAATAACGGATATCTTCCGGGTGTTCAGGTCGAGTTTCAGAATGCGATGGCTTCCAAACTCCGCCCAGTACAGACCGCCATCCGGGCCAATCGTCAGGCCGAAAGGATTGTTGATTTGCGTGCGGTCCGCCACATCGCCGTCGGCGGCCGTGCCCATCATGCCCGTGCCGGCAAGCGTGGAGATGCGTTGCGGATTCCCCTGGCCTCGGGCGGCTGCTGCCGATGCAACCAGCAATGCGCTTGCCTCGAGGAATTCGCGGCGTGTCGGATTGGACCACCTGCCCATAGTCGATACCTCATGTAGAATTGGTGAAATCGCGAAGAACAGTAAGGAGAATACCGATGACACAACAGGAAGCCAACAAGAAGATGGTCGTGGAATTTTACGAGAGAGCCATCAACGAAAAAGACTTCGAGGCGGCGTCTCAATTTCTGGGATCACGGTATACGCAGCACAACCCCGCCGGTGTGGATGGCGCGGAAGGGCTGAAGGGGTTTCTGCAGTTTCTCAAGAAAACGTTTCCGCATTCGAAAGCCGAAATTAAACGGGTCTTCGCGGACGGCGACTACGTGATCCTGCACGTGCATTCGGTTCGGGAGCACGGCTCGCTGGGACGAGCCGTGGTCGACATCTTCAAGGTTGAAGACGGAAAAGTGGTCGAACACTGGGACGTGATTCAGGACATTCCGGAAAGTCCAATGAACAGCAACACGATGTTTTGAAACACTGTAGGCGCGGTCTATGAATGTGTGAATGAATGCAATTCCCCAATGTAGGGGCGGTCTATGACCGCCCACAATCTGGCGGATTGCATTCCTCAAAATTGTGGGCGGTCATAGACCGCCCCTACAGTCGCGCAATTCGAATTTATTTCGTATCGGACAGATCGTGCGCGGTCATAGACCGCGCCTACAGTCCGCTGGCGACCAAGCAGTCATTGAATGATGAACGGCACCGACACCGTTGCCGTCGTGATTTTCTCCGTCACGCGTTCAAACGTGTCGACATCGAAGGGCTGTCCGATATGGTTTCCCGCCAGATCCTCCAGCCCGGTATCCACAATCAACTTGTAATTGCCGGCTTTCCACGCGGACTTCGGAGTAAATCTCCATTGCGTTTCCTGCCGCTGCACGTCGATCGTACCGGCAACCGTGCCCTCCGGCCCGGACACCCGAATCATGCGCTGCAGGAGCGGATAATTCATCGAAACCGGAAACTCCACGACCAACGGCACGCTGCTTCCGGATTTCGGAGCGGTGACGTGCCACTGCTTCGGATCGGGCGGCGTGCGCAGAGCCGGTCCACCTCGATACGGTTTGCGGTAGCCATCGATCATGGGCACGCCGCGCGCATCGGGCCATTCGCGATCAATGACGAGCGTGTAGCGTTTGCCTTCCGCGATTGGCGGGCCGATCATCCGGTTCGAAGTCAGTTCACGTTTGATCCGGCCCGGATCGAACGTCATTGTCAGGCGTTGAAATGCGGGATCCCAAAGTTCTTCTCCTCGCAGCAGGACGGCTTCGGTTCCTTCGAGTGCTTTGCCGTTCTCATCCAGAATGTGCATGTGCCGTGCGGCTTCGCCGCGGCTCATCGGGGCTGAAAAATAAACATAGAGGCGAAGCTGATTGCTGGGAAGCACATCGGCGGTCGGATAAACATTGACCACGCGCGCAATCGGATTTGTTTCGCGCGGCGGTCCATCAAAGGCCTTCGTAACCGCCGTGCCGCCTGGAGGTTGAAATACTGCGCGGTATTTCACACCGGCTGCGATCGGAAACTGTGGCCGAAAGACAAGCGTGTTGTTTTCGACGGAGTATTTTCCCAATAGCGCAGGAACATCGCCGGATCCGGCGTAGATCGTAAAAACTGAAGACCATCCTTTGGTGGGAGGGGCGGTGGCTTTCCAGCCGGTGACCTTGAAAGTTCCGCCTTCGAGCTGAATGGAAGGAGACTGTGCAACTGCGGTCATCCCCAACATCCCCAATTGGGCGATGACCGCAATCCAGAAGAGACAAGTCTTCCGCAAGGCGAACCTACGGAAGAGCGACGGTTGCGATGTTGATCGGGACCGCAGCGGCTCCTCGTCCACCTCCTGATCCGGTAAGGACCAGAACGTTGGATCCGTCTATGGCTGCAAGATGCTGAACATTCGAAAGCGTGGTGACCTTGTCGAACGGCACGCCGGCGACGTCGGTACGCTGCGGTTCGACAATTGCCGGATACGTTTCGATGTTATCCGCCTTCAGCTTGAGTACGCCAAACGCGGAATTCGCAATGAGGATGTAGTTGTGACCATCCTTCGTATAGGGAACCATGTCCAGCGGCTGATTGCCGGCGCCAAGGTCTGCGATTTCCTGTCCTTTCACCTTGGCGCCCGGTGTGAGCTGGCTGACCGGGATCTTCACCAGCGGCGTACAGGTATAAGCGGCAAGAACGTACTGCTGGCCCGAAATCGTGTAAGGCACAAACGTCCGAATCGGCGATGCTGTTTCATATTGGCCATGAGACGAATGCCAGATCTGGACTGTGGCGCCCTGCGACGCGGTCTTGAATGGATACGGGATCGAGCGCAGAGCCGACGACCACTCCTCATTCGACAAACCCGCGACCATCAGATTGCCGTTCACGAACGCCATGCCGGTGATCGTCTGGGTTCGCGGATTTTGCCGCGCATTGGGTGCTCCGGCAGCCGGTGCATCCACGAGACTGACCGATGCATGCCGCGCATTATCCAGAGAAACCAGCGAGAGCTTGCCCGTCCCATCGACCTTGACGATAAGTGGAGCAGCATCCGGCCCGCGGCCGCGCGCTGCAGAAACATAAACGTTTTTCGATACCGGGTTCACCGTAACGTCGTTCACCACAATTTGATCTGCTGCGATTCCGACCAGCGCGGCAATTTTCGCGTCAATTCCCTCGACGTTGATTTTCGCAGCCGAGGCCGGAGCCTTTGAGTCTTCAGTGTCGATCGCAACGACGGCGCCGCCGAGCGAATCGCCCACGAATAGAATGCCCGCCGGTCCGAACGTCATCGGTCCTGCGGACGTTAATTGAACTTTTCCCGCGGTCAGCTGCGCGGCTCCGGACTGGAGCGTCGCCGTTGCTGAAAGCGCGAGTACGATGCTCAAACACATCGCGATTCCAATGCCAATCGTTGTCCATGTTCGGCGCATTTTTTCTCCTTCGAATGTTGGCGTTGCAGAGTGGGCCAAATCATATAGCGGGAGTTTAATGAAGAACAACTTTTATCGCGGTGAGGTTGGGGTGGCTATGAAGGCGTGAAGGAATGTGTTTCCCCACTGTAGGAGCGGTCGATCAAGAAATCCCTCTCCCAACGGGAGAGGGGGCCGCGCAGCGGCCGGTGAGGGGTACCGCAAGTAACGATACTTACTTGTGGTAC
>JBGPBY010000264.1:0-9749 GCA_041481485.1 Terriglobia bacterium
AAACCATTGGTCCCGCGTAGCGGCTACATATCACGATTTTTGCTGTTTCTTTCGTTCTTTTGGTCACTCTTTTCTTCTTGTTTTGCTGTCCCACCGGCTCCCGCCGGTGGCCACCGGCACCGCCCGCCGCTAACGCGGCTGGGAACGCGGCCGGATGAGGTCGGGAAAATACGTGACCGTATTTGTGAAATGCTGCACTAAGGGCCGTCGCGAAGAAGGCGGAATGGCGCCAGAAACTCCAAAGGCCGCAACCTGCCCCGTTACGCCGCGCTCAATCCCATTCGTGTCAGGCAATCAGCAAACCGTGGATCGGCTCGCAAGCGATCCCATTGCGGCGCGACGGCGAGGTTAACCAACGCCGGGTCGTGGCTTGCAATGGCTCGCTCCAGGTGTTGGAAGGCCCTGTCCATCTCGCCCATCTCTCCGTACATCAATGCCAGCTGCATCGCCGGAAAGGCATCCGGATCCTTCGACGCCCGCTCAAGAACCTGCTGGATGATCACCGCTCGGTCTCCGACGAGAGAAGCACCGTGCGTCTGGGCGTGTTTGACGTTTTCCTCCCAATAGCGATCGCCGTCTTCCTTCATCAAATACGCACCGGCCAGGAACTCCCGCGCGTGAGGGTGCTGTGGGTCGAGTGCCAGCTTTGTTGGCCCAATCGATGGCATCGTCGTAACGGCGCTGATTCCAATAAGACATTGAGATACCCAGATGCACCAGTGCAGAGAACGGGTCGCGTTCCAGGGCTTTGAGTTTCATCTCCAGCCCTTCGTTGAGCCTCCCAGCGCTTCCAGTAATTGCCCGGAAAGCAGGTGGGCGTGTCGTTCGAGAAGGAGGACATCAAGGTGGTGACTCACGGCGATACTGCGGTTGCCAGCTACCGCTTCATGGTCCGGATTCAGGGCGAAGGCATAGACATCCAGCGCCGGTACCGCAACACGGATGTCTGGCTGAAGCGCAACGATAGGTGGCAGATCATCGGCGGCCACCTCTCGACCCTGGACCCGCAGTGAGCGCGGTAAGGGCCTGGCCCCGGTCGAGAAAACCTGGGGACGGGCGACGTGTTTCCCGCCAAATGCGTGACGCTTTTGCCGAATTCCTTCAGAAGGAATCAGGACAGCATCTCGAGATCGCCACGAACAATTATGAAGAGACAAGTTTTACGAAGGCAGTTCGCCAATATCGCCGCATTATCCGCGTCGGTGGCGCTTTTCGCATGCGCACAAGCAGCGCCACAGGGAGCAGTTCACCACAAGGGAATAGTGCTCCGGGTGGTACCTCAGTCCGACCTGGAAATTCTCGATCCCAGCTGGACCAGCGGGGTGATCACCCAAAATCACGGCTACATGATTTATGACACGCTCTTTGGGATGGACGCCAATGGGAAGATCTCGCCACAGATGGTGGACACATTCGAGAAAAGCAGCGACCAGATGATCTGGACTTTCAAGTTGCGCGACGGTCTCGAATTCCGCGACGGCAAGCCCGTCACCAGCGAGGACGTCATCGCCTCGCTGAAACGATGGGGACAGCGCGATACGGTTGGGCAGAGATTGTTGTCCTTCGTGAAGAGCTGGATAGCAGTCGATGCGAAAACCTTCCGGATGATTCTGAAGGAACCCTATGATCTGGTGCTGGAATCGCTTGGCAGACCCACCTCATATACCGCCTTTATCATGCCCAAACGAATGGCCGACACGCCCGCCGATAAGCAAATTTACGACACCACGGGCTCCGGCCCGTTCATTTTCAAAAGAGATGAATGGCAGCAAGGATCAAAGGTTGTTTATGTCAAAAACCCCAGATACAAACCGCGCGTCGAACCAGCCAGCGGCACCGCCGGCGGCAAGGTGGTATTTGTAGATAGGGTGGAATGGATCGTCATGAAAGATGAGCAAACCGCCGCAAATGCGCTCACTTCAGGTGGGGTCGACATTGTTGAAGCGCCGGCCTTCGAGCAGTACTCCGCTCTGGAACATGATCCGAAAGTCCGGCTGATCGACTTCAATCCTCGGGGAGCTCAGTACTTTCTACGTTTCAATCATCGCTATCCGCCGTTCAATAATCCGAAAGTCCGGCAGGCTGCCATGGCCGCTCTCAACCAATCGGCGTTCCTGCAGACCCAAGTGGGCATACCCAGCCGTTATCGAACGTGCTTTTCTGTTTATCCGTGCAACACGCCCTATTTCACGTCAACCGGGATGGATTTCCTCGCCAAGCCGAACTTGAAATATGCACAGCAACTCCTCAAGGAGTCCGGCTATGACGGCGCGCCTGTAATCCTGTTGCAGCCGACCGACCAGCCCATACTTGTGAGATTGCCTCTGGTAGCTGCGCAACTGCTGAGGGAAGCCGGGTTTCGAGTGGACCTCCGTCCGGTCCCCTGGCAGACGCTCTTGAGCCTTCGGAACAATCCGGTCGGCTGGAGCACCTACCTCTCTGCCATAGGTACATCGTTCATGATTGACCCGGTCTTCAACGCTTCACTAAGCGGTGCTTGCGACAAGGCCTCTCCCGGTTGGCCCTGCGATTCGGAACTCGAACGCCTGCGCGATGCGTATGCTCGAGCGCACGACGAAAAGACACGCAAGTCTCTTGCCGAACAAGTGCAGGTTCGAGCGATGGAAGTCGGAACTCATGTTCCTCTGGGCGAGTATGTACGCGCCATTGCCGCACGAGAAACGGTCACCGGCTTTGTAACGCAGATGGGCTCAACCAACCTGATGATCTGGAATGTGAAGAAGCAGTAATGCGAATTGCCGGACGTACACAGAGGTCGCAATAACGCGCTTTTAGAAACGAGTCCGATAATCTTATGACAACCTTTTCCAACCACTTGAACTCGACGTATTTCGATAACCGGCTTTCCGCGCGCAATATGGCCGCGCTCGACTATATCGATGGTGAGCGGCTCGAAGTGCGGCATTTTGCGGAACGGCTGTCGCGATTTTTCTGCGCTGCCAGGATTGACGCCACGGATGTGCCTTTGACATTTGGCAGAGGACTCCGCGACATCATGCCGCACATCTTGCCAGGTGCGTGGGATGGCATGGTGCCTTCCATTACTTATTCGAACCGTCATGTGAGGATCGATGAGTATCTTGCCCGGAATCGCTGGTTTCATCCTGGTTCGTCTCCCAAATTTCTCGATATCGGATGCGGGTTTCCTCCACTCACGAGCCTTGATACGGCCGTCCGGTTTCCAAACTGGTCGATAGTTGCAATCGATCGAGCGCATTGGCCCTATCTGGTGATTGATGCCCTCGGCGACCGCGCCTTGTTCGACGAAGAGCGAACCGTGCGTTACTTTCAGCCTAAACAACCGGGGCCGTCCGCCTGGCGAAAAATCCTCAGGAACAAGGAAGCGACCAGGGCGCACTTTCGTCAGCTGCTGGATGAACTGATCCGGAACTTGCCCGAAGAGGTCGACCACACCCTGGCCGTGATCGAAGGTCGGGGCGCACGCCTGATTTTGAATCCCGCGGTGGAATACGCACGAGCCAACCTTCGCTTTGTTAAAAGCGATCTTCTCGCAGCGGATCTTCCTGAAGTTGATTTTGCACGTTGCTTCAACGTCCTTCCTTATTTCGATGATCCTTTCCGGCAGAAGGTTCTTTCGAATGTCGGAAAGTCCATCAACGACGGCGGAATCTTCGTTGCCGGCTCGGATTGGGCCGAAACCATGCTTGCGCGTTATACGGTCTATAGGAACGAAAACGGCAAACTCGTTGGCAAAGAGTTCGCCTTCACGCTCGACTATCTTCGAGCCAGCACGAATTTCTTCGCACTCCATGACGACGATGAAGAAATGCGCCTTCTTGTCCAGGCGATCGCCGCACTGCGCGGCGATCGCCAATTCTTCACCGATACCTCATCTCGACTTGACGCGCTTCACCAGCTGCACCAGGTGTGTCCGCGCGGCGCCGATGGCTACCTTGGCGACGTTCCCGAAATTCCTGGTGACGAACTCGTCCGCCGGAATCTGGAGATCATGCGCACGATTGAGGAAGAAGGATTCGTCGACCGCGCCGTCGAGTCATTGAAGACCTCCGGCTTCGACGCGTGGCGAAACGACGTGGGGCATGTTGCGTTCACTCCGGAATCGAAACCTTTATGATGAAAACACCCAGGGCATCGTTCTCGCGCACAATCCTTGCACTTGCCATATCCGTTTCCATTTTTGGATGCGAGTTCACTTCAGCGCCAGCAGCAAACGTACTGCGCGTGGTGCCGACATCCGACTTGGAAAGTATCGACCCGATATTCAGTACTGCAGTGGTCAGTCGGGATTATGCATACATGATTTACGACACGTTGTTTGGTATGGATTCCAGTGGGCGGATCTCGCCGCAGATGGTGCAAACCTATGACGTTAGTTCAGACAAGAAAACCTGGACGTTCACGCTGAGGGACGGCCTCGAGTTTCACGACGGCAAGCCCGTCACTACCGAAGACGTCATCGCCTCGCTCATACGATGGAGCAAGAAGGACGTCATGGGACTGAGGCTGTTTTCATTCGTGGAGAGAATTGAGTCAGTCAACACGAAGACGTTTCGCATGAAGTTGAGTGCGCCTTACGGTCTGGTGCTGGATTCGCTCGGAAAGCCAAGTTCCTATGTTCCATTCATCATGCCCAAACGCATTGCCGTTATGCCCGTTGACCAACAAATAACCGACCCAACAGGCTCTGGCCCGTTCGTCCTGAAACAAGATGAGCGGAAGCCGGGTGAAAAAGTCGTCTTTGTCAGGAACTTGAAATACAAACCTCGTGCTGAGCCCGCAAGTGGAACAGCGGGCGGCAAAGTGGTGAAAGTAGACCGCGTCGAATGGTTGATTATCAGGGACGCGCAGACTCAGGCGAATGCCCTGGCCGCTGGCCAGATCGACATGATCGAGTCCCTGCCATTTGAAATGTATCCAATCTTCAAAAAGGATCCAAATATTCAACTGATCGAAACAAACCCGCTCGGAAACAGTTTTATGCTGCGATTCAACCATCTCCAGCCGCCTTTCAACAACGTAAAGGTCCGGCAGGCGGCAATGGCAGCGATGAACCAACTCGCATTCCTTCAAACGCAGGTTGGCATTCCGGCACTGTATCGCACCTGCTTTTCGATCTACCCGTGCGGAACTTCATACGCCAATGACAAAGGTATGGACTTCATCGCCAAACCGGATATGAACCATGCGCGCCAACTGCTGAGGGAATCCGGATATGACGGCGCCCCGGTAGTTCTTCTTCAACAAACGGATCAAGCCACGCTGAACAGGTTGCCCGCAGTGGCGAAACAACTCCTCGAGCAGGCCGGTTTCAAGGTTCAAATGCAGCCCATGAATTTTCAAACGCTTTTTTCCCGCCGGGCAAGGAAGGACGGATGGAATATATACGTCTCGTTCCTATCGGTGTCATCGATTAACCCGGTTTCCAACATGTATCTGGCTGCCAGCGGTTATCCAACTGCCCAGGTTGGGTGGCCTTCCGATCCACTGCTGGAGAAACTGCGAGACGATTTCGCACTTGCGCAAACTGACGCTGATCGAAAAACGCTTGCCGAAAAGATCCAGGCGCGCGCCATGGAGATTGGTGTGTACGTTCCGTTGGGCGAGTATGTGGTGAAAGTCGCTGCGCGCAAGAACATCACGGGCTTTGTGACTGGATTCTTCACCGTGTACTGGAATGTGGAGAAGCGATGACCCGGCTCGAATTCAGGATGAAGACCATTTCGCCGGCAACGACAGGCACTGACGTGTTCGTTCGCGCTTTAATCGGACTTGCAGGATTGCTCGCTCTGTGTGCGTGCGGGTCTCAAGCTTCCATCCCCAATCACAATGAAAAGGTGTTGCGCGTCGTCCCGGTGTCTGACCTCGACAACATGGACCCGATGTCGACAACTGCCTATGTCATTCGCGATCACGGCTACATGATTTATGACACGTTGTTCGGAATGAGTGCCGCCGGGGAAATTCTGCCGCAGATGGTCGACACGTGGAGTCATAGCACAGACGGCAAGACCTGGACATTCACGCTTCGCGACGGCCTTGAGTTTCACGATGGCAAGCCTGTGACAAGCGGGGACGTCATCGCGTCTCTGAAACGCTGGGGCGAGAAAGACACGATGGGGCAGAGGCTGTTGTCCTTTGTGAAAAACCTGGAGGCGGTGAATACGAAGACATTCCGTATGAACTTGAAGGAGCCTTACGGGTTGGTGTTGGAGTCCCTCGGCCATCCGGACTCGTATGTTCTCTTCATCATGCCGAAGCGTGTTGCCGACACACCTGCCACCACGCAGATCGATGACATGACCGGATCCGGCCCGTTCATTTTCAAAAAGGACGAGTGGCGGCCGCACGAAAGGATAGTCTACGTCAGGAATTCAAGGTACAAACCGCGCAGCGAACCTGCCAGCGGAACTGCCGGCGGCAAGTTGGTCAAGGTGGATCGAGTCGAGTGGATCGTTATCAAGGATTCGCAGACTCAGGCTAGTGCACTGACCGCGGGCGAGATCGACGTGATTGAATCGCCGGCTTACGAGCTGTATCCATTCTTAAGCCGTCATTCCGATATCCAGATGGTCGAAACCAATTCGCTGGGTAATGGTTTTGATCTGAGGTTCAATCATTTTAAACCGCCTTTCAACAACGTGAAGGTGCGGCAGGCGGCCATGGCTGCACTGAACCAACCCTCGTTCCTGCAAACGCAGGTAGGCATCCCCGGAATGTATCGCACCTGCTTTTCGATGTACCCATGCAATACGCCATACGCCTCGGCGGCTGGTATGGACTTCATCGCGAAGCCAGACCCAAAACATGCGCAACAACTCCTTAAGGATTCCGGGTACGACGGCAGGACGGTGATTTTGCTGGCCCAGACCGATCTCGCTGTTGTCGCCAGATTGCCGGGGGTCGCCCGGCAACTTCTGACTCAGGCTGGCTTCAAAGTAGACATCCAATCCATGGACTTTCATACGCTGACCACACGACGGGACAAACACGAGGGATGGGACATCTTTCTTTCGCGGTACACATCGGTTGCCCTATTGAACCCACTCTCCGGCCAGATCTTTAGCGCGGCTTGCGAAAAAGCCTGGTTTGGCTGGCCCTGCGATTTGAAACTGGAGAATTTGCGCGACGCGTTTGCTATCGCGGGCACAAGCGCGGAGCGCAAAGCATTGGCGGAACAGATTCAGGTGCGCTCTATGGAAATCGGCACACATGTCCCCCTGGGTGAGTACATGACCCGCGTCGCTGCACGCAAGAACGTCACGGGCTTTGTGACTGGATACTTCACGGTGTTCTGGAACGTTGAAAAACACTAATGAGGTTTGAATTCAAAATTAAAAACAGCGGGTCAAGATTAAAGCTACCCCAGCGGCGCCTTCGCGCTCTCTTTGCGTTTTGTGGATTTTTGGGGTTGTGGGCTTGCGCGAAGGCGCCCGCCGCGCCAATCGAGCCCAGTGTGAGGATTCTGCGGGTGGTTCCGGAATCCGATCTGGAGAATCTCGACCCCATCTCGACAACTGCGGACATCACCCGCCATCACGGTTACATGATCTACGACACGCTCTTCGGAACTGACGAGAGCGGCCAGATTTCGCCGCAAATGGTGAACACCTTCGAGCACAGTGCGGACATGAAGACATGGACGTTCACACTTCGCGACGGGCTCGAGTTTCACGATGGAAGTCCGGTCACCAGCGAGGACGTGATCGCTTCACTCCAGCGCTGGGGCCAGCGGGATACCATGGGACAAATCCTTCTGTCGTTCCTGAAACCAGGGGGCTGGATCGTCGTCAACGCGAAAACTTTCCGGATGGAATTTCTGAGACCTTACTCGCTGGTACTGGAATCGCTCGGCAAACCGGGCGCTTATGTCCCATTCATAATGCCGCAACGCGTAGCTTCCACGCCCGCCAACGAGCAGATAACCGATTTAACCGGATCAGGACCGTTCATTTTCCGGAAAGAGGAACGGATACACGGCTCAAGAGTGGTCTATGTGAGGAACGCCCGATATAGACCGCGCGCCGAACCTGCAAGCGGAACAGCCGGCGGCAAAGTGGTGAAGGTGGACCGTGTCGAATGGATCATTATCAGGGATTCTCAAACTCAGGCCAATGCGCTGGCTGCGGGTGAAGTCGACATGATAATCGCACCGGCGTTCGAAATGAATTCCTCGCTCCAGAGTAATCCGAATATCCAGATGGTTTTGGACAATCCGCTCGGACGCAGGTTCCACATGCGCTTCAATCACCTCCAACCGCCGTTCGACAACGTAAAGGTCCGGCAGGCGGCGATGGCGGCGATGAACCAGCTTGCGTTTCTTCAAACCCAGATTGGCAAACCTGAGTTGTACCGCACCTGCTTCTCGATCTATACGTGCAAGACTCCGTACGCCACTGCCTACGGAATGGATTTCATCGCCAGTCCGGATCTCAAACGCGCACAACAAATGCTCATCGAATCCGGCTACAAAGGCACTCCAGTAGTTCTACTGCGGCAAACCGACGTTGCAAATGAAAACAGGCTGGCCGATGTCGCCAGGCAGCTCCTGACTCAGGCAGGATTCACAGTAAATGTGCAATCGATGGATTGGAAGACTCTCGTGTCGCGCCGAAGCAATCGAAAAGGCTGGAACCTGTTTATCTCTAGCGGACCATCGGTCAGCTACATGAGCCCACTCTCCTCCAATATATTCAGCGCGGCTTGCGAAAAGGCGTGGGTGGGTTGGCCCTGCGATAAGGAACTGGAAATGGAGCGCCTCAACTTCGCCCTTGCGTCAACTGCAAAGGAACGCGCGGCGATTGCAGATCGCGTGCAGGCGCGCGCCATGTCGGTCGGAACCCATGTTCCATTGGGCGAGTACGTCATCAAGGTCGCCGCCCGCAAGAACATCGCGGGCTTTGTGACTGGGTACTTCACCGTGTTCTGGAACCTGGAAAAACACTAATGAGGTCTGGATTCAAAATGAAAAACACCAAGGCAGGAATAATCCTGATGCAACGGCATCTTCGCACACTCTTTGCGTTTGGTGGATTTTTAGGGTTGTGGGCTTGCGCGAAGGCGCCCGCCGCGCCAATCGAGCCCAGTGTTCTGCGGGTGGTTCCGGAATCCGATCTGGAAAGTCTCGACCCGAGTTTCAGCACTGCGACGGTGACTCGCATGCATGGGTTCATGATCTACGACACTCTTTTCGGTATGGACGCCGAAGGCCGGATTTCGCCACAGATGGTGGATACCTATGACATCAGTCCGGACAAGAAAACCTGGACCTTCAGGCTTCGCGACGGACTGGAGTTTCACGATGGCAAGCCAGTCACCAGTGA
The DNA here is from genome assembly GCA_041481485.1 of Terriglobia bacterium. Classification (GTDB taxonomy): domain Bacteria; phylum Acidobacteriota; class Terriglobia; order 20CM-2-55-15; family 20CM-2-55-15; genus JBGPBY01. Next base: position 9,324 of record JBGPBY010000264.1, read on the forward strand.
CGACGTCATCGCATCGCTCAATCGTTGGCGACAAAAAGACATGATGGGGCAGAGGCTGTATTCATTCGTCGAGAGATGGGAAACGGTGAACCCGAAAGTATTTTGGATAAAGTTGAAGGCGCCGTACGGGTTGGTGCTGGAGTCGTTGGGAAAGCCTGGCGCCTACGTTCCGTTCATCCTGCCTAAACGCATTGCCGATGCTCCTCCGGATCAACAAATCACCGACCCGACGGGTTCCGGCCCTTTCATTTTTAAGAAAGACGAACGGAAGCCTGGCGAAAAGATCGTGTATGTGAAGAACCTGAAATACAAGCCGCGCTCGGAACCTCCCAGCGGAACAGCGGGCAGCAAGCTGGTCAAAGTGGATCGAGTCGAATGGTTGATTATCAAGGATCCTCAGACTCAGGCCAACGCATTGGCTGCAGG
>JBGPBY010000265.1:0-9740 GCA_041481485.1 Terriglobia bacterium
ACACTCACATCAGCCTCGTTGGCGGGGCAAGGCTTGCGCTCACCCTCGGCTGATAGATCTACGCTCTACTATGAGATGTTATTTGTGGGCAGCCGCTTAGTCACGCCCCGGAGTCAATTTCAACGTGACGTCCTTCTTTTCGCCTTCCTGAATTCTGAACTCTTGTCCGCGATATTCATATAAGCGCATGAAGTCCGGATCCTGCCATGCCGTTGTTTCAATTTCACGCGACGCAAACAACTGGTAATCGCCCGGTTCAATGCGGTCGAAGTGCGCTCGTCCGGTATTGTTGGTGATGGCTGTGGGATAGTACTCAAAGCGCTTCCGGTGCGTTGGCTCCGGTACCGCAACGACGGAAACGCCCGTAACCGGCACTTGTTTTTCGTCGGCAACCAGAACATCCAGTGTTCCGGTTCTGAGGCTGACGTTTATCTCGAATCGTGGACCGGAAGTTCCGTCTACGCGAAATGACGCATCCAAAGCATCCTCGGACCCGTAGTGCGCAGATTTTACATATGCGTAGTCATTCCCCTGAAAGATGCGAAACCGGTATTCATTAGGAGTCAGATACGTGTTCACGGTGAATGTGCCATCGGACTGAACAGCAACTACCGAACAGCACCGTGGCCCGGTACGGCCGAGCACTTGTACGCCAAATTTCGGATCGGAAGACGACGGCCGCCGTCCGTCAATCGTCATCCTGCCTTGAATAGTAAATCCCGGACGGAGTGCAAGCGTGACGTTTTCGATATCGCGGTCAGCCACTTCGATTTGAATTGTTCCCGCCAGTGAGGTAGCGGGCGAGGTGCCCTGGGAGGACCAAAGATCGTACTTGCCCGCTGGAACTGCTGGAAAATCGAACGCTCCCATATCCCGCACGCTCGCGTAGACGCTCAGCTGAGGACTATCCAGCCAAACAGTGGGCAGACGCTGGGCCGATGCTGCACTAATGACTTTTCCGCGAACATGCACGGTTGGTTTCGGAGAAATCGAAAAGTCGACTCCCGTGAGTGTTGCCCCTGCCCGCAGTTCGACGGGTGCCGCGTCGTCAGAATTTATCGTATTCGGGAAGTAGGTTCTAAAGAACACATTCTTGTCGAAGGCGGCAGCACTCACGCTTCCGCCGGCAATAGCAGCTTCGCCCGGCGTGTTGGACTGGAACTGATAATCTCGGGCCGAGCCATTGATCTGCAACACGGGATTCGGCGCTATGTAATTCTCGCCCTGAATGCGGGGGCGATTCAGTTCAGCGCTGACGAAGTACAAGCCGGGAGGAAGTTCGAAAATCCGGTAATCCCCCAGGTCGTTTGTCTGCGCGAACTCCACGAGTTCCAGAGATCGCCGTCCCTGGTAATACTCCGCCTTCATTGCGCGTATCCAGACGTTCCGCAGCGGTTTTTGCTCCGGGTCGCGGACGCGTCCGGCAATCACACCGGAGGGAGTCATCGTAATCACGATGTTCGACAGCTTCTGCCCATCCGCAAGTGCAACCGGCATTCCTGTAAACTCTCCTCCTGAGCCCCGGTATTTGGGCTGGAGATAACCGAAGCGCTCGGTGTATACGCGGTAAGACCCCGCCGCCAGATTGCGCAGTGCAAAGGCTCCACTTTGGTCCGATGTAACGAACCGGTAATCGGAAAGTTCTCCTCCAACTTTCGCCAGCACCACGCGCGCCCCGCCAACTGGGTCGCTGGTGCCGAGTCGCACCAGGTGTCCCTCTATGGAACCGCCTGGAAATGACGACACCTGCTGCAACGAGAGGATCAACAAGGCAACCATGGACGCTTTCACGGAATCACCTCTGCCAATACCGTGCTGAATTAGCCGTAGTCTATCGCAGGTTCGGAGAATTTCCGGCGGGTTTGGTGGCCGCAATTCTCGACGGCAACTGGTGTCAAAAATGGGGCCAATGTAACCGAAGCTGCCGATCCCAAAAAGCGGACAGAGGACCTCCTCCGGTTGGGATTGAAACCGTGCGCGGTCATACAAGTTGTGAAGGAATGCATCAAGAAATCCCTCTCCCAACGGGAGAGGGTGGCCGAAGGCCGGGTGAGGGGTACCACAAGTAAAACTTTTTTCGTGAGGTACCCCTCACCGGCCGCTGCGCGGCCCCCTCTCCCGTTGGGAGAGGGATTTCATGAATCGCATTTCTTCACGGCTTCATAGAACGCGCCAGACTGTTTCTCTATCTGCTAAGGTACAAGGGGCATGACGAGCAATGAACCTGCGTCCAACTTACCTGCGCTTACGCGAGGTGGAGTGACTCGCTACGTCGCCAATGCGGAGTTCACGGAAGGTGCGTTGTTCTTTGTCGACGGCAGTTTTTTGCAGTTCGTCCACAAATTGAACGAACGATGGGCCAGACCTTCGACCGACGACTCCACCGCAGGGCAAGTCTGTCGTGCACTGCGGTTGTTCCGCCTGAATGCCAAACACCTTCAGCTTTTCTTTGTAGACGGAAGCGACGTCGAGTTCTTCGATGCCGAGCAGCGCGGCAATTAGTCGGAACTGTAGTTTATCTCCGCCTTCCGCATCAATAATGCGTTGATCGTCAGAGTAGCCACAGTAAACATTGCCAGGCCGGCAACGGAAACGAAAACCGAAGCCGGTGCCGTTATCACGGCAAATGGACCGAAAGGGATCGGCACCGGCGTGATCGATTGCAGGTAGTGAACGACACTGATTTTTTTCAGCGCCGCCGGCATGAATACATTTGCGGATTCCCAGACCACGACAAGTGCAGCAGGGATGGCCGGATTCTTGAAGAGGAAACCGGTCAACATGAATACGGATCCGTATCCAACGCAGGCGAGCACAGCGATCCCGACATAGGTGAAAAGCTGACTCATTCCCGGCCCGCTGAAGAAATGACCTTCAGCGACCGCCTGACCGTTGACCGAATGAAAGAGAATGTTGGTGATCGCCACCATGCCGCCATACAGTGTGGCCGTGGTCAGCAGTCCTGCCAGGTACTTTCCCCCAACCAGAACTTCACGACGAATCGGTGTCAGCAGGTAAAAATGTATCGTCCTGGTGACCATGTCGCCGCGGTAGAGATTGGCGAATACCAGCGCACATCCGAACACAATCACCAGTCGCAGAATAAATGTCTGAAACAACACGGCGAATACTTCGGTGACGTCGCTATTGTTCGGCGGATGTTGACGACCAAAGAGGACTAACATGGTGGCAAGCATTACTGGCCCTGCGGCCAGCAGGACTGGAAAGAACCACTTGCGTCCGGCAAAGAACTTCCGCATCTCAAAGTTCATCACCGCCGTTGTTTGATGCCAGGCCTTCGACATGACATTTCTCCTGCACCTCGGAGCGGCGCCAGGCTTTTACAGCCTGACGGCTCCGTCGGCGCCAATCAGATACGAATAGACCGAATGCACATCTTCATCGATTGGAATCACACCTTCGATCGTCATTTTATCTTCGAGCACAACCCGGTTGATGAGCATGTAAAGCTGATCCGCACTTCTCGTCCGGACAAGTACACCTGTTCCGTCATCCTCGATTCGGACCTCGACCACATGGTTTTCGGAAAACGCGCGGCGAGCCAGAAGTGCGGGATTATCGCAACGGACGAGGATTCCTATCGGGTGTTCTGACATTTCTTCCCTGACGTCTTGAATATCTCCTTCGGCAACAATGTAGCCGTTGCTCATCATGACAACGGAGTCGGAGATAATGTCGACCTCATGCAGAATGTGACTCGACACAATCACGAATAGACCGCTCTCTGCCAGCTTCTGGAACAAGGCGATAGATTCCGCGCGGGCCATCGGATCCAGGCCGTTCAACGGTTCGTCGAGCACGAGCACGGCCGGTTGATGCGCAACGGCCAGAGCCAGCTTGATCCGTTGACGCATCCCTTTGCTGTATCCGGCGACGCGCCGGTGAGCGGCGTCGGTCATGTGCACTTGTTCGATCGCCCGTCCTGCCGTATCCTCGGCGTCCCGCTTGCTGCAGCCGTGCAGCCGCAACAGGGAAGAGATCAGACCAAAGCCGGTAACGCCCTTCGGAAATGTGTCGAATTGCGGGCAGTATCCGATCTTGCGGTAAAAGGTTTCGGGATCGCCGGTTCGAGTGCCCAGTACCTCGATGTCGCCGCGCGTCGGGCGGATCAATCCCGTCATTAGATTCATTAAAGTGGTTTTGCCCGAGCCGTTTGGACCGACGAGGCTCGTAATGCCTGGACCAATTCTCAAATTGATTTTGTTGACGCCGAGGACCTCGCCGTAAAACTTCGAAACGTCCGTAAAAACGATTTCGTTCGCTCCGGACATTTCTTGATGGCTGCGCCCTGACGGGCTTGCATTCGCTCCGGACATTTCTTGATGGCTGCGCCCTGACGGGCTTGCATTCGCTCCGCTCATCTTACAACCTCGTGCGCACGGAGTTTGCGGTTCAATAGTAAGAGACTGGCGGCGCAAAGAGCGGCGACCATCAGCCAGGCGCTCCAGGCTGGCAGGAAACCAACGGTATCTGGCATCTCACTCAACGCGTCTGCGGCTCGGGCATATCCAGCGGGGTCATTAATGAAAAAGAGCGAGTTCCAAACCGTGCCGATAAGGACGGTTCCATTCAGCAGGCTGCCCCACGTCATTCGCATGATTTCGTTCGCAGCCGCTCCAAATCCGGCAGGGATGAAGAACAAAGCGAAAAGCATTCCGGCCGCCGCAGGCCGCCATCTCACCCATGCCGAAGAGGCCAGAGACACCAAAGAAATGAGCATGACCCAGAGCAGAGAACCGACCAGGCTCGCAAATGCCAGGTGAATGTTGTCGATGAACCACTGAGACCCCGCCAAAGCGGATTTCAGAACATAGATCAACAGCATCGGCGCCGCCGTGATCAGCGAGAGCAGAACGAACAGGACGCTGAACTTTCCAAGCACATATTGCGCGCGGGAAAACGGCCGGCTGAAGAACAGCGGGAGCGCATTGTTGGTAAGGTCCGGTGAAACCAGGCCCGGACCGATCAGAGCTGTCACGAAGACCGAGAGCGTCGCCTGGATGGCCATCAAAAAGAGGAAAAACTCAGCGTTCACCGGAAGCAACTCTGTTGAGGGCAATTGCGCATGCGGGAACATTGAAGCTAAGAGATCCACATTGTGACTGAGATAAACGGCGCTCAAGGCAAGTACCGTCGGCACAAAGCAGATGACATAAAAGATGACCAGCAGTCTGGACTGGAAAACCCGGCTGAAGGCATATCGCGCCAGGATCCAGAAGCGCCACCTTTCCGGTGTAAGCGAGCCATCGTACCGGCGATATCCGCGTCTATGGACGGCCATTGGATTCCTCCATGGCCTTCAGGAAAATGTCCTGAAGCGAATCGCGCTTGAAGTCCAGACGGCGAATCTGAACGCCGGTCTCGGACGCAATGCGGTACAGGTCGCGTGTCTCGACGGCTTCGGGAAGAACCATTTTAAGTCTGCGGTTTCCATTGACGGCCAACTCGCAGCCAAGCTGTTCGATGCGATTGAGAAAAACGCCGGTGTCGCCGCGGGTTTCCATCTGGATGAATTTCCGGTTTGTCCGCCGTTCGGCTTCAAGGTTGCAATGGGTCACGAGCATTCCGTCTTTCAGGATCATGACTTCGTCGCAGCATTCCTCGACGTCGCGCAGCAAGTGCGAGCACAGGATGATCTGTGTGTCATGGCTGTCGCGGATTTCACGGATGATCTCCAGCATCCGCTTGCGCCCGTCCGCGTCCAGCCCGTTGGTTGGCTCATCCAGGATCAGCATCCCCGGTCCGTGGACAACGGCTACGGCGAGCTTCGCCATCTGCTTCATGCCCAGCGAATAGGTCCCCACATTACGATAGCGGGCTTCGCCCAGTCCGAGTTGGAACAGGGTTTCGTGGGCTCGTTCCAGCGCGTCCGCCGGCGGCAAGCCCGAGAGCTCGGCCATCATGCGCACCATCCGTATGCCGGTCATTCCGGTAATGAAGGAATCGTTTTCCGGCATGTAGCCAATCGCATGCCGGATCTCCCGAATTTGCGAACGCACATCCATACCGAGGACTCGGGCAGCGCCCTTCGTTGGAGGATGAAATCCCAGGAGAGTCTGAATCAGAGTACTTTTGCCGGCGCCATTCGGCCCAAGCAGGCCAATCGCCCGGCCGGAGAACGCTCCGTTGAGGTCCTTCAGGATCGGGCGGCCATTGAAAGATACCGATAGGTTGTCTAACTCTATCGCCGGAGCCGCATTTCCCGTCTCTTTACGAAGGAGCGGAACGCGAGCGCTTGCGGTAGCCTGTTCCGAAAACCTGTTCACCACTTACCGCCTTTGTCCCACTGTCTCGATCATGTTTCGAAGTCCACCAAGCAGTAACACATTGAATGCGAGATCTCCCTGGTAACCCATCACGATTCGATTGGGCTCGCCGTTTGCGCAAACCAGAGTTGCCGGCGTCAGCTCGATCGTCTGGCGCAGTGTCTGCAACTGATCGGGAGTAATGCCGCCCACGCCCGCGGGTACATAGTTCGCAATCGAGCTCGCCGTCTCCGTGAGATTCTGATACAGAATAGCCGAACAGTGGTCGCTGCCATCGGCCGGCATCAGCGACCGGAATTTTGCAGAGTTCGCGATCGAAGACCGGCTTTGCTCGTACTGAAGAGCCTGGCTTACCAATGCGCGGGAAGGCGCAGCCACAATATAGCCCATCGCATATGTATAGTGGATTTCCGCTGCCGGATTATTGGCGCGACGCAGCCGGTAATAGACCTGACTGCCAACGGCCTCCGAGCTCAGGGAGATACCCGGCGCACCATTCTGGGTAAGCCGGCTGTTGATTTGAAACACAAGCCGCTCGATCGCGTTTTGAAGGCGCGCCGATTCGTAGACCTCCGCAACCACTTTCCATGACGGAGTTGGAAGAAACGGACCGTCCATGGCGAGCAGGAACTCACCGCCGAGCGGTTCGACGAGATCGCGTCGAATGTCGACGCCGGTGTCCAGGCGAATCTGATCCAATACTTGCTGTCCGGACCCGGACTGTCCACCGAAGGTCAGTATCTCATCCAGTATCGTGAGTGCGTCCTTTGTAACGAAGGACGCCACGCCGTAGGCCTGAGGCGAGACAAACTCCAGCGCACCCATCGGCGCAGGCGCCGTCAGCCATGCTGCTACGCCGGATCGCTCGCCGTTGAAATTCAATTGAGCCTGGGTCACTGTCTTGCCGGCGACCTGCTTCTGCTCGAAGACCAGATGGTCGATAGTCGTCAGGCCCAAAGCGCGAGCCTGTTCCGAGCGCTGCGCATCCGAAAACAGCGTCGCCAGATCCGCTGCAAACAATATTCCCGCCCCCTTCGCATACGCTTGTGCAATCGAGGCATGGAAAGGCCGGCCGGAAAAGCCGCTGTTGCCGGAGCGCTGCGCCATGGTCATGTCGTAAATTGCCCGGGTCGAGGTCGCAAACATCAGAGTCGACGTTCCAACATAGGCGACCGGCCCACGTTCGATGCTGCTGAAGTTGACCAACTGCGCAGTATCCGTCAGAACGCGGAGCGAATGCTGCGGCGAGGCGCCCGCCGCAAGGGCATGGATCTCTGCCAGGACCGCTTCCGAATTCCGTACCTCCGCAAGCACGATCACGTCGGCGGGTCCCGAAGGACTGCCCGTCACCGCAATCACGATCTCATCTCCAAGTTGACCGCCGAGATTCCGAACATGACCGATCATGTCTTCCAATGTCGGATCGTTTGAATCTCTTCGCTGATTTTGCTTCGCCCACCACTCGCGTAGCAGCGGATTCTGGTCAATCCTTTGCCGGAACAGGTCGTATGCCTGCCCGAGAACCGAAGTGATGTTTGGAAGTGCGCCGTAGATAACCGTGTTCTCAGGTACGAGCGGCAGCAACGTCGACGTTGAGCGAAGCTGCGGACCTGGAAGACTATCGCGCAGAGAGTCATTCACGTCGGACGCCGCACGGAGCAGCGCCGCATAGGTATCCAGGTTTCGACTCCATGAAATTTCTTCTTCGATCGGCACGTGGATCAGGCTGGCAGCGGTTGTCATCTGTTGCCCGGGCAAAAGCGTTGTTTCCGCCGATGAGAACTGTGCCACATGAACCTTACCTTCAATGACCGATACGCGCGAACCCTTCACTCCCGAACTGACGGCAAATACGGTCCCGACGACGGAAACTGTGCAGTCTTCCGTGACGACATACAGATGGCCATTGCGCTGCTTCGCTGCCTGGACAATCACAGTGCCACGGTCCAGATTCACGCGGATTCCGTCATGAGTGCCTTTCAGCGATAACTGTGAGCGCTCGCGCATCTCGACGCGCGTACCGTCTGCGAGTTCAATAACAGCGCTGGAATCGCCGGCTGTCCGAAGCGCTTCTCCGGACGTCAATGCCGCGCCTGCCACAACAGGACTCATGTTCAAACCGGCGATCCGGTAGAGTTTCCCATCGATGGTGCGTGCCGTCGCTTTCACTTCGACGACCGGCAACAGAAAGTTGAGATATCCCGCCTGCTGGAACCCGATGCCGAAAACCAGGGCCGCTGCTATAGCCGCGGAGACGGCGACCCACCGATTAACACGGCGTTCCGTACGCCGGAATGCCGGAAGCGGCGCGGCGCCTCGCGCCGCATTCAATGCGTTTCGGCATGCGACGCATTCATTCGTATGGTCCTTGACGAGCAGCGCCCGGGCTGAAGAGAGATTTCCCGCAAGATAGTCGGAAATAAGCGCGCGGTAATCGTTACAGTTTCGAATCTGCTCGGAGCGGAATTCGGATGCAGTGAGTAATTCCCTGGACTTCAGGGATTGCTCACTCTCCTCGAATTCCGCTCCAATACGCGCCCACACACGAGCTGCACGCTCTTCCATTTCCGTTCGATCGGGAGCCGCAGTGCGCACGGCATCGATTGCGGCGTAGAGCATCTTTTTCGAATCCTTGCGATTGACATCCATATCAGCGGCCTCCAAAAAAATTGCGAATTGATTTCCGGAGACGGCTGCGTGTTCGAAACAGTGTGACCGCAACGGTACCCTTCGAAGTGTTGAGCATTCTGGCGATTTCCGGAGTTCCGTAGCCATCGACGTAGCGCAGAATGAACATTTCGGCTGCATTCGGGTGCATCTGGGCGAGCGCAGTTGTGAGCCAGTTCCTCAACTCCATTGCCGAGTGTTCATGATGGGGATCCGGCCGTGTTTCCTGAAGCTTGAACTCTCCATCTCCCAGAGGTATCTGGCGGCCACGCTTCCGGAGGATGTCCAACGCAATATTGATTGCAGCGCGGTGCAGGTATGTCGGCCATGCAGCCTTCCGGTCGGGAAGCCATTCGCGCCGGACCAGCCTCAGAAACAAGGTTTGAAGCACGTCTTCTGCGTCGGAAGCATTCCCCGTGATTCGAAAAGCGGCTGCGTAAACCCTTTCATGGTTCTCAAGGAAAGCCTTTTCGAGCTCAGTGCCATAGTCGGTGTCCGGATATGTTTCAACTGGCAAGGTCAACTCCCGCTGTTTCTCTCGTCTCAATACACCTAAACGTCCCAAATGCCCACTCATTAACAATTTCTTTGTCTGGAAGGATGAATCGGCGGGCCGTCTCACGGGAGGGATACGAAACTCCTGTCACTTTCCACCACCAAAGTACAGCGCTTCACAAATATGGTCACATTTTCTTGATCCCTACTTGAGATACAACCGCCTGCCGGATGGACGTATTCTCAGCCGCGTTAGCGGCGGCAGGCCCCGTAGCCACCCGCGTAAGCCGG
>JBGPBY010000266.1:0-9736 GCA_041481485.1 Terriglobia bacterium
GGCTGCAGCCAGCCACGCCGACGCCAGAAACGAGAAGAATAATATGTCCAGTTATTTCCGGGACACTACACTAGCAATAACCAGGCCCCCTTGGGCTACTTGGGTAAGTGGGGTCCTGACGACAGCCTCATCGCTAACGCTCAATGCAAAAGGATGTTCCAAATTGGTGATCGGCGAGTGCAGAGTCTGATCTTGGGAACTTGATGCGTCAAATACATTAATGCCCTTGCCAGGAGGGCAATCGCCCCGCGTAAATTCACAGTTAACCAAACTCCATCCGCATCCGTATATATCAATGTGTATGTGTGTCCAAACGATCTAGGGAGGCCACAATGAATAACGCCCAGACGGATACCGCTCCTCCGCCACGGAACTTTCTCTGGTGGTGCGCCGGTGCGGTTCCTCAAGTACTGCGCATGTATCCGAGTGAAAAAGCAAAGTATGAAGGGATCGGCGGAGCCGTTCTAACCACCGGAGTGCTCGCGTTTTTCTCCGGCTTTTACGCGATCTATACCACTCTGGCGAGCGGGTCCTACGCTGTTCTGACGTCGTTTGCCTTTGGCGTTCTGTGGGCCCTGGCAATTTTCAATCTGGATCGCTACATCGTCTCCTCATTGAGAAAGCCCACAGACCCGAACGTGCCGCGGCGGCAACGCCTTCGGCAGATATGGGTACCCGCGGTTCCTCGCGTCGTTCTTGCTGCCCTGATCGGCATTACCATCTCCAAACCGCTCGAGCTTCGCCTCTTTCAAAGCACCATCGCCGCTCAGGCGGCGGTCAACAAGGATCAGTCCGTAACCGCGAAGCGCGCGAGCCTTACTCAAAGCAGCGCGCTCGGTGAACTCGATGCTGAACTGAAAACTGCCGGCGATGCGGTGGCATCCTCCGAAACGCGAGCCCAGGCGCTTGAAGACGACTTCCACAAAGAAGCCGACGGCACGGGCGGCAGCCGGCGTTATGGGTACAGCGAGGTCGCACGCGTGAAGGAAGCCTCGGCGATCGAAGCGCGGCAACAGGTCACCGCCCTGCGTGAGCGATTGCGGCAAATCCAGGCACAGCACGACGAGGCTGAAGCGCAGATCAACCGGAACGTGAATCTCTTTCGGAGCAGCCTCGACGATGATTTTCTGACGAGGATGACAGCTCTGTCGGACCTGGCCGCGACCTCATCGGCCGTGTGGTGGATCAGCACATTCGTCGTACTGCTGCTGATTGGAATCGAAATCACTCCGGTTATCGTGAAGCTTTTGTCGCCGATTGGTCCCTACGATGTGAAGCTGGATGCCATGAACAACGTGGAGACAAACCACGCGCTGCTCAAACGCGACACAACGAACCGGATCCTCGCTCACCACTACGGCAATATCGAAACAGCCGAGGTGCAAGCCAACGACCGATTGTTCGATATTCACACGGCCGTGTCGGAAGATGACCTCCGGAGAAAAGCGAGTCAGTGGAAAGGCGCCAAAGCTGCTGGATCACCGGCTACAGTTCAGCAGCTTATCAATGATGTGCGCACAGAGATTCTGACCGAACGCACCGCCTTCTGAAGGCGTCTCGCACACTTTCTCTCAGGTCCGGACTCGCAACGCCACGGTCACGCCGTCGCGCAGGGGCAACACTGTTGTTTGAAACCGTGGATCACCGGACAGAAGAAAATTAAATTCACGGACGGCATTGATCTCTTTCTCCCCTTGCACCGAAGGATCGGCAACGCGGCCGCGGCGAAGTGCGTTATCGGTGACGAAGAAGCCGCCCACGCGGACACGGTGGGCCGCTTGCCGATAGACTTCCGGATAACCTTCTTTGTCGACGTCGTTGAAGATGAAATCGAATTCGCCCGGAATCCGTGAGAAGGATTCCAGCGCGTCGCCCACACGAATCTCAATGCGTTTACTGAGGCCGGCGCGGTCGAAATACCGTGCCGCGTCGTTGGCGTTGGCTGCGCTGCCATCGGTATAAAGGACGCTGCCACCTTCCTTGACAGCCCGGGCGAGCCAGATCGTCGAGTACCCAATCGCGGAACCGAGTTCCGCAACGCGTTTGGCGTTGATCGACAGTGCGAGCTGGGAGAGCAGCGTACCGACGACCGGACCAATGATCGGAATGTGTTCGTGGGTCGCGCGCTCTTCCATTTCGCTTAAGACCTCGTCGCGCTCAGGAATCAGGCTTCGGATGTACTGGTCGACGTTGGGATCGGTGATCATCGCGTAAGGATATCATCCGGATCTTTCACCGGCCCGGTTTCCGAATTCTTTCTGCGACCTTTTCGCTGTTGCTGCGGCAATTGGGAATGTGGGTTCCCTCCGGAATGCTTTTTGTGGGCCCGCGTACTAGAATGCTGCATATGGTAGTCACGACCTCGCCCTTGGTCAAAACGTATACCCTCCAGGAGTTCTGGGACCTGCCAGAGTCGGCGGACCACTCGAAGCTGGAGCTGATCAAGGGAGTGCTCTACATGACCCCGCCTCCGGACTATCCCCACAACAACGCCTCGGCAAATTTAAATGCAAAACTGATCGAAGACCTGAAACGTTGCGGCTATTCGGGCCGCGTCTTTTTGCCGCGAACAGCCATTTGGGTCGACGACAATACCTATCTTGAGCCGGATCTGATGTATCTGTCTCAGGAGCTGCTGACTCAGATGGATCCCCATCACTGGACTCGTGCCGACATTGTTGTAGAGGTCGTTTCCCCTTCAAATGCGCTCTATGATCGCCGCACGAAGGCGGACACGTATCGCGCGATGGGTGTGCGCGAGCTTTGGCTGATAGACACGGTCACGCGAGAGCTTGAGGTGCGTTCATTCGAGACCGGAAACAATGTCACCTACAAGGCCGGTGAAGCATTTCGTTCCGAAGTACTGACGAAGATCTCGATCGCGGTCTCGGACCTGTTTTCCTGACGCCCCGGCATTTTTTCACAAGCTCCAAACCCTTCATTTGTAATATCCTTCGCGCATTCATTCAGCTGCGATTTCAGCTGTACGGGAGTTCAGGCGTGAAAAAGTCGATTGCCATACTGCGATGGTCTTTCCTTTCGATTCTGTGGATGCTGGCCGCTGGGAGCGCGACCGCCCAGAACACCAATCTCTATTGGGGAGACACGCATCTCCATACCTCCAATTCCACTGATGCGTATTCCACGGGTAACTTCGTCGCGGATCCAGACACGGCGTTCCGCTTTGCCAAGGGCATGCCCGTCATCCATCCGTCGTTGAAAACGCGAGTGCGGATCATGCGTCCGCTCGATTTCCTCAATGTATCGGATCACGCCGAACAGCTGGGAATGCAGTCTGAGGTTCTGAAGGGAAATCCATTGCTGCTGGCAACCACATGGGGCAAAGCCATGAAGGCGGCGATGGACACGAATCCTGCCGCGGGCACTCGCGGAATCAGTCCGGCCGACCAACAAGCGAGAACACGGGACATGGCATCGACGCCGATTCGTGAAAATATCTGGGCCAAGCAGGTGGACGCGGCAGAGCGTCACTATCAGCCGGGTAAGTTCACGACTTTCGTCGGTTGGGAATGGACGGTCCATCCCGGAGGCAAAAACCTGCACCGCGTCGTATTTACGACTGCAAACGCCGCGACGGCGAAGAAATTCCTTCCCTTCAATGCCAATGACAGCCAGAGACCCGAAGATCTTTGGCAGTGGCTGGCGAAAACCAGTCAGGCGCTGGGCGTGGAATTCCTTGCCATTCCACACAACTCCAATTTGTCCGGTGGTCTCATGTTCGACATGGTCGACAGCGATGGCCGGCCGATGACCGCGGAATATGCCCGAACGCGCATCCGGTGGGAACCCGTGGTCGAAATGACGCAGGTCAAGGGAACCTCAGAGGTTCATCCCGAGCTGTCGCCCAACGACGAATTCGCGGAATTTGAAATCCGTAGAAAACTGCTGGGCGGAGCCGCGACGCCGTCAAATAAGGCTGATTATGTGCGTTCGGCTCTCCTGCGCGGTTTCGAAATTGAACAGAAGACCGGTGTGAATCCTTACAAATTCGGCTTCATTGGCGCCTCGGATTCCCACACCGGACTTTCCTCGGTGGAAGAAACAGATTTCCTCGGAAAACTCGCGTCGGATTCTTTGCCTAAAGACCGCTACCAGCCTGCGGCTCCCGTCATCTTTCCAGCCTGGGAAATGTCGGCCGGTGGAATTGCCGGCGTCTGGTCCACGGCGAATACGCGCGAAGCGATTATGGCCGCTTTCAAGCGCAAGGAAGTCTATGCCACAACAGGGCCACGCATAGCGCTGCGATTCTTCGGTGGATTTTCCTTTGTTGCTGCCGATGCAAATGCCCGGGACATCGCCAGCGTCGGATACAGCAAAGGAATTCCCATGGGCGGCGATCTCACTAACGCGCCGCGTGGAAAGGTGCCGTCCTTTCTCGTTCACGCCGTGAAGGATCCCATCAGCGGCAATCTCGACCGCATTCAAATCGTCAAAGGCTGGCTCGACAGCGCGGGACAGACCCACGAACACATTTACGATGTCTCATGGTCCGGGGACCGCAAAGTGGGTGCGAATGGGAAGCTGCCTGCCGTCGGCACTACGGTGGATCTGAAAATTCCGAACTATACCAACACCATTGGCTCCACCCAGCTGGCAACAGTCTGGTCCGATCCTGATTTCAATCCCAGCCAGAGCGCGTTTTACTACGTTCGCGTACTGGAAATTCCGACGCCGCGGCATTCCACCTACGACGCGGTGGCTCTGGGCATCGACATCAAAGAAACCAAAGAGGCAGCGACCATTCAGGAAAGGGCCTATTCGTCTCCAATCTGGTATACGCCGCCGGCACGCTGAACGTCGTCCATGCAGTACTGGAAACGGATCATTCGAGAACCGCTGCTGCACTTCCTCGTAGCGGGTGTAATCCTCTTTGTTATCTTCGGCCAGACCCCTCGGGGAAAAAACGAGCCGTCATCCGACAAAACTATCGTTGTCGATAAGCAGGGGCTGCTCAATTTTCTGCAATACCGCTCCAAGGCATTTGAAACCGAATACTTCACGCAGGAACTGGACAAGATGAGCGCGGAAGAACGCCAGAGTCTTGTCGACGAATATGTCGAAGAAGAAATGCTGTATCGCGAAGCAAAGGCGCTTGGACTCGAGCAAGGCGACTACGTGATTCGCCAGCGTGTGGTGCAGAAGATGCGGTATCTCATTGACGATCTCACCGAAGGCGGAACTGCACCGGACGACGCGGTCCTCAACGATTACCTGAAGAAGCACAAGGATATCTACACTCTTGAACCTTCGGTTACGTTCACCCATGTTTTTGTGGACTCGACGCTGCACAGCGATTCGGACGCGAAGCAGATGGCCGAACGGCTCAAAGCGGAACTCAATGCGCGCAACGCAGCGTTTAACGACGCACCACAGTTTGGCGACCGCTTCCCCTACTTTCAAAACTATGTCGAGCGGACGCTGGACTATGTTCAGAGTCACTTCGACGCAGGATTTGTCGCTGAACTTGCAAAGTTGACGCCTACGGATAAGAAATGGAGCGGACCCATCAAGTCCGTGCATGGCTATCACCTGGTGATGCTCACCGGCCGCACTAGTGCCCACCTGCCTGAGCTGAAGGAGATCCGCGCCCAGGTCGCCGAAGACTTGCAACGCGATCGTACCGAAAACGCACGATCAAAAGGTTTAAGCAGACTTGCGAATGAATACAAGATCGAACGCAGGGACATTTCTCCGGGCAACTCGAAATGAAGCTGTTCGCCAATAAACTGGTCCGGCATCGTAGTTCATTTTGTCTGCTTACCATTTTCGTGCTCCTCGTTGCCGTTTCAAAAATTGCGTCGGCGCATGACGCGAGGCCACTTTCGGTTTTCATCGTGGAACAGGAGCCGCACATATACCGCATTGATTTGCGAATGCCGCCGTCGGTTGACGCCGCGAATCGGCCGGAGATTTCATTTCCGGAAGGCTGCATGGTGCATTCGGGCGTAGTCCGCGAAGCCACCGACGCATTTGCCCAGACGGCAATTGCAGCGTGCCCCGCGCTCCAGGACGGAATTGAGGGGCAGCGTATCGGAGTGCACTACACGTTATATAACCCATCGCTTTCAACCTTGCTGCGATTCAGCCCGTTGTCGGGAGGCACACGCACAGCCGTACTGCCACCGGACCAGTCCGAATGGCAGGTGCCGCCCGCGGCCAATTGGAAAACTGTCGCACACGACTATCTATTGCTCGGCATTCAGCACATCTGGGGCGGAATCGACCACCTGCTTTTTGTCGCGGGTCTACTATTGCTCGCCAGGACTCCCCGGCGCATCGTGACGGCTGTGACCGGATTCACGCTCGCGCATTCGATCACGCTTTCGTTATCCGCACTTGGGATTGTCCGGCTGCCGATTCCTCCTATCGAAGCGGGCATTGCACTGTCGATCCTGTTTCTTGCCCGGGAAATTGCGCGGCCAGACAACGAAAGCCTGGCGCGCCGCTATCCTTTGGCGATTTCTTGTTTTTTTGGTCTGCTGCATGGCTTTGGTTTCGCCGCAGCACTTCGGGAAGCGGGCCTGCCGCAAAATGAGATTGCCGCGGCACTGCTGTTTTTCAATGCCGGTGTGGAAGTCGGACAACTTGTTTTTATCGCCGTGGTGTTCGTCCTGATGACTATCGCGGCAGGATTGGTAATGCGGAAGGCGGGAACTCTCTCTCCTTCGATCTCCAGTTTAGAAGGACTGTGCGGATATGCCTTAGGCGTACCTGCTGCATTTTGGTTCATTGCCAGAGTGCAGATGTTCTGGTTTCGCTGAAGCTCAGCCCATCACGGTTTGAGGAAAGTCAGCCAATAATACTGCGTCCCCACACCCGCCGATTCCAAAATCTGAAATCCGCATCGAGATGCAATTTGTCGCATTTCGGCTTCATTGAAGCCGACGCCGACCCAGGTATTTGCATCCTTTTCGTCGATGGGACAGCCCTGAACCTGAAACTTGAATACCGATTCCGGTCGAAGCACGCGCCACGTCTCGCGGATATAGCCGTCGACGATGGATTTTCTGGGAATGTGCTGGAACACAATTCCGGAGTAAGCGAAATCAAACTGTTCGTTTGGGAACATGGACAGATCCACGCCGTTGTTGACGTAAACAGTGACATTGGTGCGATTTCTTAGCGCCTCACGTGCCTGCGACACCATCTCCGGGCTGACATCTACGCCATCGACACGCGCAAACAGATCGCTGAGCGGAACCGTCATGCGGCCGACCCCGCAACCGATTTCCAATATTCGCATTTCTCGAGCTGGAATCCGGCGGCAGATTTTTGAAAGGTCGCGCCGAATGAGGTCATCGACGGATGTTAAACCGGAGCGAAAAAAATCCTCATCCGACCACTGCTCCGAGGAAGTGGCAACGTAGTATCGCGCATTATCCTTTGCGCGCTCGTCCCATTCGCGCCGCATCGCTTCCGCTACGGATTGTTCGTCGCGCGAGACTCGCCGACGAAGCGATCGAACAAGATCTTTCAAACTCATTTGGCCGGTTGAAGGGTACCATAAGTCACTTATTCTCATGGGTTCGCACAAACTCTTCCGCACGCTGGATATTGCGCTGGCTCTGTGGAATATTGGGCGCCAGCCGCAGGTATTCTCGAAATTGTTTGACCGCGTCGTCGAACTTCCCGTCCAATCGAAATAACTCTCCCAGGTTGTAGTGCGCATTGAAATGATTCGGATTGATACGTACCACTTGACGAAGCGCTTCCGCGGACTCATCGTCCTTTTCCATATCCGCCAGGGCAAGGGCAAGGTTGTAATAGCCGAGAACGGACTCGGGATCGCTGCGAATGACCTCCCGGAACTCGGCGACAGCATCGGGGAACTTTCCCTGACGAGCCAGAGCAATGGCCAGGTAGTTGTGCGCTTCAACCAAATCCTGATCGAGTCGAATGGCTTCGCGAAACTCCGCGATGGATTCCGCAGTGTTTTGCTGCGACCCCAACGCATAGCCCAAATCGCTGTGAGCCACCGCGGAATTGGGGTCGAACCGGAGTGCCTCACGCAATTCGGCGATCGCTTCCGGAATTCTTTCTTGTCGCCGCAGCGCATCCGCAAGTTTGATGTGTACGCGCGGAGAAGACGGATCTATCAGCACCGCCTGCCGGTACGCGGCTTCCGCTGCCGGCGCCTGATTCAAATCCGCCAGTACATCTCCTAATAAAATGTGCGCCTCCGGCAACTCCGGCTGCGCAACGACTGACGCTTCCGCAAGCAGCATTGCGCGCTGACGTCCTTTTCCGGATGACACCCGCACCGATGCCGGACTCTCCTCCGTTTTTGCAAGCGCGGCATACGCCTCAGCCATCAACTGGTTCGCGCCGAGTTTGACGGCCAGCCCGTCTTGCACTTTTGCGGCATTGGCGCTTGCCAGCAAGGCATACAAACTGTCGGCTTGTATCGCCACTTCCATCAATGCCGTAACGGTATTCGGGTCTTTCCTCAGTTTGTCGAGACGCCGTGCAATTAGCCGAGGTTCAGAACGAACCGTTACGCTCGCTTTGTAGACAGTTCCATTTGCCTGTTTTTCGGACCGCACCACACCCTGTTTGATCTCCAGAATGGCCGGCAAAAACGCGTCGATTTGACCTGGCTTTAGTGGACTAGCCCTTACCTCGTCGATGTCCCGAACGTATGTCGCGGCGTCCCGCAGGAGATTTCGCCTCGCAATAGCCACAGCCAGCTTCCGGCCGGAATCAGAAATCTCGCTATCGGTAGACCGGAATTCTCCCGTGGCATCCAGCTGGACGTTCTTCGATTCGGATTGGGCTTGCGCGGGCAACAATCCAGTCAATACAAGAAGGCATGCGAAGAAGGTTGCCGTTTTCAAATTCATAGTTGCCCTAACTTCGATTGGCGGCTGCGTGTAGAATAATCGAATTCACCCCCGGAGGTATAACTGATGGCTATCTTTGTTCCTTCGATTCCTCTAAAGAGGATTACTCCAACCGTGATTCGCGAGTCGATTTGCTGGAAAGATGCCGGCGACGCCATAGAAGTTTCTCTGGATGTTTTAAACCTCGAGAGTACTCGCAACGACGAACTCGAACTGATCATTGAGGCGGCGCCGTTCGGCGCATTCGTCCCAGGAAAGCCGGTGGCGCGGATCGCAGTGGGTGCGATGGATCCCGGCGAGGGCCGGAATCTCACCGTCAGGCTGGACCGGTCGACGCTCGATCAACTTGGACTCAGCCCCATCCTGTTCGATTCCGCGCGTGCGAGTGGTGCCAGAGCCATCGTGGATCCCCGGCGTCATCCGCGCTGGATCGGCAATCTCAACGTGTATTTCGATCGCGATCCGGATAACGCCATAGAACGGCACTGCGCGTTCAATCTGCGCGTTCCGGTTGCAACCACGATCGCCGCAGCCTTTTTCGTCAAGGAAGCCAGTCCTTGTGAGATCACAACGGCTACTTCCTCATCAGACTGGTCGGCCAAAGTAATTGGGAATCCGCAGGCGCCGCCTTTCAATCCTTTGGGTTCTCGTCGATCAAACTGGCATCGCATTCGATTAGTGTCGGTAACAACGCCGGGTCAGGTCGGCAACAAGGCCACTGTAACCGTAGATGTCCGGCGCCAGCGGGACGCGCGCGTGGTATCGGTCGAATTCGAATTCGAAACCGTTCAAGGCTGGGGAGAATCGCTGGGCTGCGTGCAGGTGGGGAAGCTGTGAAGGAATGCTCTTCCCCACTGTAGGGGCAGTCTATGACC